>DAOUAB010000231.1:0-11241 GCA_034434015.1 Anaerolineales bacterium
CGCCGCCGCCAGGTCGAGCCGGTTCTCGAGCGGGCCGTAGTAGCCGGTGCCCCAGTTCCCGTCGAGCAGCGCCCAGGGCGTGGCCCAGGAGCCGCCGGCGGCCAGGGCCGTGAACGAGGCCGCGATCCACGGCGCGCCGCCCAGCGCCACAAACGGCGCGTACGCGGCCAGGACGACCACGGCGGCGATCAGGCCGTAAACCAGGGCGCGGCGCGGCCGGTCCCACAAATAGCGGACAGCCGGCGCCAGGAAAAAGGCCGGCGTGAGCTTGGCCGCGATCCCCAGCCCGAGCGCCGCCGCCGAGCCCGCCCAGCGCCCGGTCATCAGGCCATACAGCGCCAGCAGCAGGAAAAAAGTCACTACGGTCTGATGGCCGTACATCCAGTAAAACAGCGGCAGGCTCAGGCTGGCGTATATCCAGGCCAGCGTGTCCGCCCGTTCTGGGCCCCACGCCCGTTCGGCGCAACGGTGCAGCAGCACCAGCGTGCCGGCCTCGAAGACCAGCAGCAGCGCGCCGAGCAAGCGGGCGTAGAGTAGATAGGTGAGGCTGAAGACGTCGCCCGGCGGCAGGACCGCGCGCGCCAGCCCGTACGCGGCCAGCGGCAGGTAGGCGGCCACGGGCGGGTACTCGAACCACATGTTGACGAACGGAAAGCGGCCCTGCTCGGAGAACCGGGCCGCATTGAAGTAGAAGTGGTAGTCGGTATAGGCGTTGAGCACGCCCTGGGGCGTGGACAGCAGCAGCAGCGCCAGGCGGAGCGCCAGGAACAGGACGAAGATGGTCCGCAGTTGCGATGTGACCATGACCGCAGCCCGTCAGGCGCGCGTCATCCCCAGCCGCTTCATCTCGTGCTCCAGCGTCGTCCGCAGCCCCTCGCGCAGCGGGCGCGGCTCCCAGCCCAGCTCGCGCCGCGCCCTGGCGTTGTCGCCCAGGTAGGTGACGCCCGCGGCGATGCGCAGGCCCTCGGCCGTGTAGCTCTCCGGCACCGGCGCGACCTTTTCCACCACCCCCATCACCGCCGACAGGGCCTTGAAGACGCCCGGCGGCGCGGAGCGCGGGGCCGGGATGCCCGTGATCTGCTGCGCGATCTGCAGGGCCTCGACCAGGGTGTGCGCCGGCCCGCAGAGGAAGTAGTTCTGCCCGGCCTGGCCCTTCTCCATCGCCAGGAGGTGGCCGCGCGCGATATCGTCGACGTGTCCCCAACAGAAAGCGGTCTGCTGCGGGACGACCGGCACTCGGCGCTGGAGGTATTGGATGAGCGTGGTCCGCACGCTGCTCGTGTCGCCGGGGCCGTAGACCAGGCCGGGCTGGACGATGACCAGCGGCAGGCCGCGGCCGATGAAGGCCTCGGCGATCTCGTGCGCCACGGCCTTGGTGCGGTCGTACTCGCTCAGGTGGCGCACGCCGCCGAAGTGGTAAGTCTCATCCACCCGGCGGCCCCGGGTGTCCGAGTTGACGGCCAGCGTGCTGGTGTAGACGCCCTTCGGGAGGCGCAGCTCGTGCATCAGCTCGAGGACGTTCTGCGTGCCCCGGATGTTGACGGCCTCGCCGGGGCGTTTGTCGCGCGCGCCGATCTTGTACCACCCGGCGAGGTGAAAGACGCCGTCGACGCCCGCCATCGCCGCGCGCAGGGACTCTTTGTCGGTCACGTCGCCGGGATGCAGTTCGATCCCCAGGTCCGCCAGGTCGCGGGCCCGGGCCGGGTCCCGCACCACGGCCGTCACCTGATGCCCGGCGGCGGCGAGCTGGCGGGCCACCTGGCCGCCGACAAAACCCGTGGCGCCGGTCACGCAGTACTTCACGCGTCCGCTCCTTCGTAACCGAACACCCGCAGGAACTGCCGCGCCGTCTCGTCCATGACCGCGCTCATCGGCGGCGGCGCGTCCAGCAGGTCGGCCAGGGAGATGGCGGCGTGCTCCTTGAGCCCGCAGCCGATGATGCCGTCGAAGTACGCCATGTCCGGCGCGACGTTGAGCGCAAAGCCGTGCTGGGAGATGCCGCGCGCGTCCACCTTGACGCCGATGGCCGCAATCTTGGACGGCGCCGCCCGGGCGGCCGGCGGGCAATGCGGGCAGCGCGAAGCGACGTCCGGCTGGACCCACACTCCGGTCAGCCCGCTCACCTGCCCGGTCGCCAGCCCGAAGCGGGCGCAGACGCGGATGAGGACCGCTTCGAGCTTGCGGACGTAGCCCACGTAGTCGGCCTGGGGCAGCCGCCCAGCGGCGGCGCCGGGCGCGCCGAGCGCCAGGATCGGATAGCCGACCAGCTGGCCGGGGCCGTGGTAGGTGACGTCGCCGCCCCGGTCCACCCAGTGGACGTCCACGCCGCGCGCTTTCCGTTGCGCCTCATCCCACAGCAGGTGGGCGGCCTGACCTTTGCGGCCGAAGGTGTAGGTGTGGGGGTGCTCGAGGAGCAGCAGGGTGTCCGGGATCTGCCCGGCGGCGCGCTGGGCCGCCAGCTGTTTCTGCAACTCCCAGGCCTCGGCATAAGGGACCCGGCCCAGGCGGCGCACGTCGCAAATCACGCCGCGGTCTCCTGCGCGCGCAGCTGGAGGAAGGCCGCGGCCATGTCCGGGTCGAACTGCGCGCCGCTGTGACGCCGAATCTCATCCAGGGCCACGGAGGCCGGCAACGCCCGGCGGTACGGCCGGTCGCTGGTCATGGCGTCATAGGCGTCGACGATGGCCAGCAGACGGCCTTCGCGCGGGATGTCGGCGCCGGCCAGGCCGGCCGGGTAACCGGCGCCGTCCCAGCGTTCGTGATGGTAGAGCACGTAGGGCAGAGCGGCCTGCAAGTGCTGGATGCCGTGCAGCATGCGCGCCCCGGTCTCCGGATGGCGGCGCAGCCGCGCCCATTCCGGGTAGAGCAGCCGTTGGCGCTTGTTCAGGATCGCGCGCGGCACCGTGATCTTGCCGATGTCGTGCAGCAAGGCCCCGAACTCGCAGATCGCCAGCGCCTCCGCGTCCCAGCCCAGCGCGCGCGCCAGCTCCACGGCGTAACGCTGCACGCGCTCGACGTGGCCGCGGGTGTAGCTCTCGCGGGCCTCGATGACGTTGGCCAGCATCGTCACCGTCTGCAGGTGGGCGGCGTGGGTATCGAACCGCTGGAGCGCGCGGCGCCGGTCCAGCTTGGCGCGGATCGCCACCAGCAGCTCCTCGGGCGCGAAGGGTTTGAAGATGAAGTCGTCGGCGCCCAGGGTGCGCGCGCGGGAGGTGGCGGCCTGCTCGATGCGCGCGCTGAGGAACAGGAACGGCACCCCCAGCCCCTCCGGATGAGCGCGCACCGCCTCCAGCAACTGGAAGCCGTCCAGCTGCGGCATCATCACATCCGAGACGATGATATCCGGCCGTTCGTGTCGGAAGGCGTCGAGCGCCTCGACGCCGTTGAGGGCGGTCGTGACACGGTGCCCTTCGGACTCCAGCAGCTCGGCCATGATGCTGAGGATATCCGCATTGTCTTCGGCCACCAGGATGTGGGCCATGCCTTGTGTGCTTGATCCTCTCTGTGAGCGCCCCTGGTGATCGCCGCGCGGGCGCGCCGGCCGGCCCGCCGTCGAAGTATACTACATCGATCCGGGCAGAGTTTCCGCGCGCCGCGCCGTCTCATAGGCGCGTGGTATGATGAAACGCGTTGTGTGTTGGCCGGTCATGTCGGTCGCTTGATGCCATGAATGCTTACCGCTTGCGCCTCATCCGCCTGCGCCTCGCTGGCCTGGGCCTCCTCCTGGGCCTCGCGCTCGCCGGTTGTGGGGCGCCAGCCCCGACCGCCGGCCCGCCGGCCACCCAGGTCAGCGCCGCCACGCCTTCACCGACGGCCTCCCCTGCCCCGCCGCCGGATGCGCGCGCCGTGGCCGGCGCCTATCTCGCCGCCTGGCAGGCCGGCCGGTATGGCGAGATGCACGCCCGCCTCTCCGCCGGGGGCCCGGCGCAGAGCGCGGCCGATTTCGAGGCCCAATACCGCCGCCTGCTGGACACCATGACGGCCGTCACCGTGACGGCCGAGATCACGGCCGTCTCTGAGACCGGCGACTCCGCCCAGGCGACGGCGAAAGTCCGTTATGACACGGCCCTGGTCGGCGTGCTGGAGACCGAGATCGCGCTGCCATTGGTGCGCGAGGCCGGGGAGTGGCGCGTCGTCTTCAGCCCGGCGCTGGTCTGGCCGGAGCTGGTGGACGGCCGGCAATTGTTGATGGCGACGATCCCCACGCCGCGCGGCAACATCTACGACCGGAACGGCGCGCCGCTGGTGCTGGAGGCCCACGACGCGTACGCGCTCGGCGTTGTGCCGCAGGAACTGCCGCCGGATGACCGCACGGTGCCCTCCGCCGTCGGCCGGCTGCTGGAGACCGCCCCCAGCCTGGTCGCCGCCCGCTACGCCTCGGCGGTGCCCGACCAGTATTTCCCGCTGGCCGAGGCGAGCGCCGCAGAGATGAGCGGCGCCCTCGGCGCCCTGCTCAACTATCCCGGGGTCTACGCCACCCCTTACAACGACCGCTTCTACTTCGGCAATGGGGCCGCCGCGGCCGTCACCGGTTACACCACCTTCATCCAGCCGGAGGAGCTGGTGGCGTTCCGCGCCCGCGGCTACACCGGCGCCGAGCGCGTGGGCCGGGTGGGGCTGGAGGCCTGGGCCGAACGCGCCCTGGCCGGCCGGCCCGGCGGCCAGTTGCAGCTGCGGGACGCCGCCAACACGTTCCTGCGCACCATCGCGGCCACCGCGCCCACGCCGGCCCAGGACGTCTACGCCACCATCGACTTTGAGTTGCAGCGCGCGGCGCAGTTCGCGCTCGGCGATCTGACCGGCGCCGTGGTCGTGCTCGACCTGGACACCGGCGAGGTGCTGGCGCTGGCGTCCACGCCCACGTTCAGCCCGAACATCTTCAGCCCCTTCAACCGCAACGCCGTCGCCATCTCCAGCGTCCTCAACGACCCGCGCCGGCCGCTGCTCAACCACGCCTCGCAGTCCACGTACCCGGCCGGCTCGGTGTTCAAGATCGTCACCATGGCCGCCGGCCTGGGCTCCGGCCTGTTCACGCCGGACTCGCGCTACACCTGCACCGGCGAGTGGGATGAGATCAACGACCCGACCTTCCAGGCGCGCCAGGACTGGCTGGAGGGCGGCCACGGCGAGATCACGTTCAAGGAGGGCCTCTCCGGCTCCTGCAACACCTACTTCTGGCACGTCGGCTTCGCGCTGTTCAACTGGGACCCGCGCTGGCTCTCGGACATGGCGCGCGCCTTTGGGCTGGGCCAGCCGACGCGCATCGGCCAGATCGACGAAAGCCCCGGCCTGATCCCGGACCCGGACTGGAAACGGCAGACCCTGGGCGAGGCCTGGAGCGCCATCGACGCCATCAACCTGTCCATCGGCCAGGGCGATGTGCTGGTGACGCCCCTGCAGATGGCGCGGCTGGCGGCGGCGGTGGGCAACGGCGGCACGCTCTATCAGCCGCAGCTGGTGCGCGAGGTGCGCCCGCCCGACGGCGCGCCGACTTTCACGTTCCAGCCGATCATCTCCGGCACGCTGCCGCTCGAGCCCGAACACCTGGCCGCCATCCAGGAGGCCATGATCAACGTGACGCGCGAGCCGCTGGGGACGGCCCGCAACCGCTTCCGCAATTTCCCGATCTGCGTCGCCGGCAAAACCGGCACGGCCGAGGACCCGGGCCTGTTCGGCGAGCAGGACCCGGACGCCTGGTTTGTGGGGTACACGTGTGAGCAGCGGGCGGACCGGCCGGACATCGCCGTGGCCGTCGTCGTGCAGAACCAGGGGCAGGGCTCGGACTTCGCCGCGCCCATCTTCCGGCGCGTGCTCGAGTCCTATTACGGCCTGCCGCTCAGCCGCTATCCGTGGGAACAGGCCATCGGCGTGCCCCGGCCGGAAGAGACCCCCACGCCCGAGCCGGGCGTCGAGCCGGCGACGCCGTCGCCCTGAAGACGAAAAACAAAGGACGGGTGACCCTCGCTGTCGTCATCCGTCCTTCGCCTCCGCAGAGCGGGTGATGGGATTCGAACCCACGCATCACTGCTTGGAAGGCAGTTGCCTTACCACTTGGCGACACCCGCGCCGTTGAGGCGATACTACCACAAGCGTCAGGCCCCATCAACTCAGGCGCGCTTTCTAACATCCCCCGACTTTATCTTTGCCCGCCAAACGTGCTATAGTCCAGGCATGGCCAAGCAGATTGAGAAAATCCTGGTGGCGGAAGGCGAGGCCGAAGTGCTGGACCTCGTGGCGCAGCAGGTGCTGGTGCCCATGGGGTACCCGGTCGCCACAGCCCAGAATGGGCCGGCGGCGCTGCAGACCGCGCTCAAGATGCAGCCGGATATCATCATCGCGGCCCTCGACCTGCCCGGCCTGTCCGCGTTCGACCTCCTGACCGCCCTGCGCAGCCAGAAATCGCACAGCCTGGTCATCGTCCTGGGCCCGAAAGGCTCGGAGAGCCACATGCTCCAGGCGTTCCGGCTGGGCGCCAAGGATTTTCTGCTTAAGCCCGTGCGGGAGGCCGAGCTGGTCACCGCCCTGGACCGGGCGCTGGAGGAGCTGCGCCTGCGCCGGGACCGGGAGCAGCTGGCCCACAAGCTGACGGCCGCCAACCAGCAGCTCGAGAAGCGCATCAAAGAGCTGACCACGCTGTACGGGATCGGCAAGGCCGTCACCGCCATCACCGACCTGGCGCAGTTGTTCTCGCGGCTGCTGGAAGGCGCGCTCATGGTGACCGAGAGCGAGGTCGCCTGGCTGCTGCTGGCCGAGGACGGCACCCAGAAGCTTATCCTGCGCGCCACGAAAAACATCCCGGCGCTGGCCGGTCTGAAGCTCAACCAGCCCTGGGAGGACGGCCTCTCGCCGCTGCTCATGCTCTCCGGGGAGGGCATCCACATCGCCGGCGAGCCGCTGGCCAAGATGCCGGCCGGCCAGATCGCCAAGGCGGCCGTGGCCGCGCCGATCAAGGCCCGGGATCAGGTGATCGGCGTCCTGGTCGCCGGCAACAAGACCGGCCGGCCCTTCACCGACCGCGACCAGGCCCTGCTCTCGGCCGTCGCCGACTACGCCTCGGTCGCGCTGGTCAACGCGCGCCTGTTCCAGGAACTGGAGACGCGCGCCCGCGCCCTGCAGAAATCGTACGACGACCTCGCCCGCAGCGGCGGTCCGCCCGCCGAAGCCGCCGCCCGCCTCAAGGAGGCCGCCGGCTGGCTGACTCAGCTGAGCGTCAGCCTGGACGCTCTGTTGCGCGGCGAGCTGGGCCCGGTCTCCTACAAGCAGGCCGAGGCCCTGCGCCTGATCCTCGATCGGCTGGAGTTGGTCCGCAAGACGGTCGAGGCCCTGGCGACCTCGTCTTCAGCCCGCGCGTAGTGCTGCATGGCCCCCCGCACAATCCTGGTCGCCGACGACGCGCGCGAGATCCGCGAGTTTGTGGCCGAGGTCGTCCTGGGGCCCGGCGGCTACCGCGTCGTGCAGGCCGCCAGCGGCGCCGAGGCGCTGGAGATCGCGTTCCGCGAGCGTCCCGACCTGATCATCAGCGACATCAAGATGCCCGGGGTGACCGGCCTGGAGCTGGCCCGCGCCGTGCGGCGCGAGTGGCCGGGCCTGCCCGTGATCCTGATCACGGCTGAAGGCTCGGAGGCCATCGCCCAGGAGGCGCTGCGCGCCGGCGTCTTCGATTACTTCATCAAACCCTTCGACCCCGAGGAATTGCTGCGGGCCGTGGAGCGGGCGCTGGGCCAGCCGCCGCCCGCGGCCGCGACGCCGCGCGAGGCCGGGTTCGATGTGTGGGGGGAATGGGAGGCGCTGTTCGCCCTGGGCCAGGCCGCCGAGACCGGGCCGCTGTTGGCGCGCGTGGCCGAGGCTGCCGTCCACCTCACCGGCGCCGAAGCCGGCCTGGCCTGGCTGGCGGATGAGTCGGCCGACCGGCTGGTTTTGCGCGCCGCGTATCCGGCGGCCGAGGCCGCCCCCGAGGCCCTGCATCACCTCCCCGCGACCTCGCCCGCCGTCCTGGCCTGGCGCACCGGCCAGCCCGTCGCCCAGCCCGGTTTCCCGGCGGCCGACGTGCAGGCGGCGCTCTTCGCGCCTCTGCGCGGGCGCGCGCACACCGTGGGGGTGCTGGCGGTGTTGGATCGCCGCGCCGCCGCCGCCTTCGGGGAGCGGGAGACGCAGGCGCTGTTGACCCTGGGGCGCTACGCGGCCCTGACGCTGGAGGCGCACCGGCAGCACGCCGCCGCCGAGGCCGAACGCGTCCAGTTGTATGCGGTGCTGAACGAGATCGAGGACGGCGTCATCGTCGTGGACGGCGACGGCCGCCTGATCCTGATGAACCACGCCGCCCGGCGCGTGTTCGGCGTGGAGCGCGTCACCGTCGCCGGGCTGCCGCTGGCCGACCTGGTGCGCCACCCGGACCTGCTGAACCTGCTGTCCGGCGGCCAGCGCGCCGGCGAGGTGGCCCTGGACGACGGCCGCACCCTGAACGCCCACCTCACCCCCATCCCGAACGTCGGCCGCGCCATTCTGCTGCACGACGTCACCCCGCTCAAGGAAGTGGACCGCGTCAAGTCCGAGTTCGTCCACACCGTCTCGCACGATCTGCGCTCGCCGTTGACCTCGATCCTGGGCTATGCCAGCCTGCTCGAGCGCGTCGGCCCGCTCAACGAGAAGCAGACGGCGTTCATCGCCCAGGTGCGCGCCAGCGTCAGCGCCATGAACACGCTGCTGACCGAGCTGCTCGACCTGGGCAACATCGAGGCCGGGTTCGACACGCACAAGGAGCCGCGCGCCATCGGCGACCTTGTCCGGCTGGTGGTGGCGGAGTTCCAGCTGGCGGCCCGCGCCAAAGGCCAGGTCCTGCTGGCGCGCGTCCCGGCCGGCCTGCCGCCGGTCTTCGTCAACGCCACTCGCCTGCGCCAGGCGCTGTCCAACCTGGTGGACAACGCCATCAAGTACACGGCCGATCACGGCCAGATCAGCGTGGATGCGTACGCGCAGGGCGACTTTGTCGTGCTGGCCGTCGCCGACAATGGCCTGGGCATCCCGCCTCAGGATCAGCCTTACATCTTCGACAAGTTCTTCCGCGCGTCCAATGTGCGCAGCCAGTACGCGGGCACCGGCCTGGGGCTTTCGATTGTGAAGTCGATTGTGGACCAGCACGGGGGCCGCGTGTGGGTGGAATCGCGGCCGGGCCAGGGCTCGACCTTCACGGTGATGCTGCCGGTGTTTCGGGAGGAGCGAACGCGTTGACCGAGAACCGGACCGGCGCGCTGGTCACGGTCGCGCCGTCCGCCAGGCGGGCCCGCGCCTGAAGCTCGAACGCCCCCGGCTCGAGCACCCACCAGGCCTCGAACGGGCTGTCCGTCGCCGCCGCCACGGCGCGCCCATTCAAGAGATACGTCACCTCACGGACCGGCCGCGACGCGACGATGCGGAAGGGGATCTTCTGGCTGTCGCGCGGCAGCCGCGGGCTGATCTGGTAGACCGTCTGCGGGTCCGGCGACGAGATCGCCAGCGGCGCCGCCTGGCCCGCCCCGGTCTGGAGGTGATCGGCGGGCGGTTGCGGGACCCCGTGGGCGAGCGCCCACTCGTGCGCCTGCGGCGGCAGCGTCATGAAGACGCGCGAGACGACGGCCTCGGCGGGCGTGTTGGCGTCGGCCAGGCCGCCGGTGCGCGCGTCGATGTCGAAGGCCTGGTACAGCTCGTCCGGCCCGGTCGGCGCGGTGCCGGCCAGGAACCACTCGACGCGCGTGCGCGGGCAAAGCGGCGTGGGCCGCCCGCCGGACGGCACACACACCTCGGCCCGCTCCAGGCCCGGCGGCGGCGCGAACGCCGTCACGGGCTTGCCGGCCAGCGCCGCGCGCATGAAATCATGCCAGATGGGGCCGGCGCCGGCCACGCCGCTCAGGTTCCGCATCGGCGAGTTGTCGGCGTTGCCCACCCACACGCCCGTCACCAGGTCCGGCGTGTAGCCCACCGCCCAGTTGTCACGATAGTCCGTCGTCGTCCCGGTCTTGACGGCCGCCGGCCGCCCGATCTGCAGGACGCTGTTGAAACCGAAGGTCGCCGCGCGCGCGTTGTTGTCCGCCAGGATGTCGGTGATCAGGAAGGCGACGCGCTCGTCCAGCACCGGCTCGCCGCCGCCCGGCCGCCATTGCTCGATCAGGGCGCCGGCGGCGTCCTGGACCTGCAGGATCACGGCCGGCTCGACCCGCCGCCCGCCGGCCGCGAACGCCCCGAACGCGCCGACCAGGTCCAGCAGGCGCACCTCGCCGCCGCCCAGCGTCAACGCCAGGCCGAACCGGTCCGCGTCGGCCAGGGTGGTGAGGCCCAGGCGGCCGGCCAGGCGGATCATGGCCGGCAGGCCGACGTGGTCCAGCGCCACGACCGCCGGCACGTTCAGGCTGCCGGCCAGCGCGTCGCGGGCGGTCACCGGGCCGTGGAAGGCGCGGTCGTAGTTCTGCGGCACATACGAGAAGCCTTCTCGGGTGACGAAGGCCGTGCGGACGTCCAGGATCATCGTCGCGGGAGTCCAGGGGCAGTCCCCGGTCCCCTTCCCCGCGGCCTCAGGAAGAGGGGAGTGAGGGAGGAGGGCGCACAACTCCGGCGAGAACGCCGCCGCGTAGGTGATGGGCTTGATGGCGCTGCCCGGCTGGCGCGGCGCGAGGGCCATATTGATGGCGCCTGAGATGCGGGCGTCGAAGTAGTCGGGCGAGCCGACCAGGGCCAGCACCTGGCCGGTGCGCGGGTCCAGGGCGACCAGCGCCGCGTCGGTGGCGTTGTGCGGCGGGCTGTCGCGCGGGCCTCCGGCCGGGCCGGCCAGTTGCGCCAGCCGGCGGCGGAGGATGCCCTCGGCGGCGCGCGTCAGGTCCAGGTCCAGCGTCGTCGTCACCACCAGGCCGGAGTGCAGCACCTCCGGGCCGTGCTTCCGCTCGAGCAGGTTCCAGACGTAGAAGACGAAGTGCGGGGCTTCGATAGGAAACGGCTCTGACGTGAACTGCAGCGGCTCGTCCTTCGCCAGCCGCGCCGCCTCAGCCGAGGCGGCGCCCTGCTTGACCATCAGGTCCAGGACGACAGCCTGGCGCCGGCGGGCCGCCTCCGGGTAGAGCAGCGGGTCGTACAGCGACGGCGCCTGCGGCAGCCCCGCGATCAGCGCCGCCTCCGCCAGGTCCAGGTCCCGCGCCGATTTGCCGAAGAAGGTCTGCGCGGCGGCTTCCACTCCGTAGGCCAGATGGCCGTAGTAGGTCTGGTTGAGATACAGTT
>DAOUAB010000232.1:0-4416 GCA_034434015.1 Anaerolineales bacterium
CGGCCAGCCAGAGCTGCCACCCATGCCGCCGCGCGGCCCAGGCCAGCGCGCGCAGGAATGTCGACTTGCCCGAGCCCTGGCCGCCGGCCACCATCGCGTTGAGCAGTCGGCTGGGGTGGGCCAGGATCGGGGCGCCGCCAATGCCGACGCCGAGCGGCAGCGAGTCAGCCGGGAGCGAGTCGGGCAGCGCGGCCATCTCCGGCAGGCGCGTGAAGGCTTCGGCGTTGAGCACGAAGCCGTAGCCCATCCCGGACGAGTTGCACGGCACGACGGTCACCTGGCCGTCCTGGAGCGTGCTCAGGTCGTGCAGGATGTCGGGGTGGTGATAGGCGCGCAGCTTGAGCCGGTCGCCGGCCCGCGAGGCCTGGGCCGTCAGCCGGTCGTCGTCCAGAACGCCACAGAGCACGGCCAGGCCGCGCTCCTGGGTGAAGGTCCATGACTTGAACACCGGCGGCAGGCCGTTGTTGCGCAAGACCGCGCCGGTGGCCCGGATGATGTCGCGGATCTGGCGGTCGTAGTTGGCGATCATGTGCCCTCACCCGCTTTTGCGTCCCGCTCGCCGCTCTGCAGCAGCTTGAGCTTGATCTCGTCGAGCCAGCCGCGCATCTCGGCCGGCTCGACCACCCGGTACTCCGCGTCGACGACGTCACCCTCGGTTCCGACAGGCGGCTGACTCTGCGGGCCGTCGATCTTGAGCGCCGGCTTGATCAGATGCCGGACCGCGCCGGCCCGGCCCGGCGGCATGGCCCGCGCCAGGTTGACCAGCAGCGCCTTGGAGGTCACGCGCTCCTGCATGTCCGGGTCGGCGGCGAGGCCCTGGGTCTCTACGCCTGCCGCAGTGCGGCGCAACCCCGGCCCGAGCGACCGCTCCGGGATGAGCAGATCGAGCACGTCGTCGCCGTCGCCGAAGGCGAAGACCGTGCCGTCCGGCCCGCGATGCCGCCGCAGCCAGATGTTGAGCGCCGGGAGCAGTTTGCGGTAGGCGTGCACGGTCCCGAGCATCACGAGCACCACGGCGGCCACGCCCAGAAATGCGAAGGCGACCGTCTGCGCCAGACGCAGGTCGGCCTCAAGCTGGCGCTGCCGGTCCAGCCGCGCCACTTCGTTGACGGCGGCCTGGGTCTGCGTCGCCGCCGGCGGCCAGGCCGTGGCCGTCTGCGCCGCCTGGAGGGTCGCCGTCGCCGCCACGGCCGTGCCCGCAATCTGGGTCTCCGTGGCATGCTGGGTGGCCGTCGCCTGGCCGGCCGCAACCGCTGTCGCCGTGGCGTCGGCGGCCTGGGTCTGCGCGGCCTGGGCCGTGGCTGCGACCTGGGCCTCCCACTGCGCCGTGGCCGTGAGCTGGCCGGCGCGCGTGTCCGTAGCCACCGCAATGGTAAGCTGCGGGGCGACCTGGGCCACGGCCGCGTTGCCGGCGTCAATGGTCTGGCGGGCGGGTGAGATCGCGCCGCCAGATGACTGTGCGGCCGGGTCAACGCCGCACGCCAGCAGCGCGGCCGGGAGCGCCAGCAGCACGGCGAAAGGAGCCAGCTTCTTGATGGTGGTCATCGCCATTCTTCCAGGAGATCGCTCAGCAGGTCATCTTCATCGTCTTGAAAGACTGTGAGCGCGCGCATGTCGGGAGCAGCCTGGATCGGCTGCGCGCCGGGCAGGGCCGCAGGCTGCACCGGGACAATCACCGGCCGCGACGCGGGCCGGGGCGGGAGCGGGGCCGGACGCCGCCAGTAACGGACACGGGCAAATAGATATGCGCCGGCCACGCCAAGCGCGGCTGCTCCGGCGAGCGCAAACGGCAGCAGCGCGCAGGTGAGCGCATTCGCTATCTGGACGGCGCCCGTTGCCTGCGCCGCCGCAACCGCGCTCGCCGCGCTGGCAGCCGAGGCGGAGGCCGCGGCGAAACCGAGCAATACCATCAACACCACAGCAACGATGACGGCCAGAACCAATAGCACCTGCATGGCTCACCTGACTCGAGAGCACCGGCGGCACCGGACCTGGTCGAACCGATCCGGCGCGAACAGGCGCGAACAGTTCGGGCAGCGCGCCTGAGCGATCAGCTTCCAGCGCCTGGCCGTGGTCTCCATGCGCACCCAGATCCGGCCGCCGCTGCGGGCGCGAATGATGTGATCGGCCAGGATCCCGAACGCCTGGCGCGTGTGCTCTGTGACCGGCCGCTCGCCCGTGACCAGGCGGTAGATATGCGACCGGTCGAAGGGCCGGCCGCCATGGCCGTTGGGGTGAAAGTGGCCGAGCAGGTCACCCAGCTCCTGGTAGCTCTGAAACTTGAACCACACGAAGAAGCTCTCAGGATCACGGGTATTGGCCAGCACG
This sequence comes from Anaerolineales bacterium, assembly GCA_034434015.1. Taxonomy (GTDB): domain Bacteria; phylum Chloroflexota; class Anaerolineae; order Anaerolineales; family UBA6663; genus SpSt-583. Next base: position 2,329 of record DAOUAB010000232.1, read on the forward strand.
ACCAGGGGTTGCCGCAACCGTTGCGCAACTGTTGCGACGGGGCTGCCAGGGGCCGACATCGGCATCCTGGGAAGGGTCGAGAAAGTGGTCATAGCGTCCCCGGTGGTCATCGTGTCGCCATATCATTATATTGACATGCTGATTATCGGGCCGGTTGGTCAGGATGTCAACAGGCTGATATACTCCGGCCATCTCCTATCGGCGGGGCTCAAATGACGATCAAATTGAGGCTAAACGAACTGCTCGAAGCGCGCGGGATGAGCACGCGGGACCTGGCGCAAAAGACCGGGCTGGCCTACAACGTGGCGGTTCAGGCGCCGGCCAAGCGCGCAGCGGAGCGGAGCGCGAAGGACGGTCGCCTGCAACCGCGTGTTAGGCGGCCAACCCAATCTATGCATCTGCATCAATCAACATGACTTTGACCGGAACCGCGGGAAAATGCCGCTTCAATCTTTCGATGTCATAGACCAACTGCTCGCCGTATGACACCCCGCTTGACATCTGATGCTGCAAATCATGGCAGGGCACGATTTCAACCCCAACATCGCACTTGTTCTCATTGAAGAAATACTGAAACTTAGCAAGATCATAGAACATGAAGGCATACTTGCCGAATTGCACTTCGACCAGCAACTTGCCCTTGACGAAATCGATCTGCTTGAACGCTCCTGGGACGGCTACGCGCTGCCGGGGATCGTTATGGTGTAGGTGTCGCGTAACTCTTGATACCCCCTGGAGTTGAAGGCTTTCTCAAACTGTTCGTTCATGTCGATTGGCGAGTAAAGAGCCTTCCCCTGCTTGGTCTTTTCCTTGCTGATCTTGGTCTTACGCGCTTTCACTTGGGCAATGACTTCGTAAATCTCGGCGTTCCACTTGGGATACCGGACTTGCATGATCTCCGAGCCACCCAGATGGGAATACTCGTACACGACCTTCATTTGCCACCGCCGTTGACGGAATTCTGTTCCTGCTCGAGAAAACTGGGCTGGTAATAGCCGTGGCCTATCTGCACCTCAACAGGCGGCACACTTTCTGAAGGTGCGTCTGGATCATAGACTGGCCGACCCATTGGTCGTACCCGTAGCCTGCCCTTCTCGGCCAGTTTGACCCTCTCTTTTGTGATCTCGATGTACTTGGGAAGGATTTCTGCCCCAATTGCTTTGCGGTTGTGGATCAGGGCGGCTATCGCCGTCGTGCCTGTGCCCATGAACGGATCAAGGACCCAATCGCCCGGGTCTGTCATTGATAGCACCAGCCGCTCGATAAGCTCAACGGGGAATTGACAGGGGTGTTCCGTCTTTTCAACATGGTTGGACTTTACGTTAGGGATGTCCCACACGTCACTGGGGTTCTTTCCAAGTGGATTGCCTGAAAGCTCACCGCGTTTTGGCCCCTTGAAGTGCTTCTTTTGAGGGTATTTCTGCGGCACCCGGATCGCATCGAGATTGAAAGTGTACTCGTTGGACTTGGTAAACCACAGGATTACTTCGTAACGGCCAGAAAAGCGCCGAGAAGCGTGCAGACCGTGACCAAAATGCCAAATGATACGGTTCCGCATTTGCATTCCAAGCTCTTCGAAGATCGGATAAAGCTTGACGTCTAACGGGATGATTTCGCCATTGTCGACATAGTTGCCGACTTGCCAGCAGATATTACCTTGCGGGTGTAAGACGCGCGCACATTCAGCAATCACCCGCCGTTGTTGGTCTAGATAGGTCTCTAGGCTAAGCCTCTTCTCGTACTCTTTGCCGAGATTGTAGGGTGGTGAGGTGACGACCAGCTTCGCGGTGCCATCCGGGATTTGCGGCAACATATCCAGGCAATCACCTTCGTAAAGGACGAAGTCGGCGGTTGCACGGAAGCTAGAAGTGATCTTTACTTTCGCCATGCCTGAATTGTGCATCAGAATGCCCCCTGGCACAAGTGTTCCATTGCTGGCCGTACTGTGAACGTGCTTGGGGCCGCCTAACGGCAGGCTTCAGCGGCGGCGCGTAGCAGAGCGAAGCGCCGTCCGCTGCAAGCCATTGTTGGGCGGCATTTTGGCGTGTTCGTTTCAATGCTCCCAAGAGACTAGAACATCTGCTACTG
>DAOUAB010000233.1:0-54080 GCA_034434015.1 Anaerolineales bacterium
GTAGGCCAGGTTGCTGGCGTAGGTGCTGGTCCCGGCCACGCTGAGCAGTTGGCCGGCGGCGTTGTAGCTCTGCGTCACGGCCTCGCCGGTCGGGTAGAGGATGGATGTCACGCGATCCATGTGTCACCCCTCGGGTTACACTGATTCGGTCGGCCTCGGCTGGGTGATCCGCTTGCCCTCGGCCAGCTGATTCGATCGGCCTCGGCAAACTGATTCGGTCGGCCTCGGCCGACTGATTCGTCCGCCGTGGGTCTCCCCTGGCAGTATCCTCACGGTTTCAACCGTTGAGGAGGCTGTCGATGTTGTCCTGGAGACTCACCACCATGAACCTGCACGAACTCTTGCGCCGGCTGCGCGCCGTTGTCGCGCAGGACAATCAATTGCGTACCCGCATCAATAAACGCGCAACCGACAGGAACAGGCTATACTTTGCGCCTGCGTCTGCTGTCTGGTTCATACAGCTGGATCATCTCATCAATGACCTGAGCCATGAAGGCGAAGTAGTCATCCGCGAAGTATCTGGCAGCGTTCGGACGCCCAATCTCTTCGTGATCAACAAGCAGAATTGGATACTCTCCGCTTGCATTGGGTTTGGCGAGGTCCGCGACAAAGTAATTCCCAAAACCGTCAGAGCCCAGTTCAAGCCACGAGCTATTCCAGCCTTCAAAAGACTGCCTGTTAAAATGATAACTAGTCAGGATATTTAGCTCGCCCCGACTGCTTCTAGGTTGCTTTGGAACGCCATGTAGCCGCACTTCGACAATTCGGCATCCGTTGTGAACGAGCAGGAACTCTCTCACCTGTGGACTAAAGCGATGGCCGATTGCGTTCTCGCAACTCAAGATCCAATCGCTCGGAGCAGGTGGCGCCAGTTCGATTTCGATTGCACGGGGCTCGAAATACTTGAGACGAGCTAAGATCTGCGCAAGGCGATCGTTCATAGGTGTAATCCAGTCAGGGAAGGTTCGGTAACACCTGGTTTTTGGGCAACATCTGGTTGTAATACGACGCATACCGCTGATCAATCTGCGCGAGAAACGCCAGCACGTCCTGCGCAGTGGCAGGGGGTGTTGATTACGGAAAGCTGTCCACATCGCACTAACCTGCTTATGAACTCTTGGGTCCAAACCAACAGTATTCGCTAGCCGATTAGGGTCAGCATCGGGGAAAAGGTGCGCCTACTCTAAAGGCACTCTGTGGTGTACTTGCAGATCACGACTGAGACCCGGATTGGCGTTGAAGAAAATATCCCTGGCTTCCCTCCGAAGGGCATCCTTGAGCGGATCGCTAAGTGGGCCGGTAATTCGCCTAACTGTCGTGCTAGCGCCAGGCACTATGTTGTCGATACCTTGAATGAATTTGCGGCCTTGCCTGAAAGCTCCACTTGAGAAGAGAGGTATGACCGCGGCAGTAGCGGCGAAGGCGCGGCCTCCGGGGTCAACCTCTTCGCCGGTAAATAGTGTGCGACCGGTAACCGCCGCGTAAGCATCGCTGATATCACCTGTGCCTGGTGCTGCGTCAAAGAAAGCTTTGTCGCCGTAGTTTGGGTCTGCTTCAGGCGGTGGCGTCCAACCCGGCTCCGGCGCATACACGGGTTCTGGATTCGCCAACCATACAACAAGGGCCACTCCGATCCCGATGATGAGGCAGATAGGGCAATGACCGGATGGATCCGTGTATTTGAGTGGAGAATTGTAGACGTATGAGTAGCGATTGAGCGCCTGCGGGTTGCCCGGCTCAGGAACGATGGTATCTGCGCTCACGAACCGGCCGAGCGTGCTTGAGTAGTAGCGCGCGTTGTAAAAGTCCAGCCCGGTTGCGTCACGGTATTGCCCGGTGAAGGCCCGGTCGGTGGGCAGGGCCACGGCCGCGCCGCGCGGCCCGCCATACGGCCGGTAGTATTGCCGGCCCACCACGGCCCGGATGACGAACCCGCCCGGACAGCCGCCGCTGGCATTGCCGCACTGGGCATAACTCACGGCGGGTTGCTTCAGGTTGACGACCGTGGCGGTGATGGCCGGATAGCCACGGGTCTTGCGCTTCTCCCCAGTGAAACTCGGCGGGCGGCTCTTGATCACCGTGCTGACGCCCTCCAGTTTCGCTGTGTACGGCTTCTCAAAGTTCACCGGGTCCACCGCGATGACCAAATACTCCGGCCGCTGCTCGGCCACCGTCACTTGCCCCACCCGATACAACCCTTTCTGCAACGTCCAGTGATTGAACCGTTCGTTCCCCAAAAACCGATACACCCGTTGACACGTCGGCCAAATCGTTTCCTCCGGATGGCTCACCCCGCGCGCCATTTGGGTCACCAGCGGCGACTGACTGCTCACCACCCCTTGCACCAACAACTCGGCCACGGCTTTCAGCTGCGCATCCGGCCACAAACTCGTCACCGGTTCCAAAAACAACCGCAGGCTCTCATTCAATTCGGCCACGGGCAAGCTCGCCACGACGTTCAACTGTGGTATCGTGTTCATCGCTCCGCTCCTGAGAAGATTGGTCTTCGACAACCCAACCTTACCTCAGCGAGCGGAGTTCCTTCTATCCCGCAGACTTGTGATAAATCACCGCAAATCACCGCTTGACATGCGTGTTGCTTAGCAGTATTGGTAATAATAATGTGAATGCACCTCGGCAATCTCCCACTTCACAGGAGACATAGAGATGAGCGATGTGGTCTCTTTTCTCCTGGTTTTGACGCGTTGGGTCCTTGGGGCGCTATTTGTCCTGGCTGCCTTCTCAAAGTGGCTTAATCGGCCGGGTTTTGAACATAGCCTCAAACAGCTCCGAGCCTTTCCTCCAGATTCAATTCCTATCATTGCCCTTGGAGTTGCGAGCCTAGAGACCATCGTCGGGTTAGCTCTGCTTGTCAATCTGTTGTCGAATCTGTTTGCTGGCCTCAGTCTGCTACTCCTCAGCGCGTTCACCGCTTCCTTGGTCATACGTGTTCAGCGAGGTGAAGCTGAAGGCTGTGGTTGTTTTGGCGCTACTCGTGAGAAGATCGGTTCACTGACCTTTGCCCGTAACGCCGCATTGATTACCCTGTCGGCTGCAATTTTCATTGCGCCCGCCCAGGAATGGAATCCCTGGCCGATCCCGGTTAGTCTGATCATGGGTGCTTGGCTTTATGCTAGTAGACCAACTAGGACGAGGTCAAATGTTATCAAAGGCAAGGCTGAGCGAGGTGTTTCGCCCCAACAAGGGATATCTCGACGTAACTTTCTTCGTCGGTTGGCGTTGATGGTGGGCGGTATCCTTGGTGTCAGTTTGTTAGATCATTGGCTGGCCAAGCCGGCGTATGCTGGTTGCCCATATGTGCAATATTATGAGCACTACTATGACACGTGCGCTGTGATTTGTTCATTTGAGTATCGGATTCATGACACGTGGGTTCGCACCTGTGATCCGTGCGGTTGTGGCTGTGACACCAATAGCTGCTGTGGATCGTGGACTCTCTCTAGCCGAACGTGCCAGCCCTGCGATGATTGCTATCGCGACTCGATTCAACCGTGTATTGGTTGTCCATATGGTTGTTTCACAGATCCCTGGACATGCCCCTAAGGCCAAAGAATACTTGACAGCCTGTGTCTCGTCTGTCGATGCGTGACCTGATCATCATCCTGAGGAAAGCAATATGAGAGCTCAGAGGTGGTGGATTGGTTTCGTTGGTCTGTTTGTCGTTGGCCTCTTGGCTGGCCTTGCCCTTTACGGGGAAAGAAGCATAGACACTATGAGCACCCCTGACCACGCCCTAAACTCATTTGTGCAAGATCAGGGCATTCTATACGTGCGCATCGAGGAGCATCAGGCTCAACGGGGCCTCTCGATCGCGCTTGGTGGCGGGCAGATGCGGCCCTTGACCACCATCCATGAATTTTGGCTCGATGCACAGAATCCGTGGCGTATTCGCCGCGTGACGAGCGAGTTGCTCGAAGATGGCCCCCATCTGATTTTTGCAGACGGTTCTGATGGAAATACAGGTTGGTGGAGCGTTGATTGGGCGAAAGGCCAGTCGGCACCTGAGCGCGGCGAAGGACGATACCCGCTGCTGGAGCAGAGCAAGACCGAACTGAGCTTCGATGTCTGGATAAGAGGTTTTTGGCGTGATGGACAGACTTGGTTGAACCGTCTGCACGATGGCAAGGCGATGCAGGTCGGTGAGGCTGAACAAGGGAGATGGGGGCATGTACTCCTGCTGCAGGCGAACGAAGCGGGATACGTTGTGACCGCCACAGTACGGGCCGAAACCCCGAACATTCTCGTTGAAAAGATCACCGTAGATTCGAATGGCATACTCCAGAAAGCCCAGCGCATCACGAACTGGGACTGGCTGGATCCAACCCAACTTGGGGATGATTTCTGGATGAACCCCCCGGCGGATGTGCCCATCGGCTCAGGGGCTCTGAAGCCATAGAGCAACCTGTGGCTTGGCTCATAATCGATCGCATTTCTTTCGGCTTGGATGGCTGGCATGGCCGCGCATCCAGCAGTGCTACAGGTCAAAGAGTTCATTGAGCAGTCCTGGCATGGGTTCAACCATCTGACCACGCTCGCGGTAGAGCTTACGCTTCGCAGGGGTGTTCATCTCCCGGATCATCTGTTGACGCTGGGGCGACTTGTCCTTGCCGCGGCGAGGGCGGGTCAATAGTTGGAGGCCTCCGGCTTGCCGAGCGAAGTAGAGTTTCTGGTCGTCGGCTTTGCTGTCCATGCAGACGGTCGTCGAGAAAGGCGGCCACTCTTCACCCAGGCGTTTGCCTTCGCGCGCCGAGTTCGGCATCCAGAGGAACAAGCCCAACATGGGTTTCCCGTGCGCCGCCAGACAGCCAGTGCCATGTCCATGCACCCAGCCATCGGCTTTGGAGTATTGGGCCCTGATAGATGAATGTCGCAGGCACGCAGGTGACCTGATGGCGGATTCAAGCACGTTTTGGCTCTGCGGCTTGTCATAACACAGCGCGACGGGCGACATTCTTTACTCAGGGATCAATAACTCCAGGCGGCGTCGCGGCCCAGGCCGGTCAGTCCTTTGGGAACCACGCTTTGCGCTTTCTGCTTCTTGTGCCAGGAGTTTGTCACCGTATAGCGAGTTCCGTTTGCTCTGCCGCCACCCCGGCGGAGGCCGGGGTCCAGACCCTGTCAAAATCGGCTGGATTCCGGCGAAAGCCGGAATGACTGACATCAATCGAACTGGAAATCGCTGTAAGCCGAAGGCGAAGAGGCTCGCGCCGCTGGGCGGGGCGGGATTCTTCGCCGCTACGCGGCTCAGAATGATACTTGCCCCCAAAGTGAAATACCCCCAACTCCGGCCAGAGCGAACATCAAGCCGTTGACATAGGATGAGTGGCGCGGCCGACGGCGCCTGAGTCGCCGCGATCCCAGGTTGGTCCTGCCCCGGGCAGAGCCGGCAACGGATGAGCAAACGGATGCAAACGGATGACCGCGTCCGCTTCAATCTGTTTGTCTGTTTTGCCGGAGCGCATGGCGCGGCGCGATCGGTTGACGATCCACGCCGGCACACCGTGCGATGCGTTCTGTTGTGGACCCCCGCTCACGTTATAATCTGTCTGCCACCTGCCATCTGCCCACCTGCCCACCGTGCGCGAGTACCTGCCGCTCTTCTTCCTCCTGGTCCTGCTCGCTGCCGTTTTGCGCGACGACGCCGTCGTCCTGCTTTTCTATCTGCTCGCCGGCGTCTTCATCGCCGGGCGCTGGTGGAGCCGCAAGGCCCTGGCCTCGGTCGTGTTCGAGCGCCGTTTCACGCGCCGCGCCTTCCCGGGTGAGGCGGTCCCGGTCCGCCTGGCGGTGCGCAACACCGGCTGGCTGCCCCTGATCTGGCTCGGCCTGCGCGAGAGCGTGCCGGCCGGGCTCACCGTGGCCGCGCCGCCGCTGGACGTGGTCAGCCTGGGGCCGCGCGGCCAGGCCGGCCTCGACTACACACTTCAGACTTATAAGCGCGGTTATTACCAGATCGGCCCGCTCTTCCTGAGCTCCGGCGACGTGCTCGGCCTGGACGCCGACCACCAGCGCCAGGGCCCCGCCGACACGCTCACCGTCTACCCGCGCCTGGTGCCGCTGACGCAGCTCGGCCTGCCGTCGCGGTCGCCGCTCGGCACGCTGCGCCATGCGCCGCCGATCTTCGAGGACCCGGCGCGCGTCGTCGGCAAGCGCGATTACGCCAGCGGCGACTCGCTGCGCCGCCTGGACTGGAAGGCCACGGCCGCGGCCGGGCGCCTGCAGGTGAAACAGTTCGAGCCGTCCATCGCGCTGGAGGTGATGCTGCTGCTCGACCTGCGCGCGGAGAGTTACGCGCTGCGCGCCCGCTACGACGCCTCCGAGCTGGCCATCGTCGCGGCGGCGTCTCTGGCCGACTGGCTGACGGGCCAGAAACAGCCGGTGGGCCTGCTCGCCAACGGCGCGGACCCGGCCTCCGGCGACGGGCCGCCCACCCTGCCGCCGCGCAAGGGGCGCGGCCACCTGATGCGTGTGCTCGAGGTGCTGGCCCGCGTGCAGCTTGCCGAGGCCGCGCCGCCTGTGGCCGACCTGGTCCGGCGCCAGAGCGCGGTCCTGCCCTGGGGCGCGACGCTGGTGACGATCACCGGCGGCCTGGACGAGGCGCTGACCGACGCCAGCCTCCATGCCCGGCGCGCCGGCCTGAACGTCGTCCTGATGCTGGTCGGGCCGGTCACCTCTGCCGACGAGGCCCGGCGGCGCCTGAAACCGTTCGGCGTGACGGTCCACGCGCTGTGGAACGAGCAGGACCTGGCCCCGTGGCGAGGCTGAGGCCATGCTGACGTCGCCGACGCCCGAACCTGCCCGGCTCACCGAGCGCGCCTGGGTGGTCGCCAACCACCTGATCATGGTCGCCATGCTGGCGTGCGCGGCGGCCCCGGCGGTGCGCATTGCCGAGCGGCTGGCGCCCGGCTGGGACGGCAACTATTTGATCGTCTTCTGCGCCGGCGTGGCGCTCGAGGCGCTGCTGGCCGAACGGCTCTTCCAGCGGCATTTTGCGGCGCTGGGGGTGCTGCGCGTGTGGCTCTACCGGGCGCTGGAAGTCGCGGCCCTGCTGGTCCTCTTGAAGCTCGGGCAGTTCCTGCACCGTGACGCCGGCGGCCTGTGGGCCGGCGTCCTGCTCTTCGGCCTCCGTCTCCAGGAGATGCTGCGCGCCCGCGCCGGCGCGATGCCGGGGGACCTGTTCGGCTGGCCGGCGGCCGGCGTCCTCGACGCCGAGTTCGGCTTCGGGCTGGTGCTGGTTATCGCGGTCTGGGCGGCCGGGGGCTGGTTCGCGTCCAGCCTGCTGGCCCTGGAGGGCGACGCGCAGTTGTTCGAGCACGAGCGCGACGCCCAGATCCCGGCCGAGCGCGGCGAGGCGCGCCGCCGACTGCTGGGCAATGTCTTCACCCTCGGCGCGCTGGTGCTGGCGCTCACCGCCGTCCTGCGCCAGGACCTGGCCGTAGTCGGCGTCCGCTCGCCGGCCTCCACCGGCGGCCTGCTCAATCTGCTCCTCTATTTCAGCCTGGGTTTCCTGCTCATCGCCCAGAGCCGCTTCGCGGTCCTGCGCGCGCAGTGGGGGCTGGAGCGCATCGCGGTCCGGCCGCAGATGGTCTGGCGCTGGGCGGGCTACACCCTGCTCCTGCTCCTGGCCGTGGACGCGCTGGCCAGCCTGCTGCCGACCGGCTACTCGTTCGGCCTGCTCGACCTGATAGGCGTCTTCATCGCCGGCCTGTTCCTGGCCTTCCAGTGGGTGATCTTCCTGGTGACGCTGCTCTTCGGGCTGGTGATGGGCCTGCTGGCGCGGCTGTTCCCGGCCTCCGCGCCGCCGCCGGCGCCGCCGGCTACGCCGCCGCCTTTCACGCCCCCGCCGGCCGAGGCGTTTGCGTTGAGCGCGCAGTGGCGCACGCTGATCTTCTGGGCCGTGTTCCTGCTCGTCTTCGCGCTCACCTTCTACTTTCTGTACCGGCGCGGGCCCGATTTTCAGGGCCGCGATCTGCCGGTCGCCCGCTGGCGGGCCTGGCTGTCGGCGCGGCTGCGCGCTCTGCTTGATTTCTGGCGGCGCGTGGAGCGCGGGACGGTCGAGTTGGTCCAGGCCGGCCTGCGCCGCCTGCGACCGCCGACCCCGCCCGCCATTCCGTGGCCTTACCTCGGCCTGCGCCGGCTGTCGCCGCGCGACCAGGTGCGCTTTTATTATCAGGCGCTGTTGCGGCGCGCGCGTGAGGGGGCGTTGCCGCGACGCCCCGGGCAGACGCCGTTCGAGTACGCGCGCGACCTGGGCCGCGCCCTGCCGGACGAGGCCGAGCCGCTGGCGGCGTTGACCGCGGCCTTTGTCGAGGCGCGCTACAGTCTGCACACGGTCGAGCCGCAACAGGCGCGGCGGGCGCGCGGCTGGTGGCAGGCGCTGCGGGCCGCGCTGCGCCGGCGTCGAAAAAAAGTTTAAGGAGTTCCTTCCATGAAGAAGAGCCTCTGGTTGAATGCCGTGACTGCTCTGGCGCTGCTGGCGGCGGCGCTCGGGCCGCTCGCCCCGGCGCTGGCGCAGGACACGCCGAACCCGGACCGCGTGGTCATCCCCGGCACGCTGCAATCCGAGCTGGGCTGCTCGGGGGACTGGCAGCCGGATTGCGACCTGACCGCCCTGACCTACGACGCCGAGGACGACGTCTGGCAGGGGACGTTCCTGGTCCAGCCGGCGAACGACCAGGACGAGAGGGGCCCGCGCTACAAAGCGGCGCTCAACGGCAGCTGGAGCGAGAACTACGGCAAGAACGCCCAGGGCGGCGGCGCCGACATCCCGCTGGTGGTGGCTGAGCCGACCGAGGTCAAGTTCTACTACGACCACAAGACCCACTGGGTGACCGACGACTTCAACAGCCGGATCGTCACCGCCATTGGCGATTTCCAGACGCAGCTCGGCTGCGCGAACGCCGGCGACCCCGGCTGTCTGCGTAGCTGGCTCCAGGACCCCGACGGCGACGGTGTGTATGCGTTTCTCACCACCGCGCTCGCGCCCGGCGCGTACAGCGTGCAGGTCGCCGTGGGCGAGGCGCTGGATGAAGTCTACGGCGGGCCGGACGGCGCGCCGGTGGCGTTCACGGTGGAGGCCGCCGGGCAGGAAATCTACTTCGGTTTCGACTCCGCCCGGAACGAGCTGGTGGTGAGCACCGCGGGCGCGCCGCGCGGCAGCCTGGCGACGGCCCGCGCCCACTGGGTGACGCGCGAGGCGCTGCTCTGGTCCGTGGTCGGCTCGCCGCGTTACACCTACACCCTGCACTACGACCCGGCCGGGGCCATGGCGCTCGGGCCGGGCGGCGTGGAGGGCGGCCAGGCGCTGGCGCTGACGTGGGCCAAGGAGGGGCCGGGCGGCGACGTGTTCAAGCGCTTCCCGCACCTGGCCGGCTACACCACCCTCAAGCTGGCCGAGGCCGACCTGGCGCGTGTGCCGGAGGCGCTCACCGGCCAGCTCATCGTCACGGCTCAGGATCCGGACGGCAAGCTGGTGGACGCCACCCGCGTGCAGATCCCGGGCGTCCTCGATGACCTGTTCTACTACGACGGCCCGCTCGGCGTCACGTATGAGGGCGACACGCCTACCCTGCGCCTCTGGGCGCCTACCGCCCAGGCGGTGGCCCTGCACCTGTTCGACGACGCGCGCACCGAGGCGGCGACGATCGTGCCGATGACGGCCGGACCGGAAGCCGGCGTGTGGACGGCGGCGGGCGCGCCGGACTGGAAGGGCAAATACTATCTGTACGAAGTGACGGTCTACGTGCCGGCCACCGGGAAGGTGGAGAAGAATCTCGTCACCGACCCGTACTCGTTCAGCCTGTCCGCCAACAGCGCGCGCAGCCAGATAGTGGACCTGGACGACCCGGCCCTCAAGCCGGATGGCTGGGATACGCTCACAAAGCCTGAGCTGGCCGCGCCGGAGGACATCGTCCTCTATGAACTGCACATCCGCGACTTCAGCGCGAACGACCTGACCGTGCCGGAGGCGCTGCGCGGGACGTATCGGGCCTTCACCGTCCGGGACTCGGACGGGAGGCGGCACCTGGAGGCGTTAGCGGACGCCGGCCTGACGCACGTCCATCTGCTCCCGGCCTTCGACATCGCCAGCGTCAACGAAGACAGGTCCACCTGGGAGGCGCCGGACCCGGCGGAGCTGGCCGCGCTGCCCGGCGACTCCGACCAGCCGCAGGCCCTCCTCGCGCCCTTCCGCGACCGGGACGGTTTCAACTGGGGCTACGACCCGCTCCACTATACCGCGCCGGAAGGTTCCTATGCCACCGACCCGGACGGTCCGGCCCGCATCCGCGAATTTCGCGAGATGGTGCAGGCCCTGAACGCCCTCGGCCTGCGGGTGGTGATGGACGTGGTCTATAACCACACCAACGCCAGCGGCCAGGCCGAGAAATCGGTGCTGGACCGGATCGTGCCCGGCTACTATCACCGCCTGAACGCCGACGGCCAGGTGGAGAAGAGCACCTGTTGCGAGAACACGGCCACCGAGCACCGCATGATGGAGAAACTCATGGTCGACTCGGTCGTCACCTGGGCCACGGCCTACAAGGTGGACGGGTTCCGGTTCGACCTGATGGGCCACCACATGCTGGAGAACATGGTCCATGTCCGCGCCGCGCTCGACGCGCTGACGCCGGCAGCGGACGGTGTGGACGGCCCCGCGATCTACCTCTACGGCGAGGGTTGGAACTTCGGCGAGGTGGCGAACAACGCCCGGGGGCGCAACGCCACGCAGCTCAACATCGGCGGGACGGGGATCGGCGTGTTCAACGACCGCCTGCGCGACGCCGCGCGCGGCGGCAACCCGTTCGGCGACCCGCGTGAGCAGGGCTTCCTCACCGGCCTGTTCACCGCGCCGAGCGATTTCCCCCAGGGCGGCCCGGACGCCCAGCGCGCCCGGCTGCTGGAGTACATGGACTGGATCCGCGTCGGCCTGGCCGGCAACCTGCGCGATTACCGCCTGCAGAACCGGAACGGCGAGACGGTGGCCGGCGCGCAGGTGCTCTACAACGGCGCCCCGGCCGGCTACACGCTCGATCCTCAGGAGAACATCGTCTACGTCTCGGCCCACGACAACGAGACGCTCTTCGACGCCGTCCAGTGGAAGATGCCCCTCTCGGCCACGCTGTCCGACCGGGTGCGCGCCCATAATCTGGGCGTCAGCCTGGTGATGCTCGCGCAGGGCGTGCCCTTCTTCCACGCCGGCGACGACCTGCTGCGCTCCAAGTCGCTGGACCGCAACAGCTACAACTCAGGCGACTGGTTTAACAAGCTGGACTTCACCTACCAGACCAACAACTGGGCCGTGGGCCTGCCGCCCGAGGGCAGCGACCGCTGGGACCTGATGCGGCCGTTGCTGGCGGACCCGGCGCTGCGGGCCGCGCCGGGCGACATCGAGGCCGCGCGCCGGCACTTCCGCGAGATGCTGGCGCTGCGCAGGTCGTCGCCGCTCTTCCGGATGCGGACCGCGGACGACATCATCCGGCGCCTGACGTTCCTGAACACCGGGCCGGACCAGGTCCCGGGCCTGATCGTGCTCGACCTGACCGACACGGAGGGCGACGACCTGGACCCGAACTATGAGCGCCTCGTGGCGCTGTTCAACGCCAACCCGGAGCCGGTCACGTTCGGCGACGACGGTCTGCGCGGCCTGGCCCTGGAGCTGCACCCCGTCCAGCAGGCCTCGGCCGACGCGCTGGTGACGACCGCGGCCTTCGACGCGGCCACGGGCGCGTTCACGGTGCCGGGCCGGACCGCGGCCGTCTTCGTGCTGCGCCAGGCCGAGCCGGAACCCACGGCGGCGCCTCCTACGGCCACCGCTCCGGCCGCGACGGCAACCCTGGTCCCGCCGACCGCCACCCGTGTGCCGCCGACGGCCACGCCGCAGCCGGCCCCGACGTCCACGCCTGTCCCGGCCGCGCCGGCGTCCGCGCCGGCCCCCTCACCGTGGGCGCTGGTCCTGGCCTTCGCCGGCGCGCTGCTGGTGGTCTACCTGGCGGCGCGGCGGCAGGTGTAGTTCTCAGTTCAGACGCTTCTCAACGCGAACGGGGCAGGCCGGCCGGCCTGCCCCGTTGTCTTCAGGTTGGCGATGGGCGAACGCCTTCCCCGGCGCCCAACTTCCGTCTACGGCGCGTTGCCGCCGGCGAAGTTGTCGAACCGGGCGCTGGCGGCGTCGCGGTAACAGATGCCCAGACGGCCGCCCTTGTTCACGAAGAAGTTGCCATGCGCGCTCTTGGTGTCCATGACGCCGATCAGGACGCCATTCTTGTACACGCGCACGGTGCCGTCGGCCAGGGCGCGCGCGCCGAGCACGTCGCCGGCTGCGAACGTGGCCGGCATCGGCGCGGCGTGGAACCAGCCGTTGAACGGCCCGGGATTGCCGGGCTGGTAGGTGTCCACGCTTACATAGCCGCCGCTCGGCAGGTAACTGACGTCGATGACGCCCTTGTTCCAGTGCGGCGATGAGCCGCCCTGGACTTTGAGCATCACGGCGTGATCGCCGCCGGCCAGGACCACGCCCGTCAGGGTCAGGCAGACTTTCTGGTCCGCGCCGTAGACGCTGGCCGCGCCCCCCTTCATCCAGTAGATCGGACCGCCGCCGAAGACCTGCACCTGTTTGGACCGGATGCTGTAGCCGCCGGTGTCACCGCGCCAGTTGCTGCCCAGCTTGCCGTCGCGGCGGTCGAAGTTGTCCAGCACCGGGCTGCACACCAGGCCCATGTCGCGGATGTTGAACGGCTGGCTGACGGCTGGGGCCAATCCCGGCGAAGTGGCGACCAGGGTGTAGCCGAAGCCCACGGTGCTGACCGAGAGGTCGGTGTACGCGGCGACGCCGGCTATGGCGTTGACCGTGGCCGTGCCGCCCAGCGTCGCGCCGCCCGGGTTGGCGCCCAGGGCCAGCGTCACCGGGCCGGAGAAGTTGACGTCCACGTTGCCATAGCTGTCTTGGGCCTGCACCACCGGCTGGATCGGCAGGGTCATGGCCTCCGTCCCGTCGCCGGGTTGAGTCGTGAAGACCAATTGGGTGGCGACGCCGCAGACGGTCGTCAGGTCCGGCTGGAAGCCGACGGCGGGCGAGGTGTCCACGCCGGTGCATAGCCAGGGCGTGAAGTCTGCGCCGGCGCTGACCGAGTCGCCGCTGCCGGGGCCCGCGCCCGAGGGGCCGGTGCTGCTTCCCCACCAATTGCGCTCCGCGTCCAGCGGGAAGGGGCTCAGGTTGTCTACGCCGGCCAGATTGCCGCTGAGGCTGTTCAGATTGAGGTCCACGTTGGCGAAGACGGTGCCGGTGCAGTTGCTGGTGCACTGGTACAACACGACGCCCGTGCCCCAGTCGCGGATGTAGTTGTTCTGGGCGGTCAGGTCGATGTCGGAGGCGCCGAAGCCGGCGTCCGCCTCCAGGCCGATGCCGGCCGCGGAGCTGTCGCCGGTCAGTTCATTGTTGATGACGATCACCTGCTGGACGCTGGCGCTGCTGATGGAGAAGGACGCCAGCGCTTCGGCCGTCATCAGCGTCTCGAAGGTCGCCGTCGTTTCGGCGGCCGGCGCGTCCTCGAGCGGCGAGGGCACATGCGCCGGCGGCGGGGCGTCCACCACCAGGCCCCAGAAGCCCGGCGAGCCGGTGCCCGCCCCCGAGGCGCTGATCACGTTGCCGTCGTGGACGCCATTGGTCTCGATAATGTAAATGCCCACCTGGTTCTCGCTCACCGTGTTGTTGAGCGTGTCCACGGTGCCGGCGCCGTAGAGCAGGAGGCCGGTGGAGACATACGCGAACGGCGTGTAGGAGTGCCGGCCGACCGTGTTGCCGCTGATGGTCGCGGTCGCGCCGCCGCTCACCTGGATGCCGTTCTGGGCGATGACGGCCGTCGGGCCGGCGCCGGTCACCGTGTTGCCCGTGATCGCGGCGTCTGAGCCGGTGTGGCTGACGGTGATGCCGTTCTTCTGGTAGGCCTCGATCAGGTTGTTGGTGATCTCGGCCGTGCCGCTGGTGCTCAGCGCCGCCCGGCCCACCTGGATGGCGACGCCGTTCTGGCAGCCGCTGAACGGCTGATCGCGGATGTCCAGGAACCGGTTGTCGTGGATGTCGGCGTGTGCGCCGTCGCGCACGAAGAGACCGTAGGCCAGCGACCCGCAGCCGGACGGGCCGGGTCCGGCGATGGTGAAGCCGGTGATCTCGGCCTCCACGCCGGCGCCCGTCACGAGGACAATGGCGGAATTCGGATCGGAGGCGGCCGGGATCGTGGCGGGCGCCTGGATGAACGTCGCCAGCCGGCCGGCCTCGCCCACCAGGGCCAGATCTTTGTTGACGGTCACCTGCTCGGGATAGCTGCCCGGCTTCACCAGCACGGTATCGCCGGCCTGGGCATAGTCCACCTCGGACTGAATGAGCGCCCCGATGCGGCGCACATGGTTGAAGGTGTACGCGCCGCTGGTGTAGCTGTACGTGCGTACATCGAAGGGCGGGTAAGCGCCCACCAGGGCCACCGTGGCCTTGTTGAAGCTGTTGTCGTTCCAGTAACTGGTCCAGTCGAACTGGGAGTTGTCGTAATCGCCGCGCGCGCGGATGTGGGCGGCGCCCGGGCCGGCGACGGTGCTAAGGCGCGTGAAGGTGTTGTTCTGGATCACCGCGCCGCCCACGGAGTACACGAACCACGGCACGCCCGTGCCGGAGCCGTTGAAGCTGATGGTCGCCCAATTCTGGCCGCTCTGATCCGTGAAGGTGTTGCCGGTGATCTGGCGCCCGCTTACCGGCCCGGAGAGGCCCGCGCCGCTGGTCAGATCAATGCTGGCGCCGGCGTCGAGCCAGTTGGCCTCAATCGTATAGCTTTGAATGTGCGACGGTCCGCTGCCGGTGTAGCGCCAGTCGTTGAAGTACACCGAACCGCCGTCGGGCACGGCGACATGGCTGTCCCGCAGCGTAAAGGCGTCGCCGATGATCTCGATGGTCTTGTTGTCCCCGGCCGTATTCGGCCCAATGCGCAGACCCTGGATCGTGACGCCGTCCCCCTCGATGAAGACGCCGCTGTAGCCGAAGTTGTTGGTGGCGTTGGTGTTGACGGTGGCGAGCACGCCGGCGTAGCTGGTGATCGGCGCATCACTCGCATCCACCCCCATCACCGTTACGCCGTTCTTGGCGATGAACAAGCCGAACTGATGCGGGCCGTTTGTGCCCAGCACCCAGCGATTCGTCGCCGTTTCGCTGTACGTCCCGGGGAGCACGCGCACCTGTCCGCCCGGCTGCACGGCGTCGATAGCCGCCTGGATGGTCTTCTTGGCGCTGGCGGGCGTGTCGCCGCCGAAGGCGTCGTCGCCGTTGACGGCGTCCGCATAGCAGATGGCCGTGCACGGCGTCTCCGGCTCGAAATCATAGGTGACCTCGTTGCCGCCGGCCTTGATCGTGAAGGCGTCCACGTTGCCGTCGAAATTCGGCCAGGGCCCGCCGGCCTTGAACTGCACGGCGCCGCCGGCGCGCACGCCGGCGTTCGGGAAGGCCGTCAGAACTTCTGTCCAGGTGCAGGGGTTGGCTTGCGGGCATACCCCGTTGCCGGGCGCGCCGGAGCTCCACCATTCGCCGGCCAGGGCGTCCCAGGTCTGCCAGGTGTTTTGGAGGACGGCGCCGCCGACGCCCGGAGTCAGATAAGGCTCAAAGACCAGCCGACCCTGCCAGGCGGTGTTGGCGTCGGTCAGATCGTAGTCCATGTCCAGTTGCAGCGAAATGGCCAGGTTGTTGCCGGCGTCGGCCGAGCTGCGATAGGTGCTGTACTGCAATACGGAAATCTGGTCGAGCCGGACGCCGGCGTAGGCGAAGGTCCCCAGCAGCTCGCGGCCGGTGGCGTCCAGGGTCATCCGGGCGCTGCCGTTGCCGAGCGGGGCCGGCGCCGGGCCGACGACGAAAGAACCGGTGGCGCTGGCGACTTCCTCGTAGAAGCCCCAGCCATTCAGGGCGCTGGGTTTGACCACCACGTTGACGGCGGCAGCCGCGTGCGGAGCGGCCCGGGCCGCGACCAGGATGATGACGACCACCGCCGTCCAGATCAGGCGCGCCGTCATCCGGTTGGCCAAAGTGTAGCGACAGAGTCGAGCGACAGTGCTCATGTCGTGTTCCTCCCTAAAGACCCAAGCGTAAGAGTATCCCCAACTGCTTAAACTCAAGAACGCCGCTGGCTGTTATCCTCGGCGTCGGCCGCCTGGCGGGCTGGCCTGATCTCAGGGTGTCTCCATGCGCTCCTCCTTTCCCCTCGCGCAGGATGAATGGCTACCTGCCGATCCGGGCCGCGCGGCCCGGCCGGAAGACGCTATGCGTTTGTGGTCTGGCGGTGGCTGAAAGTGTTGCCCCTTGTTCGCGGCTCTTAGGATAAGGCCGGGTTGTTCAGTCTGGCAATAGACGAACGTCCTGATTCCCACCTGAAGCAGGTTATAGTCACGTTAGCACAGCTCAGCCCACAACGGGGTAACAAAAGGTTGCCGACCGTAGCGGTTACGGCCGCCACAGGTAGCCCTGGCGGCGGACCGTGATGAGGTGGCGCGGGCGGCGCGGATCGGGCTCGATCTTCTTGCGCAGGCGGGAGAGATGAGGCTTGATCAGGCTCCTGGCCTCGTAGTCGCTGACGTCGTAGTCCAGCGCCGCCCGGCACAACTGATAGGCGCTCACCGGCCGCCCCTCGGACTGGACCAGCCCCCACAACAGGTAGAACTCGGTCGTCGTCAGTTCAAGCTCGCGCCCGTCGTAGCGGGCCAGCTGCTGGCCGAGGTTGAGGTCCAGCGGCCCGGAGGTCAGTTGGGCCGGGGCCGGCTGCGGCCGGTCCTCCGGCGCCAGGGCCTCGACGGCGGCGCGCATGTGGCCGGCCAGCCGGTCGCTCTGGCGCTTGGCGCGCATCAGCGCGATCTGCTCGGCCACGGTCCGGCGCAGTTCGTCCGGCCGCGCCGGCTTGAGCAGGTACTTCTGGATCTGCAGGTCGATGGACCGGACCGCGCTCTCCAGGCCGCCCTGGCCGGTGAGGATGACGATGGCCGTGTAGGGCGAGCGCAATCGCAGCGCCTCGGCCACGGCCATGCCGTCCTCGGCGCCCACGTACAGGTCCAGCAGCGCCAGGTCGAAGGCCTCGGCGCGCACGGCGGCCAGCGCCGGCCCGACCGCCGCGAAGCTCTTCACCCGGTAGCCGGCGGTTTCGAGGATGTCTTTAAGAATCTGGCGATGGTCTGGGTCGTCTTCGACGATCAGGAGGCTGGCGGAAGGAACGTCTGACATACAGCGACACCCCTGTTCCTCCACAGAACGGTGCGGCGGCGAACGACGCGACGGGCCTTAAGCTTCTGGAACTCATTATACAACCGGCGGACCTTCAACCGGGCACCGGCCGGCCGAACCCGATAACCAATTCCCTACCCCTTGTCTCGGTCGCGGTCTGCGGCTTCGGCCTCGACCGCTCGCTGCCCGTCGTCTGTCCGCGGCCCTCTGTTCGCTGTCCTCGGTTCTCTGCCATCTGTCCTCTTCGTCCTGCCTCGTCTATAATCGCCGCATGTCATTCCCGATCGCCCTCGTCTTTCATTTCAACCAGCACACTCACGAGTACGCCGCTATCGCCAGCCGGGCCTGCTACCGCGGCTTGCTCAACGTGTTGCGCGCGCACCCCGACCTCAAGTTCAATCTGCACCTGTCCGGGACGTTGCTGCGCGCGCTCAACTGGTTCGACCCGGAGGTCCTCAACCTGGTGCGCGCCGGCCTGGCCGACGGCCAGTTCGAGCTGCTCGGCAGCACGTACGCCCAGAACATCCCGTACGCGTGCGACGATTGGGACAACGCGCAGCAGATCAGCCTGCACCGCGCCGTGCTGCGGCAGTTGTTCGGCGTGGAGCCGACGGTCTTCTGGAACGCCGAACGCTGCTGGCGGCAATCGCTCGTGCCGATCATCGCCGCCGGCGGCTACACGCTCACGCTGGTGGAAGATCACATCCTGCGCGCCGCCGGTCTGACGGACCCGGTGCCGGTGCGGACGAAGTCCGGCGCCCAGGCCCTGACCTGCGTGTATGACGACCCCGTCTTCCGCGAGCGCTTCAACTATGCCGCCTGGTTTGGACGCCGCGCCCAGTTGTTCAACTACCTGGAGACGTTCGCCGAGCGGCCCGGGTCCGACCGTTTCGTGCTGGCCTATGCCGAGGACGCGGAGGCGATGGGCCTCTGGCCGTGGGAGGCCGGCTACCTGCCGCAGGCCACCTGGGCCCACCTGGACCGGCTGTTGGACGAGATCGAGGCGCGCGGCGCGTTCCGGCCCATCCACCTCTCCACGGTCCGGCCGCAGGCCGACGTGGCGGCGCTGCCGGACGGCGCGGCGCGCTGGATGGACCGGGCGTTGTTGCGCGCCGATGCGCCTTATCATGAGGCCGGCTACGAGAACTGGTTTGACTTCCTGCGCCGCTCGCCCAAGGTCCAGTATTTCAGCCGGCTGCATGAGGTGGTGCGCACGAACCTGCGCCAGGTCGGCGAGGGCCGCCGGAACGCGGCTGTCGCTCAGCCGGCGGCGACGGCGGCCGACCGGTTCTACCGCCAGGCGCTGGAGACCTACTGCAGCCACCAGTACGAGTTCGGGTGCATCGGCGTGGGCGGGCGCGGCGACTGGGGCTGGGAGAACATCCGCGCCACCTTCCTTTACACCCGGCTGGTCGAGATCGCCGCCGACCCGCAGCCGCGCCGCTGGATCGAGGACCTGAACGGCGACGGCTCCGATGAGCAACTGCTGTGCGACGGCCGTCAGCTCGTCGTCCTCACCGCTTACGGCGGGCGCCTGCTTGGCTGGTTCGACCTGGTGGAAGGGCGCCAGGCCGCCGGCAACCCCCTGGCCGTGCCCTGGGCGCCCTACGGCGAGGGGGCGTCGCAGCAGCCCAGGCTCAAGCCGGCCCCGCGCCGCTGGCTGCCGGAGACCTTCGACGCCGACCTCCGGCCCTGGAAAGGCTACAAGCGGAAGGAAGCGGCTCCGACCCGCCTGGGAAGATATCTCACGCCGGAGCTGTTCGCGCGCGACTCCGATGAGCTGACCGTCTACTTCAGCCCGCCGCCGCCGGACGGCGAGTGGCGGCCGCAGCCGGCGCAGACCGGCGCCCTGAATGACTGGCTGGCCCTGGACGAGGCGGCCGAGCTGCCGCCGGACAGCTTTCTCGATTACCGCTTCGAGCCGGAGGGCGTCGTCAGCTATCTGAATGCGCTGCTGCCGGAGGCCCGGCTGGACAAGCGCATCGCGCTGACGCCGGACGGCGTCCAGGTGCGCTATGAGCTTCAGAACCTGGCCGACCGGCCGCGCCGCGTGCGCTGGCGTCTGGCCAGCGAGCTGGCGCCCGACTACGTCGAGATGCTCCCTGTCGGCGCTCCGGCTTTGCAGCCGTATGCGCCCGGCCCGGACTCGGCCGGGGTGCGCAACGTCGCCACGGGCCGCGCCGTGCGGCTGCAGGCCTCGCGCCCCTGGGCGGCGCAGGCGCATCAGGTCCATCTGCTGGGTCTGAACCTGGAGCTGCGCTTCGAATTCGATCTGGCCGCCCGGGCGGCCGAAGCCTTCGCCGTGACGCTGCGCGTCGTGGATACCCGGCCGGATTCTTAAGATAATCTGATGCGCCCGGCCGGATTTGCGGCTATAATCACCCCCGTCGGAGGCGCGTCGCCAATCATTGCATGAACTCACGGTCCGAGGGACAAGGAGGCTGCCCGGCTCATGAAGACCCGCGTCGTCATCCTGGCCGGCGGTGAAGGCTCGCGCCTGGGCGTGCTCACCGCCAAGCGCGCCAAGCCGGCTGTCCCGTTTGGGGGCAAATACCGCATCATCGACTTCGCCCTCTCCAACTGCGTCAACTCAGGCCTGTTCGACCTGATGATCCTCACCCAGTACCGCCCGCATTCGCTCAATGACCACATCGGCGTCGGGCGGCCGTGGGACCTGGACCGCTCCTTCACCGGCGGCGTGCGCATCTACCAGCCCTACAAGGGCCGCGCCGATACGGACTGGTACGCCGGCACCGCCGACGCCATCCAGCAAAACTTCACTTTCCTCAAACACGGCCGGCCGGACTACGCCCTGATCCTGGGCGGCGACCACATCTACCAGATGGATTACTCCCGGCTGATTAATTTCCACCGGGAGAACAACGCCGACCTGACCATCGCCACCCTGCGCGTCACCCTCGACGAAGCCACGCGCATGGGCATCCTGGCCACCGACCCCGCCTACCGCGTGACCCAGTTTGTCGAGAAACCCAAGAATCCGCCCGGCAACCTGGCCTCGATGGGCATCTACATCTTCAACCTGGACGTGCTCGACCGGATGCTGTACGAGGACAGCCGGCGCCTCGATTCGTCGCACGACTTCGGCAAGGACATCATCCCGCGCATGGTCACCACCGGCATGCGCGTCTTCGCCTACCCGTTCACGGGCTACTGGGTGGACGTCGGGACCATCGACTCCTACTGGCGCGCTCACATGGACCTGCTCCGCTTCCCGCCGCTGCTGGACCTGAACGACCGGGGCTGGATCATCCACACCCGCTCCGAAGAGCGCCCGCCGGTGCTGATCCAGAGCGGCGCCACCGTGCGCGAGAGCCTGATCACCGACGGCTCGATTATCTCGCCCGGCGCCATCGTGGAGCGGAGCGTGCTCTC
The DNA here is from genome assembly GCA_034434015.1 of Anaerolineales bacterium. GTDB lineage: Bacteria > Chloroflexota > Anaerolineae > Anaerolineales > UBA6663 > SpSt-583. The sequence continues at coordinate 20,651 of DAOUAB010000233.1, forward strand.
GCCCGGCGTCTACGTCGGCCCGCAGGCGGTCGTCCGCGAGTCGATTGTCCTGACCGACGCCTCCATCGAGGCCGGCGCGGTCGTCGAGCGCGCGATCATCGACAAAGAGGTGACCGTCGGCCACAACGCCCGCGTCGGCCGGCTGGACCCGGACAGCGCCGAACTGGGCATCACGACCCTCGGCAAGAGCGCCCAGATCCCGGGCGGCGCCGTGATCGGCCGCAACGTCGTCGTCGGCCCCAACATCATGCCGGATGATTTCCCCGGCCTGACCCTGGAAGACGGCGCCCGGCTCGAGAAACTCCCCTTCGGAAAGAAAACCAGCGCATGACGCCAGCGTCAACCTCGCCCGCTCAGAAAACGTCGCCGCGTTCAGCCGGCCTCCTGCTCCATCCCACTTCCCTGCCCGGTCCCTACGGCATCGGCGACCTCGGCCCGGCCGCTTATCGCTGGGTGGAGGCCCTGGCCTACGCCAAACAGACCTGGTGGCAGATCCTGCCGCTCAGCCCCACCGGCTACGGCGACTCGCCTTACCAGAGTTTCTCGGCCTTCGCCGGCAACCCGTATCTGGTCAGCCCGGACCGCCTGGTTGAAGACGGTCTGCTCACGCGCAGCGATATCGCCGCCGCCCTGGGCGGCGCGAGTTTCCCGGCCCAGCGCGTCGACTTCGGCCCCGTGATCCAGTTCAAGGTCCGCCTGCTGACCCGGGCCTGGGAGGCCTTCAAAGCCGGGGCGGCGCCGGCCCTGCGGCCCGAGTTCGAGCAGTTCTGCGCCGAGCAGGCCGCCTGGCTGGACGATTTCGCCCTGTTCATGACGCTCAAGGACGCGCACGGCGGCGTCAGCTGGCTGGAGTGGGACGCGCCCGCGCGCCTGCGCGACGCCGCCACGCTGGCGCGCGCCCGGAGCGAACGCGCCGATAGCCTCGCCCAACACCAGTTCCGGCAATTCCTGTTCTTCCGCCAGTGGTCGGCCCTCAAGCGCTATGCCCATGCGAAGGGCGTCCGGCTGATCGGCGACGTGCCGATCTTCGTCTCCTCGGACTCCGCGGATGTGTGGGGCAACCCCCAGCTCTTCCAGTTGGACGATCAGCGCCGCCCGACGGTGGTGGCCGGCGTCCCGCCGGATTACTTCAGCCGGACCGGCCAGTTGTGGGGCAACCCGCAGTACGACTGGGCCGCGCTCCAGCAGACCGGCTACGCCTGGTGGATCGCGCGCCTGCGCGCCGCGCTGAGCCAGGTGGACCTGATCCGCATCGATCACTTCCGCGGGTTCGAGGCCTACTGGGAGATCCCGGCCGGCATGCCCACGGCCGAGGTGGGGCGGTGGGTGAAGGGGCCGGGCGCGTCCCTGTTCACGGCCATGCAGGCGGCGTTCGGCGAGCGCCTGCCGCTGATCGCCGAAGACCTGGGCATCATCACGCCGGAGGTCGACGCGCTGCGCGAGCAGTTCCACCTGCCCGGCATGCGCGTGCTGCAGTTTGCGTTCGGCGGCGCGACCGAGGATCGTTTCCTGCCGCACAACTACGAGCGCAACACCGTCGTCTACACCGGCACGCATGACAACGACACGACGCTGGGCTGGTACCGGAGCATCAGCGAGCGCGAGCGGGACTTCGTCCGCCGCTACCTGGGCCGCGACGGGCACGATATCGCCTGGGATCTGATCCGGCTGGCCTGGTCGTCGGTGGCCGATTACGCCATCACGCCGCTCCAGGACGTCCTCAGCCTGGGCGGCGAGGCGCGCATGAACCTGCCGGGCACCTCGTCCGGCAACTGGACCTGGCGCCTGGTGGAGGGCCAGCTCACGCCGGCCGTCCTCGACCGCCTGGGCGAGTTAACCGAGTTGTACGCCCGCTGACCCGGGCCGGGTCGCCGGCGCCTGGGCGCGGCCGGACGGGGCGGGCTCGCTCGAGGTGTATATGCCTGACCACTTCTTCTGCGTACACTGCAACTTCTACCAATCGCCGCGCGGCAACCCGTTTCGCAACGATGAGCTCGGGGTCGAAGCCGGCGCCGAGCCTTACCGCAACTTCAACGAGAAGGCCACCGCGCTGTGCTACACGCCGAACGCCGAGCTGGGCAACTTCGAGAAAATGTCCTTCAACATCGGCAACAGCCTGATGCGCTGGCTCGAGCCGAACGCGCCCGCCACCTACCGGCGGATCATCGAGGCCGACCGCCGGCACCGTGAACGGTGGGGCGTGGGCAACGCCCTGACCCAGCCCATGCACCACGCGATCCTGCCACTTTGTCTGCCGCGCGACCAGGAGCTGCTGGTGCGCTGGGCCCTGATCGCCCACGAGCACCGCTTCGGCCACCGCCCGGAAGGCCTCTGGCTCCCCAACCTGGGCGTCACCCTGGACGTGCTGCAGGTCCTGCACAACAACGGCGTGAAGTTCACGGTGCTCGGCCAGGCCCAGGTGGAGGGCGCGCTGGAGGGCGCCGGGCCGTACTGGGTGCGCTTGCCGAACGGCGGCCGGATCGCCGTCTACGTGCGCGATGACGACCTCTCCAACACGGTGGCGTTCGCCGTCCGCTCGCTGGGCGGGGCCGGCCGCTGGGCGCGCAACGCCCTGATGCCGCTCAAGAAGAACGCCGGCCGCCTGATCCTGCTGGCGCTGGAAGGCGAAACCTTCGGCTATCACCATCCGGGGGAGGAGAATTTCCTGCACTGGCTGCTGGAGCACGAGGCGACCGCCGTCGGCTTCTCGGTCACCACGCTGGCGCGCGACCTGCGCGATCACCCGCCGCAGACCGAGATCACGGTCCGCGAATACACGGCCTGGAACAGCGCCCGCGAACTGGCGCGCTGGCGCGGGACGCTGCGCGACGCCTTCGACCACCTGGCCAAGCGCCTGGACGACCTGTACGTCGGTTGCGCGCAGGGCGCCGGCGCCGACCCGTGGCGTCTGCGGGAGGAGTACATCCGCGTCCGGCTGGGCCAGATCAACGAGGCCCAGTTGCTGCAGCAGTTCGGCCCCAAGAAGGTCACCATCCAGCAGGCCCAGGTCCTGACCACGCTGCTCCAGTCCCAGTTCCATCGTCAGCGCATGTACACCAGCAACGCCTTTTTCTATGACGACCTGGACCGGGCCGAGACCCGCCTGGCGATTGCCGACGCCGTGCGCGCCGTGCAGCTGGCGTCCATCGCCACGCGCACCGATCTGACCGCCGACTTCCGGGCGGAGCTGGAGCAGGCCGTCTCCACTCAGAACGGGCGGACCGGCGCGCAGATCCTGGATGAGGTGCTGGAATGGGCGCGCGAATCGTCCGGGCGCGAACCGGCCGCGGCGCCGGCGGAGGCGCCGCGGGCATGAGCGCGCCGGGCCTGGGCGCCCCCGGCATGGTCGAGCGGCTGCCCCTGGACCGTTATCACTCCGGCGTGCGGTTCACGCTGCTCGTCGGCTGGGCGCTCACGTCGGCCGTGCTGTATTTTGGCGGACTGGCGCTATGGGCGTTGATCTTCGGGGAATCGGCCGGCTGGCTCTGGCTCCCCTGGATGATCGCCGTCCTGTTCCTCTCGCAGTTCCTCGGGCGGTGGGGCGAGCGCTTGCTGATCGAGCGCTGGCCCAGCGGCCGCGTGCTGGAATTGTCCGGCCCGCGCCTCACCCTGCACGAACGCGGCGGGCCGCTCACTTTTGACCTGCACGGCAAAGTGAACTACTGGCGCTGGCGTTTCCGCATCCGCGGGCGGCGCAGTACGCGCGTGCCGGACGGCCATTACTGCTGCGCCATTCAGCTCGTGCAGTCCGGCGGAAAGCCGGAGCAGGCGGGCCTGGCCAGCCTGTATGCTTTCCTGCCCCCGCAGCAGGCCGAGGCCCTCCAGGCGCGCCTCCCCTTCCACGAGATGCGCCGACCCGACGAGAAGGTCCGGGACAAGACGGGCCAGCGGGCGGCGGCGCCGGCCCTGAGCGGCCGCGATGCGGCGTTCATGGCCGCTGAACGGGCGCGCTGGGAGCAGGGCGCCGAACTGGACCCCGCCGATTTTGAGAAATTGCTCCGGCACCTGGACGCGCACCTGGCCGGCTTCGCGGCGACGACCTCCTAGCCGGGCCGCTGCCCGTGCGCCGGGCGGCCCGGCCGGACGCGCAGACTTATGGCCGGGTGCGGCGCGGCGACGTCGGCCCGGCGCCGCTTCATGCGGTCAGTTCGCCAAACCAGCCGCGCCGCTCCATCCACTTGGCCAGCTCCAGCACCGGCGAGACCGTGACGGACAGGAGCACAACGATCACCCAGTCCCCGAGCGTCAGGCTGAAGGTGCCAAAGGGCTCGTGCAGAAACGGCACGTAGACGATCAGGACCAGCAGGACCAGCTCCCAGACGATGGCCAGGTTCAGCCATTGGTTCGCCCAGGGCCGCTTCAGCACGGAATGGCGATCGGAGCGGAAGTTGTAGGCCTTGAAGAATTGAATCAGCACCAGCGAGACAAACGTCATCGTCATCGCCTCGGTCAGGCTGCGCCCGGAGCCGAGCGCCCAGGCGAAGAGGCCCAGGTTGACCAGGGCGGACCACAGCCCGCCGACGGTCATGAGCGTCACGACCGGCCGGGTGAAGATGCCGGTGCGCGGGTCGCGCGGCTTGCGCCGCATCAGGTCGGGCTCAGGGGGGTCGACCGCCAGGGCCAGGGCCGGTAAGCCATCGGTCGCCAGGTTGACGTACAGGATCTGCACGGCCGAGAGCGGCAGGGGCAGCCCCAGCAGCGAGGCGCCGGCCATCAGCCCGATTTCGCCGATGTTGGAGGAGAGCAGGTACATCAGGTATTTCTTGATGTTGCCGAAGATGCCGCGCCCTTCTTCGACGGCCGCCACAATCGAGGCGAAGTTGTCGTCGGTGAGCGTCATGGCGGCCGCTTCCTTGGTGACATCCGTGCCCGTGATGCCCATGGCAATGCCGATGTCGGCCTTCTTCAGCGCCGGGGCGTCGTTGACCCCGTCGCCGGTCATGGCGACGATGTGGCCCTGTTTCTGCAGGGCGGTGACCACGCGCAGCTTGTGCGCCGGAGAGACGCGGGCGTAAACTTCGATCGCCGCCGCCTGTCGCTCGAACTCGGCCTCGCTCATGCCCTCCAGTTCCGCGCCCGTCACCACCCGGCCGGTCTTCAGCAGGCCCAGCTCCCCGGCCACGGCCTGCGCCGTCAGGGGATGGTCGCCGGTGATCATCACCGGTTTGATCCCGGCCTGCTCGCAGGTCTGGATCGCGGCCTTCGCCTCCGGCCGGGGCGGGTCGATCATGCCGATCAGGCCCAGGAACGTCATGTCCCGCTCCGCGTCCGCCAGGGTGGCGCCGGGTTTGGCCGCCACCGCCAGGACCCGTAAGGCGCTGCCGGCCATCTGACGGGCCGTTTCCAGGAGTCGCTCACGGTCTTCGGGCGTCAGCTCGGTCTCGCCCGCGGCGCCGCGTTGCCGCGCGCAGGCTTCCAGGATGACCTCCGGGGCGCCCTTGGAGTAAGCCCACGCCCCCTCCGGCCCGTGATGGAGCGTGGTCATCCGTTTGGTCTCGGACGTGAACGGGATCTCGTTCACCCGGGGGAATTGCGCCTCGAGGTCGGCCTTGTCCAGTCCGGCCTTGGCGGCGGCCACGACCAGCGCGCCCTCGGTTGGATCGCCCTTGACGTGCCAGCGGTTCTCAGCGGGGTCGTGAACGAGGCGGGCGTCGGAGGCCAGGACGGCGGCGCGCAACAGTTGTTTCAGCGGGCTGGTCGGTTCAGCTGCGCGGCCGTCGCTTGAGAATTGGCCGTGCGGTTCATAGCCCGTCCCGGAGACCGTGAGCCTCTGCCCGGCGACGAAGATCTCGCGGACCGTCATCTCGTCCTTCGTCAGGGTCCCGGTCTTGTCGGAGCAGATCACCGAAGTGCTGCCGAGCGTTTCCACCGCCGGCAGGCGGCGCACCAGCGCGTGGCGTTTGGCCATCCGCTGCACGCCGATGGCGAGCGAGATCGTGACCACCGCCGGCAGGGCTTCGGGGACGACGGCCACCGCCAGCGCGATGCCGAAGATCAGCATCTCGATAAAGGGCTGGCCGCGCAACAGGCCCAGGGCCACGATGATCGCCACCACCACCAGGGCCGCCCGCGCCAGGGCGTGGCCGACCTTGTCCAGGTTCTCCTGCAGCGGGGTTTTGCCGGCTTCGACGGTCTGCAGCATCTGGGCGATCTTGCCGAACTCGGTCTGCATGCCTGTCGCCACGACCACGCCGCGCCCGCGTCCGTAGGTGGCGGCCGTTCCGGCGTACGCCATGTTCTTGCGGTCCCCAATCGCCAGGGCCGCGTCGGGGAGCGGGGCTGTATGCTTTTCGACCGGGACGGACTCGCCGGTGAGCGCGGCCTCGTCAACCTGCAGGTTGACCGCCTCAATCAGCCGGACGTCGGCCGGGACCTTATCGCCCGCGCGCAGCAAGACGACATCCCCGGGCACCAGGTCGCGCGCCGGGGCTTCAACCTCCTGCCCGTCGCGCAGGACCGTGGCCGTGGGCGCAGCCATCTGGCGCAGCGCCTCAATCGCCCGCTCGGCGCGGTATTCCTGCACGAAACCCAGCAGCACCGCGAACAGCACGATGACCGCAATGGCCGTGGCTTCAACGCCGTGCCCCAGGAAGGCCGACAGGGCCGTGGCGATCAGCAAGATCACAATCAGGACATTCTTGAACTGCCCGGCCAGCAGGACCCATGGCGAGATGCGGCGGGTCGCCTGCAGTTCATTCGGGCCGTGCTCGCCCAGGCGGCGAGCCGCTTCGGCGCCGGCCAGACCTGTGGCCGTGGAGCGCAGAGCGGCGAACACCTGCTCAAGCGGCAGGCTGTGCCAGAGGGCGACCGGCCGGCCCGCGCCGGCCGGCGGCGGCGCGGCGTTTGTCGCGCGGGCCGGGGCGCCCGCGGTCAGATCCTCCGGGCGCGGCGCGGCGGCGTTGAAGACCCAGCGATTGAACCAGTAAAGCAGCCCGGCCATGCCCGGCAGGGCCGCGATGAACGCGCAGCTGCCGAGGGCCAGCGCCTCCGCCTCGAGCCAGAGCGTCAGGGCTAATCCGCCTCCGCTGAGCGTCAGCGTGGGCCAGAACAGCCACTGCCAGCGCGGCGGGAGCGCGAAGTAGCGGCCGGGACGACGGCGATGGGGACTGGGACGCATGGCAACCTCCGTGGCATCAGTCGCGGCGCAATACCGGGTGTGACGGGACGAGGCTGGCCTGGCGGTTTCAAGATGCTCCCGTGGGCCTGGAGCCGGCGCTGCCGCCGCGCCGGTCAGCAGGCCGGGGCGCGAGGCCGGGGCGCCCACGCCGCGCAAGCGCGGCCAGCCGCCGGGCCATCATCGTGAGGGCCAGCCGGAGAGGGGCAGGCTAAATTTGCGGAGGGTGAAGGAAACGAGGCGGGCTGGAGGGGCGCCCGAAGAGGCCGGGCTGGACGCCTGTCAGGCCATGCGCCTGGCTGAGGCCGGAGGGGGTCGCGCTCAGCGCGTCATCATCGGACTCGCTGTCCTCAAGGAGCCCCGCAAGGCCAGCCTCGGGCTCCCGGGCCTGTCCCTCGGCGGTTGCGTGGGCGTGCGGGCTCAGGTCCGCCTGTGCGCTGTGCGGCAACAGGCCCAGGGCCAGGCTGATCAGAATCAGGACCGCCAGCAGTGGTCGCATCAGTCGCTCAGCGGCGCCGAATTGGGCTCACCACCCGCCCGAACTTGGAGGACGAAGGAAAGAGCCCACACCCGGCCCGAAACCTCCGGGCCTGAGTGCGGGGGCGATATCGAAGTGCCCCTGCCGTGACTCGAACACGGGCATCCACCTCCGGAGGGTGGCGCTCTATCCACTGAGCTACAGGGGCGTCGGACGGGATTTTACCACAACCACCCGGTGCCTGAACGGGGTGCCTTCGCCGCTGGTGGTCAATCGCCCGGCCGCCGCGCCTGGGCGCACCCATTTCCACCGTCGCCCCGGCGAAGGCCGGGGCCCGGAAGCTCCCGCTCTTCTGCGCGCGTCTTCTTCTGGATGCCGGCTTTCGCCGGCGTGACGTGGGGGAGGGGTATCTGCCAGGCGGACGGGTCAGCCCAAAAGCCCGAAGGCGCCCCCTGAACGGCGCGCCCGGCCCTACGCCACCCCGCTCCGGCCCAGCGCCGCGATCTCCGTGCGCAGCCGCGCGATGGCGGCCGGCGCGTTCGGCTCCTTGTGCGCGCCGCGCCGCGCCAGTTGATACTTCTTGAAGGCCAGTTCGCCGAGCAGGTCATAGAACCGCCCGGAGCGCCGCCAGCTGCCGCCGAACAACGCGCCCCAGCGCGCCGCGAACTGCCCGAACAGCGAGCCGGCGGCGCGGTAATGCTCCGGCGTGATGACGCCCAGCGCCACCTCCTCGCTCAGGTAGTCGCGCATCACGCGGCCCTCGTGCCAGACCAGGAACAGGATGAAGGCGAACAGGCCCAGGAACCCGATCCAGTCCAGGGCCAGGCCCAGCAGGCAAAACAGCTCCCCCAGGGTGGCCATGAGGTTGTGCGCGGCGTGGAAGAAGACTGCCGCGCCGTAGCCGATCAGCGGCGCCGCGAAGCGCAGCGCGCCGCTGTTCAGGCGCATCACTGCGAACCCCAGGCCGGTGCAGGCGGTGAGCGTGGCGTGCAGGAAGGCGATGCCGATGGCGCGGATGGCGGTCACCAGCAGGGCCGTCTCCAGGCCCCCGGCGCTGAAGCCGGAGAAGATGTAGTTCACGTTCTCGGTGGCCGCGAAGCCGAAACCCACCAGGCTGCCGTACAGGACGCCGTCCAGCAGCGAGTCGAACTCGTGGCGGACGTACAGGTACACGGCCAGCACCGCCGCGCCTTTCACGGTTTCCTCGACGACCGGGGCCGAGATCACGGCCGCGCCGACGTTGGCGGCCGTCTCGCTCCCGGTGAACGCGAAGACGCTGATGCCGAACAGGGTGTTGAGGATGAAGGCCGACCCGGCGGCCACGATGGCGCCCCAGCCGAAGACCGCCAGCATCAGCCAGAGGGGTTCTTTTTCGTAGGGGTCAAACCAGGTGAAGACCGCCGCGTACAGCGCCATCGGGACGATGCCCAGGAAGGCGGCCAGCAAGATGCCGATGAGCAGGTCCATGTCTTATCCCCGCCAGCGCCGCGACCTGTCGCGGCTTGACCTCACCGCCGCCCCGTCAACCGTTTCCAGGTTTTCGCCCAGCGCGAAGTCAGATGGATGGCCGGCGATGAGAGCCGCGTCACCGCCCGCCCCTGGCGCAGCCCGGCCAGCAGATCGGACGGCGTGTCCGCGCATTCCACCTCCAGCTGCGCGCGGCCCAGCTCGCGCAGCGAGTGCGCGTCCGAGCCGACCGTGCCCAGTGTAGCGTGTTCGCGCGCAAAGGCAACCGCCCGCGCGTTATCGTCCGGATAGACGCAGCGCGCGTTGAAGACCTCGATCGCATCGACGTGCGGCAGGATGGCGGCCAGGTCGGCCTCGCGCCAGGCGCCCTTCCGCAGCCGGTCGAAGGGGTGCGAGACGCTGATCACGGCGCCCTGGGCGCGCAGCCGGGCGATGGTTTCGGCCGGCGACAGGCCCGGCGGCACCTCCGCCTGGACGAAGTACGCCAGCAGCTCGCCCTGGGTCGTCATGATCTCCTCGCCCAGGATGATCAGCTCCGGGTCCAGGTCGCGCGCTTCCAGCGCCCCGCGCACGGTGTTGTGGTCGGTGACCGCGATGCGCCCCAGGCCGCGCGCGCGGCCGACGCGCGCCAGGTCGCGCGGGCGCACCAGGCAATCCTCGGAGGCGTGGGTGTGGGCGTGCAGCTCGACGGCGAGCATATCGGGCCGGCGCCAGCCGGCGGCGCCTATCCCACCGGGACGGGGGTCTCGCGCTCCTGCACGCGCATGGCCTGGAAGGCGGCGATGGCGACCTCCAGCATGGCCTCGTCCGGCTCGCGCGTGGTCAGGCGCTGCAGGGCCATGCCCGGCGCGGCCAGCGCGCGCACCAGCGGGTGGCCGATGTGGCGGGCCGTGAAGCGCTGGTATTCGTAGGCGATGGAGGCGACGACGGGGATGAGCAGGAGCCGGGAGGCCAGCCGCTCCAGCAGGGGCAGCGGGCCGAGGAGCGCGAACAGGAAGATGGAGAAGACGGCCACGGTGAGCAGGAAGGCCGTGCCGCAGCGCGGGTGCTGGAGCGAGAAGCGCGCCACCGACGCCGGCGTCAGCTCGGCGCCGGCCTCGAAGGCGTTGATGGTCTTGTGCTCGGCGCCGTGATAGCCGAACACGCGCCGGATGTCCGGCATCCGGCCGATGACGGCCAGATAGCCGATGAGCAGGCCGAGCTGGAGGCCGCCCTCGATCAGCGCGGCGGCCCAGTGCGGCAGCCCCAGGGCCGTCTCCAGCCAGTAGGCGGCCGCCGCCGGGCCGGCCGAGAAGAGCGCCAGGGCCAGGACCAGGGTCAGCCCGATGGCGGCCCAGGCGGCCGGGCCTTCGATCTTGCCCTCGTCGCCGCCGGCGATATTGGCCGAGTGGTTGAGGGCCTGCCAGCCCAGGCCGAGCGCGTCCCACAGGCCGAGCAGGCCGCGCAGGAAAGGCGTGCGACTGAACCGGCCGCGGTAGATCGGGTTGAGGGGCTGGGTGTGCAGGACCACCTGGCCGTCCGGGGCGCGCACGGCGACGGCCATCGCGTTCCGGCCGCGCATCATCACGCCCTCGATGACGGCCTGGCCGCCGTAGAAGGGGAGCGCCTCGGTCGACATCGGGTTCAGGCGGACGCCCCGCCGCCGAGCAGGGCGGTGTGCCCCTGGCGCACGAGCGCGTCGTGGACCTGCCGGCGTTCGCCCACTTCGGCCATCACCTCGGACCGGATGTGCGCCCATTCCTCGGGCGTGATGGACAGGAACGCCTCGACGACGGCCGGGTCGAAGTGCCGGCCGGCCTCCTTGGCGATAATGTCGCGGGCCGCCTCGTACGACATCTGCTTGCGGTATGGCCGGTCGGAGGTCAGCGCGTCGAAGACGTCGGCGATGGCGAACAGGCGCGCGCCCAGCGGGATCGCGTCGCCCTTCAGGTTGAGCGGATAGCCGGTGCCGTCCCATTTCTCGTGGTGGGCGAGGACCACCTGGACCGGCGCCGCCAGATGCGGGATGCCGAGCAGCATCTCGTAGCCTTTTTGCGGGTGTTTCTGGATCTCCAGGCGCTCGTCCGGGTCCAGCGGGCCGGGCTTGAGCAGGATGCGGTCCGGCACGCCGATTTTGCCGACGTCGTGGAGCAGGGCGCCGCGCCGGATATCGGTCAGCGCGGCGTTGTCCACGCCCAGCGCTTGCGCCAGGCGCAGGGTGTAGGCCACCACGCGCCGGGAATGGCCCTCCGTCTCCCGGTCGCGCAGGTCCAGCGCCGCCGTCAGGGCGTCCAGGGTCATGTCGTAACTGGCCTGGAGCTCCTCGAACAGCCGGGCGTTCTCAACCGCCAGCGCCGCGCTGCTGGCGATGCTGGTGAAGAGCGACAGGTCATCCTGGTTGAAGAGCGCGCCGCCGCGTTTGTTGATGGCCTGCAGGGCGCCGATGGAGCGCCCCTCGCGCACCATCGGGACCGACATCAGCGTGCGCGTGATCAGGCCGGTCTTGGCGTCCGCGCGCCGGTTCAGGCGCGGGTCCTGCTGGGCGTCGGCGATCAGCAGCGGCTGCTGGGTGAGGATCGTGTTGCCGACGATGCTCTTGTCCACCGGCACCGTCAGGTTGATGACGTTGTGGGCGCCCAGGCCGGTGGCGTACAGGCAGGTGGCGCGCTGCCCGTCCGCCTCCAGCAGCCAGATGGACTGGCCTTCAGCCTGGAGGGCCTGATTGACTTCCCTGAAGATGCGCTTGATCAGGGCGTCCAGGTCCAGCGTCTCCTGGAAGTAGACGCTGATCCGGTCCAGCATCTGCTGGCGCTCCACGCTGCGGGCCTGGCGCTCGTAGAGCTGGGCGTTCTGGATGGCGATGGCGGCGTGGCCGGAGAGCGCGTGCAACAGCTCGGCCTCGTCCTCCTGGAAGGAGGCGCGCCGATCTTGTTCACCATCGCCACGGCGCCGAGCAGGTCGCCGCGCGCCACCAGCGGCGCGATCAGCAGGCTGCGCGTGCTCGGTCGCACCCAGCCGGCCAGCCGGTCCGGCACCTGGCCGCGGTCCAGCCGCAGCGCCCGGCCCTGGTTGGACTGGTAGAACCGGGACAACTCCGCGGCCGGCATCACCTCGCCCAACAGGTCCTTCTCGTCCTGGCCGATGGCGTGGGTGCATGTCAGGCGGGTGCGCTCGTCGCTCAGCAACCACAGCGAGCCGCCCTCGCACTGGACGGCGCTTTGCATGGTCTTCAGGATGGAGACCAGCAGCGGGTCGAGCTCCAGCGTGGAATGGAAGGCCTGGCCCAGTTCGAGCAGCAGGGTCAACGGATTGTTGGTGTCGGCGAACGTAGGCATGCGCGATAGACCCGGCCGCGTGATGGACAAACCTGGTTGAGACGGTCCAATTATACCTCCCAACCCCGTTAAAAAAACACGGCGCGAGCCAGGATGGGAAAGCCTGCTCGCGCCGCGCGTCACAACCGGCGGGGCCGGGCGCACGCCGGGCGCCGGTTCAGTAGACGGGCAGCCGGGGATCGACCTCCCGCGCCCAGGCGTTGATGCCGCCCTTGAGGTTCTTGAGCTTGCGGAAACCGGCGGCGTAGAGCAGTTCCAGCGCTTTCATCGAGCGCGCGCCGGACTTGCATTGCAGCACGATCTCCTCGGCCGAATCGAGCTCGTGCAGGTGCGCGGCCAGCTGGCCGAGCGGGATGAGCGTGGCGCCGTCGATGTGCGAGATCTCCCATTCGTGCGGCTCGCGCACATCCACGATCTTGAGGTGGTTGCCCTGCTTCAGCCGCGCCTCCAGCTCCCGGGGCGTGATGTCCCACTGGCTGGGCGTGAGGGCGTCCTCGCGGTCGTGGCCCGGCACGCCGCAGAACTGCTCGTAGTCGATGAGCTGCGTCACGGTCGGGTTGGGGCCGCAGACCGCGCAGTTCGGGTTCTTGCGCAGTTTGACCTCTTCGATGGACATCGAGAGCGCATCGTACAGCAGCAACCGGCCGATGAGCGGCTGGCCGATGCCCAGGATGAGCTTGATGGTCTCGGTGGCCTGGATCGTGCCGATGGTGCCGGGCAGGATGCCGAGCACGCCCCCCTCGGCGCAGGAGGGCACCAGGCCGGGCGGCGGCGGCTCCGGGAAGAGGCAGCGGTAGCACGGCCCCTCCCTGGCGTAAAACACCGACGCCTGGCCCTCGAAGCGGAAGATGCTGCCGTAAACGTTGGGCTTGCCCAGCAGCACGCAGACGTCGTTGGTCAGGTAGCGGGTGGGGAAGTTGTCCGTCCCGTCCACGAGGATGTCGTAGTCCCGGGCGATGGCCAGGGCGTTCTCGGACGTGAACGGCTCGTTGTAAGGGACGATCTCGATGTCGGGGTTGATGTCCTGCATGCGCCGCCGGGCGGACTCGACCTTGAGCAGGCCGACGCTGGACGAGCCGTGGATCACCTGGCGATGCAGGTTGGTGCGGTCCACCACATCGTAATCCACGATGCCGATCCGGCCGATGCCGGCCGCCGCCAGGTACAGCCCGAGCGGCGAGCCGAGCCCGCCGGTGCCGATCATCAGCACGCTGGCGGCTTTGAGTTTCTTCTGCCCGGCCAGCCCCACCTCGGGCATGATCAGGTGGCGGCTGTAGCGCAGGATTTCTTCGTGTGAGAGTTCGACGGCGCTCGGATCGACGCGCCCTAACGGAATGCCCATGCTGGCCTCCAGGTGGGAAGCGAAGGACAAAGGACGAAGGTCACAGGTCCAGGGCCATTTCCCTGGCCCTCGGCCCATTATCCCCCGATCCGCCGGCCCGCGCGCTTTGCAGCTGCTGCCGCAATTTCTCGGCGCGGGCGACGCCGTGGTTGACGTGCCGCGGCGCGCCGCCGGCGTCCAGAACGAACGTCGTCGGCACCGAGAGCACGCCCCAGTGATCGGCCACGCCGGTGCGGGCGCTGGCGTCGATCTCGATGATTTGCACGGCCTCGCCCAGCTCGGCGCGCAGTTGCGCCAGGGCCGGGCGCTGGACGGTGCGGCAGGGGGCGCAGTCCGGCGACGTGAAATACAGGATGCCGGGCCGGCCAGCCTGCCAGCCCTCGAGGCCCGGCCGGGCCGGGGTCCGGCGCAGGCGGCGCAGTTGCCAGCCGCTCCAGGCCTGGTAGAGCAGGACGCCCAGGCCGATGAGGGCCAGGGCGATGACGAAACGCACGAGCGTGTCCATCAGACCCGCGGCCTCATCCCCGGAAAGGCGCCGGGCGGCGGCGTTTTGACGAAGCCCGGCACGTTGAGCCGGTTCAGCCAGTAATAGACCGCGCAACCGGCGCAGAAACCGCCGAACAGGTTGAGCGCCGCCAGGCCCGTCACCAGCCAGACCAGGCCCCAGCCGAGGGCGGCCGGTCCTGTGACCAGGGCGACGACCCCGGCCCATAGCACAACCGCCCCGAACCCCTGGGCGAAGACGTGCGGCTCCGGGTTGTCGTTGAGCACGTCCGGCTTCACCCAGCCGCGCGGCTTGAGCAGTCCCGTGTACAGGGGCCGGAAGCCGGGCTGGCGCGTCAGCGCGCCGACCGTCATCACCGCGGCCACCAGCGCGGCCAGCCACGCCGCGTTGGCGATGAAGCTCACCAGGAGCAGCGCGATGATCACGGCCTGGTTCACGCGCAAGGCGCTGTGATCGACTTTCTGCAAACTTGCGTCCATCGTCAACTCTCCTTTTATTAGCCGCCCGGTCACCCTCTCGCCCTGTCTCCTTCTCATCTTGCCCCGCCCGCAATGCTCGGCACGATCATCAACCGGTCGCCGTCTTTCACGGGCGTGTTCTCGCCCTGCAGATGCCGGACGTCCTCATCGTTGAGGAAGATGTTCACAAAGGCGCGCAGTTGGCCCGTCTCGGTGTACAGATGCGGCCTGAGGGCCGGATGCCGGCCGGTCAGGTCGGCCAGCACGTCGCCGACGGTCGCGCCGGCCACCGGCACCTCGGGCTGGCTCCCGGTGTACGGGCGCAGCGGGGTGGGGATGCGAATAGTTGTCATGCCTTCTCCAATGGGGCGTGGTCTGTGCTCGGGGGTCTCTGCTCGGTAATCTGCACGGCTTCCTCGTCGTAGCCGGAGCGATCGTCCTTCAAGAGCCAGGAGCGCGAGCGGGTCGCCCGGCCCTGGGCGACGGTGGTGATGAGGTACGAATACCAGGGCAGGGCCCATTCGCGGTCGAAGCCGGACGGCTCCGCCGGGTGGTCGGGGTGGGAGTGAAAAATGCCGATCACGTCCAGCCCGCGCCGGGCGGCCTCCTGCTCGCCGCGCAGCATGTCCTGCGGCGTCAGCAGAAAACGGTGATATTGTTCGGCGCCGTCCCAGCGGTTCTCCAGCGTCAGGATCGCGCTGACGCGTTTCCCGCCGTCCCCGACGACGCCCAACAGCAGGCCGGCGCCCTCGTTCGGGTACGCGGCCTCCAGGTGGGCCTCCAGAGCGCGGAGCAAATCGGTGTAGATGGTCAGCATGGTTTAGAACCTGTCTCTAAACCTCAGCAGAGGCGTCGCCGACGGCACTGCCGTCGGCTATCGGGCGGGTTTAGAGATAAGCTCTTAGGCGGCGGACTGAAGACGAAGGACGCCAGCGGGCCGTCTTTCGCCCTTCGTCCGCCGTCATTCATTCCAAAACCGCTCGCTCACATACTTGTGCCCGGAGTCCGGGAACAGCGTGACGACGACGCCGGCGGTCAGCTGCTCGGCCACCCGGAGCGCGGCCACGGCCGCCGCCGCCGCCGAGACGCCCACGAAGAGGCCCTCCTCGCGCGCCAGCCGGCGCGCCATGGCGTGGGCGGCCTCGGTGGTTACCGTCAACTGCTCGTCCGGCAGCGCCGGGTCGTAAATGCCGGGCCGCAGCGCCGTCTCCATGTGCTTGAGACCCTCCAGGCCGTGGAAGGGCGAGTCCGGCTGGAAGGCGATCAGGCGGATATGGGCGTTGTAGACCTTCAGCGCGCGGCCGGTGCCGGTCAGGGTGCCGCTGGTGCCCAGCCCGGCGACGAAGTGCGTCACGCGGCCCTCGGTCTGCTCGATGATCTCGGGGCCGGTGCCGTAGTAGTGCGCCTGCCAGTTGGCGGGATTGTCGTATTGGTTGGCGTAGTAATACCGGTCCGGCTGCCCGGCCGCCAGCTCGCGGGCCAGGCGGATGGCGCCGTCCGAGCCTTCCAGCGGCGAGGACTGGACCAGGTCCGCGCCCAGCGCGCGCAGGATGGCCAGCCGCTCCGGGCTGGCGTTGGCCGGGATGACGAGCCTGACGCGATAGCCCAGCGCCCGCCCGAGCGTGGCATAGGCGATGCCCATGTTGCCCGAGGTCGAGTCGAGCAGGACTTTCTCAGGCGTCAGGCGGCCCTCGGCCTCGGCCGTGCGCAGGATGTTGAGCGCCGGACGGTCCTTCACCGAGCCGCTCGGGTTGAACCACTCCGCCTTGGCATACACCTCGACCGACGCGGGCAGGTGGGCGGTGACGCGCCGCAGCCGGAGCAGAGGCGTGTTCCCGACCCGATCGGCGAGCGCCAGACCCGCCGCCGGGGCCGCCGGGCGCGCCGCCCGGATTTTCGGCAAAGTCAACATGGTTTCACTCGTGTGCCCGCAAATAAAGCGCCAGCAAAACAAAACGGCAACCGCTGGTCCTGAACTTCGGAGGCGGTTGCCGCGTCTGCTGGCGTGAACGTCAACGCTGATGTCGGGCGTGACTAGACGACGGTGGACAAACGCCTCCGCCTTCTACACATGCAAACCTCAGCCATCAACTTGACAGAATTCATCATAATTCTCTCATTGATTATATCGCCTGGACTCCGGATGTCAACGGCGCGTTGCACGACGGGGCGACCGGGTTTTTGGAGGGGCGGCCGGGCGGTCGGGCGAGGCCGGCCCCGTGATGGGCGCGCCCAGGCGGGCCAGGATCTCGGCCTGGGCCGTCCACATCCGGGCCCGGTCGCGCGGGCGGGCGTGGTCGTGGCCGAGCAGATGCAGGACGCCGTGGACGACGAGCAGTTGCAGCTCGGCTTTCAAAGGGTGGCCGCCTGTCCGCGCCTGGGCCGCGGCCCGCGGCAGCGCGATCGCCACGTCGCCCAGGTAGCGGGCCCCGGCCTCCACCTCGTCCGAGGGGAACGCGAGCACGTCGGTGACGTCATCGTGGCCCAGGAAATCCCGGTTGAGCTGGCGCAGCGCCGCGTCGTCCGTGATCCGCAGCGTGAGCGCGCTTGGCGCTGGGGCGTCCTGCTGGGCCAGCGCCGCCCGGGCGGCCGCGCGCAGCGCCTGCGCCGTGATCCGGTTTTTGAAGCGCGGCTCGATCTGGACGTGGACGGTGCGGCGCGCGGCGCGGGCCATGCTCAGGCGCCTCCGGCCGGCGGCAGCTCGCGGGCCGGCGTCAACTCCGGGTACTGCACACGCGGGTGGAAGACGCCGCGCAGCGTGTTGACGAACGACTCGCGGATCATCAGCAGGTCGTGGAGGGTCAGGTCGGTGTCGTCGAGCTGCCCCTTGGCCAGCCGGTCGTCGATCAGGCTTTTGACGATCCGGTCGATGTCTTCCTCGGTCTTGGGCCGGTCGGAGCGCGTCTTGGCTTCGCAGCCGTCGGCCAGCATCAGCAGCGCCGTCTCGCGCGACTGGGGCCGCGGGCCGGGGTACGTGAAGCGGCTCTCGTCGACTTTGCTCGCGTCCCCGCCGGCCGCCTGCAGCGCGCGCTTGTACTGGTACATGGTCCGCAGCGTGCCGTGGTGCTCGGCGATGAAGTCGCGCATCCGGGTCGGCAGGCGGTACTTGCGCGCCAGCTCCAGGCCGTCGGTGACGTGCCGGATGATGACCATGGCGCTGGTGTCCGGGTCGAGCGAATCGTGGATGTTGATGTTGTCGAGCTGGTTCTCGACGAAGTATTGCGGGTGCAGGGCCTTGCCGGCGTCGTGGTAGAGCGCGCCGACGCGGATGAGCATGGCGTTGGCGCCGATGCGCTCGGCGGCCTGTTCGGCCAGGTTGGCCACCTGCAGGCTGTGCTGGTAGGTGCCGGGCGCGTTGCGCAGGATGAAGCGCAGCAGCGGGTGGTCCGGGCGCGCCAGCTCCACCAGTTGCAGGCTGGTGGTGACGTCGAACAGGCCGCCGATGGCGAAGAACACCATCAGCGTCAGCGCCGCCGAGATGCCGCCGTTGACCAGGCTGGCGGCCGCCAGCTGGGCCAGCCCCACCAGGTCGGTGGACGGGTTGGGCAGGCGGAAGACCAGGATGATGCCGATGCCGGCCAGCGCGCTCGCCAGGCTGGCCCAGAAGAACAGGTCGACGCGCTCGCCGCGGCCCAGGGTGACGGCGGCCACCAGTCCGCCCATGGCGACGTAGATAGTCAGCTCCAGGTTGCCGCCGCCGATATAGCCGACCAGCGCCGCGATGCCGACCGCCACGGTCATCGCCAGGTTCGGGCCGACCAGCACCGTCAGGAGCATGGCCAGCGCCGCCGCCGGGAAGAAATACGGCTGGACGGTCCGGCCCGGCACGAGCAGTTGGGCCGCCAGCAGGAAACCGTTGAACAGCAGGCCGATCAGCAGGACCAGCTTCGGGCTGCGGGCGATCTCCGGGTTGAAGCGCCGGACGTAGACGATGAGCAGGACCCCGGTGATCAGGGCGGCCAGCGCCGCGCTGAGGGTGTTCAGCCAGTTGAACTCGGGCTGCAACAGGCCCAGGGCGCGCAGCGCCTCCAGGTCTTCCTCGGTGACCACGCGCCCGCGCGTCACCACCGCCTGGCCGCGCACGATCTGTTTGACGACCGGCTCCACGGCCTGCGCCGCCGCGTCGCGGGCGGCCTGCGTGGCGGCCTCGTTGTAGAAACTGTTGGGCACCACCAGCGGGCTGACCAGCGCAACGATGACGGCGTTGTGGGCGTCGCTCAGCTCGACGCTCAGGCGCAGCGGCAGCGAGCGCCGCACCTCGTCGAGCTGATCGGCGCGCACCGAGCTGCGCATCACCTGTTCCAGCACGGCCAGGGCCTCGGTCCGGATCACGGCCCAGGCGCTGCTGTCGAGCGCCAGGATGGTGTCGGCCAGCTCGGGGGTGAGCGGCGTGTCGCGGATGGCCATCAGGTCGGCGCGTTTCTGCGCCGCGTCGGCCAGCGTATCGGCCTGGACGGTCTCGATGTAGGCGAGCACATCGCGCAGGCGCAGAAGCTGCTGGCGGACGATCCGGTTGTCCGGCGGGTTGTAGACCTCCGGCACGGCGTCGGCCGCCGCCTGGCGCGCCGCCCGGGTCAGGATGTCGCTGGTGTAACTGGTGGAGCGCGGGGCGAGCAGGTCCTGGCTGGCCGGCTCGCCGGGCCGCAGCGTGATGGTGCCAAGCGTATTGAAGGGCAGGGCCAGGAGGAGGGCGGCCGTCACGACCGAAGCGACGGCGATAGACCAGACGAGGACCTGTCGTCCGGTGCTGGTTGAGCGCGAGGCGGCGCGGGCGTCCATGCGATTGCTGATTGGGGATTGCGGCTTGGTGATAAACGCGCCTCGATCCGCATTCACCAATCCGCAAGGGCCAATCAACCGAGCAGTTCGCGGACGATCTCGTTGACCACTTGGCCGTCGGCGCGGCCCCGGGTGCGCGGGGCCAGGAGTTTCATCACGGCCCCGAGCTGTTTGAGGTCGGTGGCGCCGGCCTCGGCCACGGCGGCCTGCGCCAGCGCTACCAGTTCCTCCCGGCTGAGCGCCTGGGGGAGATAGCTTTCGATCACGGCCAGCTCGGCCTGGTAATCGGCCACCAGGTCCGGGCGGCCGGCCGTCTGCGCGTCGGCGATGGACTCGCGCCGGGACTTGGCTTCCTTTTGGATCACGGCCGTCACATCGTCGTCGGTCAGCTCGATCTGCCGGTCGACCTCGGCCTGTTTGATGGCGGCCTGCAGCGCGCGCACGGTGGCCTTGCGCGTCTCGTCGCCGGCCTTCAGGGCCGCTTTGAGATCGGCGGTAAGTTGGTCTTTCAGGCGCATAGCCTTTTCAGTATATCACGCCCCGAGGGCCGCCGGGCTAACCGGGCGGCCAGGTCATCTGCCGTCCGCCGAGCAGGTGGAGGTGCAGATGCGGCACGGTCTGGCCGCCGTGACGACCGGTGTTCACCACCAGCCGGTAGCCGTGGCGGGTCAGCCCCTCCTGCTCGGCCACGCGCCGGGCGGCCAACAACAGGGCGCCCAGCAGGGACTCGTCGTCCGGCCCCGCCTCCGCCAGGCTCGGCAGCGGCTTGACCGGGATGATCAGGATATGGGTCGGCGCCTGGGGGTTGATGTCGCGGATGGCGATCAGGCGCTCATCGCGATACACCACCTGGGCCGGGATCTCGCCCTTGATGATCTTGGTGAAGAGGGTGTCGTGGGGCATAGGCTTCAGGCTCAGGGTTGTCGCACGGTGACATTGTCAAACGCGATCTGCACGCCGCCTTCGTTGAACGTCCCGGCGATCAGGCCGACGTCGCCGTGGCGCAGCGTCGCATCCCGGAACTCGCCGACCGCGACGCCGTTGACCGTCAGACTCAGGGTCTCGCCCCGGCAGACGGCCTGCAGCCGGTTGACGGCGCCCGGCCCGGTCTGCACCGCAGCGAGCGGCTCAAAGTCGCCGGCCGGGTTCAGGTAAGTGTACTCGTCTTTCACGACCTTGCCGGCGCTGTAATAGCCGTCGCTGCTCACCAGGAAAAAGTAGAAGTTGTTCTGGTCCCCGGTCCGGGTGTAGCGGCACAGCACGCCAAAGGCGTTGTCCAGCGGGCCGGCGAGGTGGCGGGCCTCGGCCTCAATCTGCGCGTCGTCCAGGTCCAGCCCGGCCAGCCCCCAGGCGTCCAGGTTGCCGGCCGCGACCGCGATCAGATACGCGCCGTCGACGTAGTCGGTCGTAATGTCCAGCCCGGTGTGCCGGTCCCAGCCGCTCTGGGGATCGGAGAAATCATCCTGCAGGATGACGTCGCCCGGCCGGGCCGCGGGCAGGGAGGCGCAGGCGGCCAGCGCGATCAGCGCGCACCAGCCGAGGACACAGGCTCTTGTGTGGGCCATCAGGACGCGGACCATGCGGGCATTCTATCACGCGCGGGGGCTGCGGCTGGAAGCCGTCCGTTGCGAATCGCGGCTAAAGCGCGGCTGCCAGCGGCGCTGACAACTTGTCGCGGCGGGAAGCCGCTCTTACGGGGGGAGGGAGGCGAGGGCGCGCAGGGCGAGGTTGCCGTACGGGCCGTCCGGGTCGAGGGTCACCGCCTGTTCGAGGGCGGCGCGCGCCTCGGCGGTCTTGTCCTGCTGCAGATAGAGCCGGCCGAGGTGGTAATAGGCGCTGGCCAGCTCGGGATCAAGCTGAAGCGCGCGCTTCAGGCTTTCCTCGCCGTTGAGCAGGTCGCCGGTCAGGACCAGGGCGAAGCCCAGCGTGTCGTGGGCGGCGGCGCTCTCGGCGTCCAGGCCCACCGCCTGGCGCGCCGCCGGCAGGCCGAGCTCAGGCACCTTCCAGTCGTAGTCCAGGTGGAAGCGGGCCAGCAGCAGCCAGAACTGCGCGTCGCGTGGGGCCAGGCGCACGGCTTCGCTGAACCAGTGCTCGGCCTGCGGGAGGTCGTTCAGCGCCGCATAGGCCCCGCCCATCTCGGCCGCGATGGCGGGGTTGGCGGGGTCGAGCTTTTGGGCGGCCTCGAGATACGGCAGCGCCTGGGCCGCTTGCCCGAGTCGGCGGTAGTGCAGGCCGAACAGGAACTGCGTCAGGGGCGACTCGGGCGCCAGCTCGACGGCCCGGCGATATGAGGCCGCGCCATCTTGGCCCTGCATATCCAGCGCCAGCCCGAGATAAGCGTGAGCATCGGCGTAGGCCGGGTTCAGGGCCACGGCTTGCGTCAGGGCCAGCCCGGCCAGCGCCCATTCCTGCATCTGGATCAGCTCATAACCGGCGCGCCCGTACAGGTAGGCCTCATCCTCCTGGGCCTGGGCGGCCGCAATGGCGCGGCGCAGCCGTTCCGCCTGGGGCGCGAACTCGGACGACAGGCTGGCGGCCTGCGTCAGCCAGCCCGACGCCTCCGCCGGCGCCGTGGCCGTGGTCAGCAGCGCCAGCCGGTAGATGAGCGCCGGATCGATCGCGCCGGCCTGCACGCGCCGGGTCAGCATCGCGATGGCGTCCGGATACCGCCCGGCCGCCTCGTAGCTGGCCGCCAGCCGGGACAGGATGGCGTCGTTGTCCGGCAGCTCGTTGAGCGCCTGCTCCCATTGCTCGGTCGCGGCCGCCGGGTCGCCCAGGCCCTGGTAGGCGTCGCCCAGCCGCACGCGCCGGGCCGGCGTCCAGCCGCCCAGGTCGCCGGCGCGCTGCAGGCGCCGGACAGCCGACTCGAACCGGCCCGCCGCCAGGTCCGCGGCGCCGGCGCGTTCCAGCGTCTCGGCGTCGTCCGGCAGCCGGGCGGCGGCCATGTTCAGGGCATCGGCGGCGGCCGCGAACTGCCCGGCCGCGCTCGCGGCCTCGGCGCGGCGAAAGGCGTCCGCGAGGTCGGCGGGCCAGGGGGATGGGCTGAGGGCCAGCAGGGCCGCGATCAGCAGCCCGGCCCGCAGCCCGGGATGTTTCAGGATGGGCGTTGCGCTCAAAGCTGGAGCAGTTGCCGGACATGCTGCTGCAGCTCGTCCGACTTGAAAGGCTTGTTGAGATAGACCGCCACGGACTGGAGCGAGCCGATCAGGCGATGGACCGGCTCCTTGTGGGCGGTCAGGACGATGACGGGCGTCTGCTTGATGCGGCCGGAGTCCTTGAACGCTTCCAGCACCTGCCAGCCATGCATGTCGGGCAGGTCGATGTCCAGGAAGATCAGGGCCGGCACCTCGCCGTTCAGGAAGTCGATGGCGCGCGCGCCGGAGGGCGCGTTGACGATCTCCAGCGGCAGGTGGCGCAGCGCGATCTTGAGCAACTCAAAGGCGTTGGCATCGTCTTCGATGGCGAGGACCCGGGGCTTGACGGACACGGCGCTCTCCTGAGTGGGCGCCGGAATTATACATCGGCGCGGCCAAAGCTTTCGTCTGCGCCTGGCCGGCGGGCCGTCGCCGACCCGCTGACAAATGACAGTCAGAATCGCTCTAAAAATCACGTCAGCCGGCGAACCAGTTTGCTATAATCGGGAGGCGTTCGCCCGTCCACATCGGGTTTCCCCAAGGAGATCGCTCCATCATCCATGCCTGCCGGCGCCAGACTGAAATCGGCCGGCTGTCGTCGGCGACCGGCCATCTGATCTCGGCTCACAAAGGAGGCTCCCTTGAACGTCGTCGTCTGCGTCAAACAAACGCCTGACTCGGCCGCGAAGATTTCGGTCGAGAACGGCAAGGTCACCTGGGATGCGGGTCTGGTGCTCAACCCCTGGGATGAGTACGCCGTCGAAGAGGCGATCCGGTTAAAGGAAAAACACGGCGGCAAGGCCACGGCGCTGTGTCTCGGGCCGGACAGCGCCAAAGAAGCGCTCAAAACGTGTGTGGCCATGGGCTGTGACGAGGCCGTCCTGATCTCCGACCCGGCCCTGGAGGGCTCGGACGCGCTGGCCACGGCCTATGTGCTGGCGCAGGCCATCCACAAGGTCGGGTCCGTGGACGTGGCGCTGTTCGGCAAGCAGGCCATCGACGGCGACACCGGCCTGACGCCGATGGCCGTCGCGCGCCGCCTGGGCTGGGCGCCGCTCACCTACACCGTGCAGATCGCCGAGATCGACGCCGGCGCCGGGACCATCAAAGTGCAGCGCCTGCTCGAACAGGGCAAGCAGGTGGTGACGGCCAGACTGCCGGCCGTCATCGGCACGGTCAAGGAGATCAACGAGCCGCGCTATCCGTCGTTCATGGGCATCCGCAAGGCGGCCAAGGTCAACATCGCGGTCTGGAAGGCGGCCGATCTGGGCGTGGACCTCGGCCAGGTGGGCGCCGCCGGCTCCGCCACACGCTGGCCCGGCATCTACCCCCCGCCGGCCCGCGAGGGCGCCGTCGAGCTGTTCGACGGGACGCCGGAGGAGATCGCCGCCAGGCTGGCCGACCGGCTCATCGCGGAGAAGGTGATCTAGCGAATGGCCGTTCGCGGATGGCGCATCGCCATTTGCCCTCAGCCAGGAACGATAAGGCGAAAGCTATGACCAACACGATCTGGGTTTTCATCGAACAGTTCAGGGGCGTCATCGCGCCGGCCTCGCTCGAGGCCCTGGGCGCGGCGCGGACGCTGGGCGGCGGCGTCACGGCGATCCTCTTCGGGCAGGGCGTCGGCGCGCTGGCGCAAACCGCCATCGCCCACGGCGCCGACGAGGTGCTGGTGGCCGATGACGCGACGCTGGCCGACTTCCGCGTCGAGCCGTACGCGGCCCTGCTGGTGAAGCTGACGCGCGAACATGCCCCGGCCGTCC
This sequence comes from Anaerolineales bacterium, assembly GCA_034434015.1. Taxonomy (GTDB): domain Bacteria; phylum Chloroflexota; class Anaerolineae; order Anaerolineales; family UBA6663; genus SpSt-583. The sequence goes on from DAOUAB010000233.1 coordinate 45,005, forward strand.
TCCTGGCCGGCGCCACCACCGCCGGGCGCGACCTCTTCGCCGCCGCGGCCGTGGACCTGGGCACGGGCTGCCTGGCCGATGTCACGGCCGTGAAGCTGGTGGACGGCATCGTTCACGCGGTCCGGCCGGTCTACGCCGGCAAGCTCCTGGCGGACGTGACCTTTGCGGGCAGCGGCAAGCCGCAGCTGGTCACACTGCGCCCGCGCGCCTTCCCCAAGCCGGACCCCGACCCGGCGCGCACCGGCGCCATCCTTCATGTCCCCCCGGCCCTGGCCGAGGACGCCATCGGCGTCAAGGTGGTGGACTACGTCATCGAGCAGGGCCAGGTGAGCCTGACCGACGCCAAGATCATCGTCAGCGGCGGGCGCGGCGTGGGCGGGGCGGAGGGCTTTGCGCCGATCCGGGAACTGGCGCAGACGCTGGGCGGCGCGATGGGCGCCAGCCGCGCGGCCGTGGACGCCGGCTGGATCCCGTACGCGCATCAGGTCGGCCAGACCGGCAAGACCGTGGCGCCGGACCTGTACATCGCCGCCGGCATCTCCGGTTCTATCCAGCACCAGGCCGGCATGCGCTCGTCGAAGGTCATCGTGGCTATCAACAAGGACGCCGACGCCCCGATCTTCAAGATGGCCCGTTACGGCGTGGTGGGCGACCTGTTCAAGATCGTGCCGGCGCTGACGGCGGAGTTTAAGAAGCGGCTGGGAAAATAGAGACTAGAGATTCAGAGACTGGGGACTGGATTTGGGGCGGTGGGAGGCAGCTTTCATCGCCCCGTTTCATTTGAGTGTGACTAAATCCAGTTGAGTCGCCTTTGTCTGAATGCGGCCCAAGACGCCAACGACCAGACCGGGCCAAGCGGTCAGGCCCGGTGGGCGGTTCCGTCATTCCGGCGAAGGCCGGAATCCAGGCAATGGCGACGGGTCTGGACCCCGGCTGGAGTTTATCCCGGCGAAGGCCGGGACCGGGGTGACGCCAACACCGGCGGAGCGGCGAACCCGGTGAGCGAGCCTGGCGCCGCTGAAGGTTGTGCCGCCTCAACCGGTTTGGTCACACCCGTTTCATTTCTGGCGCTGTGCCCGTTGATGTGTCGCTTTGGACAAGAGAGGCTGGGTCGCGTTGGCAACGAACCTCGTCGATCAATCGCTGGCCCCCAGGCCTCAATCCCTCCCCCGCAACGTCTGGATCGTCACCGCCGCCAGTTTCCTCACCGACGTCTCCAGCGAGATGCTGGCGACGCTGCTGCCGCTCCTCCTGGCGAACGTGCTGGGGACGCGCACCAGCGTCGTCGGCCTGATTGAGGGCCTGGCCGAGACGACGTCCAGCCTGATGAAGCTTTTCTCCGGCTGGTTTTCGGACCGGCTGGGGCAGCGCAAGTGGCTGACCGTCCTCGGATACGCGCTGTCCACGGCCGCCAAGGGCGTGTTGTTCTTCGCCAACGCCTGGGGTTGGGTGCTGGGCAGCCGCTTCGGCGACCGGCTGGGCAAGGGGCTCCGCACCGCGCCACGCGACGCGCTGCTGGCCGATAGCCTCCGGCCGGAGCAGCGCGGCCTGGCCTTTGGCCTGCACCGGGCCGGCGACACGGCCGGCGCGGTCGTCGGCCTGGTCGTGGCCCTGGTCGTCGTCTGGTTCTCACAGCAAAACGCGGCGCTGTTGAGCCCGGCCACCTTCCGGATGCTGGTGCCGCTCAGCCTGATCCCGGCCGCGCTGGCCGTGCTCGTCCTGGCCTTCGGCGCGCGGGAGACGCCGGCGCCGCGCCAGAACGGCCTGCCGCAACTGACCCTGGCCCCGTTCGACGCGCGCTTCAAGTACTTCCTGTTCGTCGTGGCGCTCTTCACGCTGGGCAACTCGTCGGACGCTTTCCTGGTGTTGCGCGCGCAGGCGGCCGGCCTGCCGCTGATCGGGGTGCTGGGCATGATGATCACGTTCAACGTGATCTACGCGGCGCTGTCCGGCCCGGCCGGCGCTCTCTCAGACCGGATTGACCGGCGCTGGCTGCTGGCCGGCGGCTGGCTGCTGTATGGGCTGGTGTACCTGGGGTTCGCGTCGGCGACGGCGGGCTGGCAGGCGTGGGCCCTCATGGCCGTGTACGGCGTGTATTATGCTTTCACGGAGGGTGTGGCCAAGGCGTACGTGGCCGACCTGGCGCCGCCCGATCTGCGCGGCACAGCCTACGGCGTGTTCAACGCCGTCGTCGGCCTGATGGCGTTCCCGGCCAGCTTCGTCGCCGGCCTGCTCTGGCAGGGCGCCGGGGGGTGGGAAGGCTTCGGGCCGGGAGCGCCGTTCTATTTCGGCGCGGCGCTGGCCCTGGTCGCGGCGACCTTGCTGGCGCGCCTCCCGCGTCCAGCCCCGGGCATTACGGCCCGACGACGATGAGCGGCAGGAAGTAGCGAATCCAGGCCCCCTGCCGGATGACCAGGGGCCGGCCTTCTCGATCTTGCTGAGTGCTTAACGAATAGTCCCCGTACGGGCACAGCCCGTTCCAGACCTGCCGCACATGGGCGACGACCTGTAAATGGTGGGTGACGCCCGGCAGCAGGTCCAGGTCGACCTCGGCCGGCGCGCCGGTGGCGCTGTACGCTCCAAACACGTCGAAAACGCCGGACTCGGCCGTCACCGTCACGGCCTCGCCGTTGCCGATGAAGACCGTGATCGTTTGAGTCAACGCATCCGTGAGCGAGGTCACAGGCTCCACCCACAAGGGTTCCGGGGTGGCCAGGGGGCACGGGGTTGCGGCGGCGGCGCCGTCCCCAGCTGAGGCGGAACTGCGCGGGGCGCGCGGCTGGCTCAGCCAGAGCGCGAACGCCAGAGAGGCCGCGAGCGTGATGAAGGCTGGTGCGCGCAGCGAGATCGACATAGCCACTCCCCTTCGGGCGGCCTATCCAGGTCGTCGCCCGTCAGCATATGCTGAAGCGGCAGCGACGGCTATGGCACTTTCCCCAGAGGCGGCGCGGCGTGGTCGGTGAAATACTTCTGCCACGGGCCGCAGCCGCGGATGAAAGGCTGCATCAACGCGCGCTCGGCCTGGACGGTGTGCATCAGGTCGTGGCCCGCCCACTCGTGCAGCAATTCGCGCAGGGTCACCGGCCCCAATTCCTGATGGCGGGCCCGCCGATCCAGGTCTGCCTCGTTCAGCCCCGCGACGAGCGCCAGGCTTTCCTGCCGCTGAGCGTTGAAGGTGCGCGCCAGCTCCAGCGGCGCCTGCGTCAGGTCGGGCCGCGTCCCCTGGCTGTCCGGGTCGAAGGGCGGGAAGTCCTGGCCCGCCAGCAGGAAACGCACGCGCGCCGCAAACACCGTCTGTTCGGTGTCCACGAAGTGTTGCAGGCATTCCAGGGCCGACCACTCGCCAGGCGCGGGCGGCAGGGTGAGCAGCCCGGCGGGCAGCGCCTCGGCCAGGCTCAGCCAGCGGGCCGGCGTGGCGCTCAGGACGGAGCGCGACCAGGCGAGGATGTCCACGGTCATAAAGCCCTCCAGGGTGAGTGTTGCCCGGCTACTCGCTCAGCGCGCGGATGACGCTCAGCGCGGCGCCGGCGGCACGCCGTTGGGCGTCAGCCCAATCTTCTTCCTCGGCCATCTTCTTGAGATGCCCGAGCACCACGCTGGCCTCGTCGTCGGTCAGGCTCAGCCAGAGCTTGCGGATGCGCGGCGGCTCCTCCGAGAGCAGGGCCTCCCACAGGTCATCCAGGCTCAGATCGTCGTCCATCATGTTGCGCCTCCTGACTCTGCGACGGTGTTCGCGGCGAGAGCGTGCACAAACTCGGCCGGGATGCGGATGGGCCTGAGCGTCGTCCGGTCCACCCAGACGTACTGCGTGTTGACGCGCGCCACCGGCTCGCCGTCCGCGACGCGCGTGATGGCGTAGTGGCGCATCCCGGAGGCCGGCCGCAGGGCGTAGGCCCAGGTGGCGATCTCCAGCTCATCGCCGAAGACAGCCTGGCGCCGGTACTCGAGGCGGTGCCGGCGGGCCAGGATGCCGAGGTTGGCCGCCGCCATGCGCGCCTCGGTCCAGCCGGCCGCGGCGCACACGTCGAAGCCGGCCTCGCCCACGTAAGCCAGGTAGTTGGCATTGTTCACGTGCCCGGCCGCATCCACATCCCGCCACTCGACGCGGCGCCGGACGCGGAAGACGCCCGGCGGCGGGGGCGGGGGCGCCGGAAATGGATCGCGCCGGGCAGGCGGCGGCGCGCCCTCCGGGAAAAATGCGGCCGTCAGCTCCGGCGGGATCGGCGCCGGCCGGCCTGAGCGGGCGTCGAGGAAAGCCCAGTCGGTTGCGGCCCGCGCGGCCAGGTCGCCGGTCCCGGCGCGCCGAAACTCGTACAGGCGCCGCGAACGCACGCGCCCGAAGTCGGCCACCCAGGTGGTGACCGCCACTTCGTCATTGTAAGCCAGAGGCCGCCGGTACTCAATCTCCGTCTCGTGGATAACCCACAGGCGCCCCAGGGCGCGGTAACGCTCCAGGCCGAAGCCGGCCGCGGCCGACGCGTCGAACGCCGTCTCCTGCATGTAACGCAGGTAGGTGGCGTTGTTGAGGTGGCCGTAAGCGTCGCACTCATAATGCCGGACGCGGAACGTGCGGGTGTGGGTCAGGGGCATAGGCCTCTAAGTGTCACGCGAAAGTGATGACAGTCTGCACTGACTAATACGACGAGATTGGTCTAGGATGTGTCTGACAGACAAGAAGCCGCCGCACAAGCCGGTCGTGCAACGAGAGCCAAACTGAACACCGGCGCAATCGGTGACTTGGAACCGGACCCCTCGTCGGCTCCCGGCCAGCACCGCAAATTTTGCCCCACCCTCTCTGACCGTGCCGCCCTTGAGGCGGCGGCTTTTTTAATCCGACCGCCGACTACCGCTGGCGGGTCCGTCCGCCATCCGTTGTCGAACGTCTCTCCCAGGTCATCCGCAATCCGCCGTGCGGCCGGAGGGTGACGAGCGGGTCCACCTTCACCGGCCGGCCGGGCGCGAGGCGCAGGCGATATCGCTGGGCGACCGTCGCCAGCGCCAGCGCCCCCTCCATCAGCGCGAAGGTGTTGCCGATGCACAGTCGCGGCCCGCCCCCGAAGGGCAGGTACGCGAAGCGCGGCGCGTCGGCGTCTTTCTCCAGGAAACGTTCGGGACGAAAAACTTCCGCGTCGGGCCAGAGCGCGGGCTGGCGATGGACGACGTACGGGCTGATGATGATCAGGGCGCCGGCCGGGATGGCGCAGCCGGCGATCTCGTCCGGCTTCAGCGCCTTGCGGGTGATCAGCCAAGCCGGCGGGTAAAGGCGCAGCGCCTCGTCGAACACGGCGCGCGTGTAGGGCAGGCGCGGCAGATCATCCACCGTGGGCGTCCGCCCGCCCAGGACCGAGCCCAGTTCCTCGTGCAGGCGGGCCTCGGCCGCCGGGTTCTCGGCCAGCAGGCGCCAGGTCCAGGTGAGGGCGCTGGCCACCGTCTCGTGGCCGGCGACGATCAGCGTCACAATCTCGTCGCGCAGTTGCCGGTCGTCCATCGGCGCGCCGTCGTCGCCGCGCGCGTTCAGCAGCAGGCCGAGCAGGTCGTCGGGGCCCGCGCCGTCCGCCCGGCGCGCCGCAACGAGGCGGTGCACGGCCTGGTCCAGCGTCCGGAGCGCGGCCCGGAACCTGCGGTGGCGCGCCGTCGGCAGCCAGAGCGGCGGCGCCAGCGGGGTCTGCGCCCGGTAGATGATGAAGTCCAGCGCGGTCAGGGTGGCCTGCGCCAGATCGTCGGCCTCGCGGCTCAGGTCGGCGCTGAACAGGGTCTGGCCGACGATCTCCAGCGCCAGCCGCATCATTTCGGCGTCCACGTCGAGCGGCGCGTCCGCCTCCAGCGCGTCCCAGCGTTCCAGCATCCGCCCGGCCGCCGCCGTCATCGCCGTCCCAAAACCCGCCAGCCGCGCCCGATGGAAAGCCGGTTGGAGCCTGCGGCGCTGGCGCAGCCAGAACTCGCCGTCGCTGGTCAGCAGGCCATTCCCGGTGACCAGCGCCAGGGTCCGGTACTGGAGGGTGTTCTTGCTGTAGTGGTGATGGTTGTCCAGGAGCACGTGCTTGACGGCGTCCGGCGTGTTGACAGCGTACACGGCCAGCCCGCCGATCGGGAACTGGACGATGTCGCCGTACGTCCGGGCGCTGTCGAGCAGGAACTGAAGCGGATCAGCCAGGATGGTCCGGATCTGGCGCAGCAGGTCTGGGCCGGCCGGGCCGGGCGCGGTGGTTTTCATCAGGGCCGATGATAACCCAGACCGGCAGGTGAGCCGGCATGCGCCGCCGGGCCTCCTGTGGCACAATAGATTTATGCCGCTGCCGCCGCAACAGTTCATCACCTTCCTGCACACCCCCGACCTGGCCCGCACGGCCGATTTCTACGAGCGCGTGCTGGGCCTGCGCCTGGCGCGCGACCAGGGCGCCTGCCGCATCTACCAGGTCGCCGGCGACGCTTATCTCGGCTTTTGCCGGCAGGGCGAAGTGATCCGGCCGGATGCCGGAGACGCGCTGGCGCGCGTGGTCCTGACTCTGGTCACGGACGACGTGGACGCCTGGTGCGCGCATCTCGCCGCGCACGGTGTGCCGCTGGAGAAGGCGCCCGCCGACAACCCGCCGTACCGCATCACCAACGCCTTCGTGCGCGACCCGAACGGCTATCTGGTCGAGATCCAGCGCTTCTGGGAGCCTCTGGAATGAAGATGCTTCGTATTCTTTCTCTCGGTTTGTGCCTGTCCCTGTTGACCGACGCGTTTGCGGCGCAGGCGCAGGCCCCGGCCCCGCCGCCCGATACCCGTTTTGGGGCGGTGGAGGCGTACATGGCGCCGGACAAGGCGGCGGACCTGCGGGTGGGCTGGGACCGGATGGTGGTGCGCTGGTACGAGCGCCAGCCGGACAACCCGGATCAATGGAATGTGCCCGGCGAGGAAGCCGACCGCGTCAACGCGGCGCTGGCGGCCGGGCGGGAGATGACGATCCTGTTGATGGGCACGCCGCCCTGGGCCACGGACGGGCCGGCTATCGGCGGTGTGCCGCGCGGTCTGTATCTGCCGGTGGACGATCCCAATAACCTGTGGGCCGTTTTCGTGCGCCGGATGGCGTCTGAGTACGCCGGCCGCGTCAACCACTGGATCATCTGGAACGAGCCCGACATCGCGCCCGAGGACTTCGGCGCCCAGTTCGAAGGCTCGGTCCAGGATTACTACCAGCTCGTCAAGGTCGCCTGGCAGGCGGCCAAGCAGGCCAACCCGCAGGCCGTCATCCATCTGGCCGGCCTGACGCACTGGCACGACGTCGTTTACGGCCGCAAGCCGTACCTGCAGCGCTTCTTGGAGGCCGCCAGCCAGGACCCGACCGCGCGCCGCAACAACTACTACTTCGACGCCGTCAGCCTGCACCTCTACTTCCGCAGCGAGACGGTCTACGACATCGTCAACCTGTACCGCGGCCTCCTGCGGCGTTACGGTCTGCGCCAGGCCATCTGGCTCAATGAGACCAATGCCGCGCCGATGGACGACCCGCACCTGCCCTGGAACGCGCCGCTGTTTTCGTTGACGATGGACCAGCAGGCGTCGTTCATCGTCCAGGCGTTCGCCCTGGCGCTGGCCGCCGGCGCCGAGCGCGTGTCGGTCTATAAGCTCATCAACCCGGTCGTGCAATTCCCGGGCGGCGATTATTACGGCCTCTATCGGCCGGACGGCTCGCCGCGCCCGGCGGCCGAGGCCTATCGGGCGGTGACCACCCACTTCGCCGGGGTGCGGCGGACCACGCTGATCACGCTGCGCAGCCATTACATCGCCCGGCTGGAGCGGCCCGGGGCGGTGACGCGCGTGTTGTGGGCGCGGCGCGACCAGGCCGTGACTCTGCGCCTGCGCCTCACCGCCGGGGCCGTGGGCGTGGTCCTGTACGATCAGTACGGCGTGGCTCAGCCGCTGGTCGTCGACCGGAACGGGGCGTTCACGTTGACCCTGCCGGCGGCGGTCTGCGGCGACCCGAACCACGGGTGTCTCCTGGGCGGCGCGCCGTGGCTGCTGGTGGAGACGCTGGGCCGGCGTTGATGTGCTAGAATCAGCGCGATGTCCGCCGTCCCGCCGCTCCCCAAAGTCCGCAATCCGCGCACCCACGCCCTCATCCGGCGCGAGACGTTCTGGCAGATCACAACGCCGCTGGCGATCACGCTGCTGGCCGTCATCGGCGTGCTGGCCGTCGTGGTCCTGGGGGCGGCCGGGAGGCTGGCCGCGCCGACGCGTCCGCTGGCCGATATCGCGCTGATGTTCCTGATCGTGCTCGCGTTCGTCGCGGGTTTCTTCATGCTGGCCGTGGGTGTGGTCGTGGCGGTGGGGCTGGCGTACGGCCTGCGCGAGCTGCCGTTCCTGTTCAAACGCGTGCAGGACTTCCTGTGGGTGGTCGCGCAGCAGACCCGGTCGATGACGCAGCGGGTGGACAACCGCATCGTGGGCGTGCACATCTCGCTGGCGGCGGTGAGGAGCCTCGTCCACAGTTTCCAGGCGCTCTTTGCGCCGTGGAGGACAAAGTGAACAACCTGGATTGGCGCAACAAGGTCCTGCTGGCCGGCGGGGCGGTGGGCGCGCTGCTCGGCGTGGTGGCCGCCTACCTGTACGTCAACGCCGTCGAAAGCCCCGAGGATCCGCCGGAGCTCAGCCCGGCCGAGGCCGTGGCCGTCGGCCTGGCGGTGCTCGGCGTCCTGCGCCAGATTGCGTCGTTGCCGGAGGGGAAGAAGAAGCGCAAAGTGAGGTGAGCGGGGCGCGGGAGAGGCGCCCGATAGTGGGAAGGGCAGACCCGGCGGGGCGCAAGTCCCGGCCGGGCTTTTTTTGTTTCAGGAGGGCTCAGGTGACGTTTGTCTATTGACAGACCCGGATTTTGACTTATAGTGAATGAACGTTCGTTCATTTTATTGAGCTTCGCCATGTCGCCTCATCGAACAACGCCGACCGCCCCTGCGGCTGAGGCCGCCCCGACGAAGGGCGAGACCACCCGGACCCGCCTGCTGGCGGCGGCCCACAAGCTGTTCCTCAAACAGGGTTTCCACGGCACGAGCATGCGCGCGATTGCGGACGCGGCCGGGATCGCGGTCGGCGGCA
>DAOUAB010000234.1:0-5970 GCA_034434015.1 Anaerolineales bacterium
GGTCGCCAGGCGCGTGTAGCTCAGGTAGTACGAGGCATTGCCGGGCTGCTCGCTCTTGGGGCTCAGGCCGCGGTCGCCGTGGGCCACGACCGGCTTGACGGCGCGCAGCGTCAGGTCGAGCGCCAGGTCGCCGTCGCGGGCGGTGAGGCGCACGGCGCTGCCGTCGGCGTTGAGCGCCTCGGCGCGCCAGTCCTCCAGCCACACGCCGAACGGCTCGCCCGTGGCCCCGGCCAGCCCCCCGGCGCCGCGGCTGAAGCGCTCCAGGCCGCGGTGGGTCTTGCCGGCCACGTCGGTGAGGGCGAAGTGCGCGAAGTAAATCTGGTTGGTGAGCAGGCCGTCCCCGTCCACCGGCGCGCCCGGCGTCAGGCCGCGGCGGAAGAACGTCAACTGGTAGCCGAAGCGTTCGCCGGTTCCGGCCGCGACGTTGCCGGTGTAATACCACCACTCGGTCTGGTAATCGAAGTGCGGGCCGTGGTCGCGCGGCAGACTGAAGTCAAGCGGCCGGTCGGCGCGCGCGAAGCCGCTGAGGTCCACCGCCGGCCCGGTGAGCGGCGGGCGCGCCGGCCCTTCCGGCGCGCGGGTGGCGTACCAGAAACTGCCCAGGACGAGGGCGGCGATGAGCGTGAGGGCCAGGAGCCGTTTCCACATGACGCCGTATTTGTATCACGCCGCTGAGCAACCCCGGGGTTCAGCGACAGTCTCGAAGGCCCTGGTCACGCCGAGGCCGAACGTCGAAGCGCCCGGGCCTGGCGCGTTCAGAGCGACGGGTCGCTGGGGGGATGAGAAGCGCGCTACTCCGCGTCAGCGGTCTCGCCGCCCTTGGCGGCCTTCTTGGCTTTCTTGCCCAGGAACCAGGTCAGCGCCGCAATCACCAGCGCGATGGCGGCGCCGAACGGGAGCAGATCACGCTGACCATCCCAGGTGACCACCTGCCCCAGAAAGAGGACGCCCATCACCACCACCACCACGCCCGCCAGCTTGTCCTTCAGGTCGTCCAGGTCATGGATCTCCAGCCAGGCGGGCAGCGGCAGGCGGTCGTCGATGAACAACTCGTACAGGCCGAGGGCGATGATGTAGAAGACCGTGCCCAGCAGGAAGAGGTCGACCACCTCGATAAAGGCCAGCGCCAGGGCCTTGGCGCCCTTGCTGCTGATGTCGAAGTGCCGGACCGTGTCGATGACCAGCTGCACGCACTCGACGCCGCCGTAGACCAGCAGCGTCGTGGCGGCCAGGAACGAGCCCAGGACGGGGACCAGGATCAGAAAACGGGAGACGGAGAGCAGGCGGCGCAGCATGGGTTTCAGGTGTCCGTCGTCGGATGAAGATGTCGCGGCGGCCGGGTCGGCGCCGGCCCATGATAACAGACCCGCAGGCGCTTACCAACTCCTGCGGGTCTGCGGGCGCCTTCGCCGCTGGTGGTCAATCTCCAGGCCGCCGCGCCTGGGCGCAACCATTTCCGCCGTCGCCCCGGCGCAGGCCGCGGCCCGGAAGCTCCCGCTCTTCTGCGAGCTTCTGCTCCTGGAGGCCGGCTTTCGCCGGCATGACGTTGGTGATGGGGGCCTGACAGGCGGACGGGTCAGCCCAAAAGCCCAAAGGCACCGGGTCGGCGGCGGCCGAATTCGCGATAGCGCGGCGCGGCCGGGCGTTACGGCGTCGGCCAGAAAGCGGAGCCGGCCATATATTTGTCCGTGTCGGTCACGGCGTACCAGATCGTGCCGGGCTTGAACGGCAGCGGCGTACCGTCCGGGTAGTAGAGCTGCATCAACTGGTCGGGGCTGTAGCGGCGCCAGAGCGCGTCGTAACGCTGGTCGCCGCGCAGGAGGATGGCGCGCCCTTCGCCCAGCAGGTTGACGCCCACGGATGGCAGGCCGGCGGCCTCATCCTCGATGAAATCCGCCACAAAGTGCGGGGCGTACAGGAACACGACGTTGTCGAAGGCCACCGGCTGGCCGGTGAGGTAATCCACATTCGCCGAGCGCGCCGGGCGGCGCAGCGCCTGGTCCTCGATCCAGCTGTTCCAGCGGCCGGTGGCCGGATCGTACTTCCACAGGCTCTGCGGCCCGCGCCCCGGGTAATCCAGATAAGCCTCGGTGGTGAGGCGGCCGCCGGCCGGCGCGTTGGCGTCGAAGACCAGGCCGGTGAGCGGCGGGCGGGTGTTCAGGCCCTTCCGGCTCATCAGGGCCCAGATCTCGGCCGGGTAGGCGAACAGGCGGTGGTAGCGCGGCACGCCCGGGCGCGGGACGCCGGCCAGCCGGTCGAGGTAGGGCCGGCCATAGGCCGCGTCGCCGATCCAGGATTCGGAGACGACGCGGCGCGCCCACTCGGCCGCGCGCAGGCGCTCCTCGATGCGCGGCGGCGTGGCGGGCTGCTGGCGGTTGGTGCTGCCGCCGGAGGTGACCAGGAGGCCGCCGTACATGGGCACCAGGTGCTCGACGTCGATCAGGCGCGTGCTGCGCACCGAGCCGACGAAAGCCGGCGTCTGGCTGTAGAATACCGCCGTGTAGCGCGTCACCTGGAAGCCTTCCATCTGGTGCTCCCAGACGTGGTCGGCGAAGGACAGGCCGCTCTGCGGACGGATGACGGCGCCGTGGTTGCTGACCTTCACCAGCATCGGGCGGCGCTCCAGCGCGGCGGCGTCAGCCACGGGCAGACCGGTGAGCGGGTTCGTCTGGCCCTGGGCCAGAGCGCGGGGCTGTCCGCCCAGCGCCAACGCGCCGATCAGCGCGATCCACGCCGCGAGGGAGAAGTGAGAGCGTCGCATGTCAGCGTCCTCCGATCCGGAGTGTAGACGAACGCCGGGCGGGCCGCAATCCCGAAAATTGACCACGCGCGCCGGCCGGCCGCGGCGCATTTTTACGGACGCCTCCCCTTGAAACGACGGCCGCGGGCGCGGGGCGCTTACTCCTGCCGCAGCGCCGCCGCGATGGGCAGCCGCAGCAGCCGGCGCATGGGGTAGAGCGCGGCCAGGACGGCGGCGGCCACGCTCACGATTAACGCCTGGACGTACACTTCCGGCTCCGGCTGCATCTGGATCGTCCAGCCGAACGAGCGCAGGTTGATGACGTAGATCAGCACCAGCGCCAGCACGAAGCCGGTCGGCAGCGAGAACAGGCCGGCCGCCGCGCCCATCAGCCCCGTCTCCAGGAACGTCAATTTCCACATCTGGCCCGGCGTCAGCCCGAGCGCCTGCAAAGTCGCCAGCTCGCGGCTGCGCTCGAGCTGCAGCGCCATCAGCGCGCTCAGCACGCCGATGAAGGCCACGATCACGGCCAGCAGCCGCAGCGCGTTGGTGATGGCGAAGGTCCGGTCGAAGACCGCCAGCGCCTGGTCGCGCAGCGCGGCGTTGACCTGCACCTGCAACGCCCCGCCGGCCAGCTCGGCCCGCAGCCGTTCGGCCAGTTGGGCCGGGTCCTGGCCCGCCGCCGCGTACACGGCCACGCCCGAGAGGCCGCGGTCGTCCCAGTATCGTTCGTAGACGCTGCGGCTGATGAGGACGCGGCCCTGGTCCGAGGCGTAGTCGTAGTACACGGCCGCCACCGGGAAGGTCCGCGCGCCGCGGTCGGTGTTCAGGGTGACCGCGCCGCCCGAGGCCGGCAGGCCGCGGCGGAAGGCGAACGGCTCGCTGACGATCACGGCGCCGGCCTGCATCGCGCGCCAGATCGTGTCCGGGTCGCCGCTGGCGTAGCGGTACAGATCGGCCGAGCGCCGGCTCTGCGAGTCCGCCACCACCAGGCTCACCGGGCCGTCCGGGCTGTCCACGGTCACCGTGCGGATGGTCTCCACAACCGCCACGCCGGGCACGGCCGCGGCGCGCGCCGGCAGGTCGGGCGCGAGCGTCACGGTGTTCTGACTGCCGCCGACCGCGGGCGCCGAGAGGTAGATGTCGGCGACCAGCGTCAGGTCCAGCCAGTTGATGACCGTGGCGCGGAACGAGGCGATCATGACGCTGACGCCGATGGTGACCGAGACCGCGACCATGAGCGCGGCGATGGCGACGCTGGTGCGGCTGATGGCCTTGACAACCGTGCGCGCCGCTACCTCGCCGAGCAGGCCGACGGCGCGCTTGAGCGGCGGCGCGGCGAGCGACATCAACCAGGCGGTGGCCTGCGGCACGCTCAGGGCCAGGCCGATGACGATCAGGAACAGGCCCGCAAAGCTGACGGCGAGCGAGGCCGTCGCCAGCCACAACAGGGCCGCGCCGGCCGCGATCAGCAGCAGACCGGCGGCCCCCAGCCAGGGCAGCAGCCGGCGGGCGCGCTCCTCGTATGTGCTGCGCTGGGTCATGGTGACGGGGGGCACGCTGGCGGCCTCGGCGGCGGGCGCGGCCGCGGCCAGCAGAGCGGCGGCCAGGCCCAGGCCCAGCCCCTTGAGCACGGTCAGCGCCTCCAGCGGCGCCTCACGCACGTTGACAACGTAGTACAGATCGTTGATGGTCTGCGTCACCAGCCGCACCGCGCCCTGGCCCAGCAGCCAGCCCAGGCCCACCCCCAGCGCCCCGCCGATCAGGGCCACCACCACGGCCTCCGCCCAGATCATGGCGAAGACCTGCTCGCCGGTGACGCCCAGCGAGCGCAGGATGCCGAGCACCTGCCGCCGCTGGACGACGCTGAACATGATGGTGTTGTAAATCAGAAACATGCCGACGACGAGCGCCAGCAGACTCAGGGCGGTCAGGTTGAGCTGGAAGGCCGCCGTCAGTTGGGCCACCGTGTCGGCCTGGGCGCTGGCCGGCGCCAGGCGCACGCCGGCGGGCAGGCGCGCGGCCAGGTCCTGCGCCTCGGTCTCCGTCAGGATCAGGTCGATACGCGAAAGGCGCGGCGGGGCGTCCAGGCGCAGCAGCCGCTGGGCCGCGCCGACGTCCATGAGCAGCAGGCCGTCCAGGGCCGCCCGGCTGCGCGCGTCCTGCGGCTGGAGCACCCCGACCACGGTCAGCGTCTCGAGGCGGTCGTCGATCTGGAGGCGGAACGTGTCGTCGATCTGGAGCTGGTAGCTCTCGGCCAGCCCCGGCCCGATCAGCACGGCGTTCGGCCCGGTATAGAAGCGTTCCAGGCCGGGCGTGAAGCGCGCGCCCTCGCCCAGGTAATTGCGGAACGGCGCTTCGGCGACCGGATCGAGGCCGAAGACCCGCAGCGGCTGGCCGTCCAGGTCCGGGGCGGTCCCCAGCCCCTCCACCACCGGCGCGCTCAGCCGGTAGCCCCATTCCACGCGGAGCTGCCGGTACAGGTCCTGCGCCAGGCCGGTGCTGGCCGCCGGCAGGAGCTGGTGCGTGGTGCGGCCCAGAACGACCTCGGTGCTCAGGTCAAAGGCGCGGCGCGCGCTGGTGTTGGCCAGGTCGATGGCGATGACCACGGCCACCCCCAGCGCCACGCCCAGGATCATCAGCCCGCTCTGCCACGGCCGGCGGACGAAATCGCGCAGGGCGGTTTTGACCAGGGAAGGTGTCAACATAGTGCGGGGCGGATGGCGGCGCCATACCCGGCGGGTGGTAGAGACGCCCGGGCGGGGCGTCTCTACATGGCCGCCGGTTTCACCTGCGGGTCCACCACCAATTGCCGGTCATGGATCGTCAGCACCGTGTCGGCCAGGGCCGCGATCTGATGCGAGTGGGTCACCATCACCAGCGTCCGGCCGGCCCGGCGCGTCATCTCATCCAGCAGGCGCATGATCTCCAGGCCGGTCTTCTCGTCCAGGTTGCCGGTCGGCTCGTCGGCCAGGACGACGCGCGGGTTCTGCACCAGGGCGCGGGCGATGGCCACGCGCTGCTGCTCGCCGCCGGAGAGCCGGTCCGGGAACACGCCCTGGCGGTCGGCCAGGCCCACCCGGTCCAGCAGTTCCAGCGCGCGCGCCCGCGCTCCGTTCACGGCGCGACCGGCCAGCTCCGCCGGCAGGAGCACGTTCTCCAGGACATTCAACGTCGGGATCAGGTTGAAGAACTGGAAGATGAAGCCCAGCTGGTCGCGCCGGAAGAGG
>DAOUAB010000235.1:0-3723 GCA_034434015.1 Anaerolineales bacterium
GGGATAGTCGGGGTCGAGGGGGAGGAAAGCGCCGCCGGCTTTGAGCACGGCCAGGACCGCCGCGATCATATCGAAAGACGGTTCGACGCACACGCCGACGATGGCCTCCGGGCGGACACCCAGCTCCTGGAGGCGGCGCGCCAGCTGATCGGCGCGGCGGTCCAGGTCGGCGTAGGTGATGGTCTGACCGGCCAAGATCAGGGCCGGAGCGTCCGGCGTGCGCCGGACCTGCGCCTCAAAGCGCTGGTGGATGCAGGCGAGGGTGGCTTCGACTTCGGTGCGGTTCCAGTCCACCAGTATCTGGCGCTGTTCGGCCTCGGACAGGAGCGGCAGTTCCTGGACCGGGCGCTCCAGGCCGGCGGCCAGCCCGGCCAGCAGCGTCTGCACATGGCCCAGCATCCGGCGGATGGCGTCCGGCTCGAAGCGGCCGGCGTCGTAGGCCACTTGCAGGCCAAGCTCGCGGCCGGGGCTGACCACAAACGTGAGCGGGTAGTTGGTGCGCGCGAACGACGCGCGCTGGCGCAGGCCCAGGCCGTCCCCGCGCTCCGCCAGCGCCGGGTCCACCGGGTAGCTCTCGTAGACGAGCAGGCTCTCGAACAGCGGCGTGCCGCGCGGGACGTCGCTCCAGCCCTGGATTTGAATCAGCGAGGTGAATTCGTACTGCCGCTGCTCGGCCTGCGCGGTCTGCAGACGCTTCAGCAACGCCAGCGCCGTCTCGTCCGCGCCGAGCTGGACGCGCACCGGCAGGGTGTTGATGAACAACCCGATCATGCCTTCCGCGCCGGGCAGGTCGGCGGGGCGCCCGGAGACGGTGGCGCCGAAGACGACATCGTCCTCGCCGCTGTAGCGATGCAGCAGCAAGGCCCAGGCCGCCTGGACGCAGGTGGCCAGCGTCAACCCGTGCTGGCGAGCCAGCGCCTGCAGCCGGGCCGTGACCTCGGCCGGGAGGCGGCTCGCTTCGATGGCGCTGACGGCGGCCTGGTCGGCCGGCGCGCCCGCCCGGTCCACCACCAGCGGCGTGGGCGCCGTGAAGCCGCGCAGCGTCCGCCGCCAGTACGCCTCGGCCGCGCCGGCGTCTTGCTCGGCCAGCCAGGCGATGTAGTCGCGATACGGCCGGGCGGGCGGGAGCCGGATCGGCAGGCCGCGGCGCAGGGCCTCATAGGCCGCCAGGACTTCCTGCATCAGCAAGGGGCCGGACCAGCCGTCCAGCAGCAGGTGGTGATGGCTCCACACCAGGAAGGCGGCGCCATCGTCAACGTGGATCAGGGCCAGCCGCATCAGCGGCGCCTGGGTCAGGTCGAAGCCGCGCGCGCGGTCGGCTTGCAGAAAGGCCTCCAGGCGCCCGTCCAGTTCGGCCGGCGGGGTCGCGCGCCAGTCCAGTGTCGCCACCGGCAGCGTCACGCCGCGCTGCACCACCTGCACCGGCTCGTCCACGCCCTCCCAGACGAAGGCCGTGCGCAGGGCCGGGTGCCGGTCCAGCGCGTGCGCCCAGGCGCGGACCAGCGCCGGGCCGTCCACGGCGCCGCGCAGCTCCCAGCAGGTCTGCTCGAAATACTGGCCCGCCTCGGGGCTGTACAGGGTGTGGAACAGCATGCCCTGCTGCATGGGCGAGAGCGGGTAGATGTCTTCGACCTCGACGGTCGGGGGCGTGGCCTCGACGTTCATCGCTTGACGGGTTCCTTCTTGCTGACTTTTGCCAGGATTTTGTCCAGCTTGCGCTGGTCCAGCCTGGCGAGCGTGAAGTCCGACGGCGTGTGGCCGCCGGCCTCGGGCGAACGGCAGTGCTCGATCAGGGCGCGCAGGCCGGCGGCGAAGTCCGCGGCCACGCGTTCTATGGTCTCGCGGCGGTGCCGGTTCGCGCTGTACGCCCAGATCATCCGCAACACGCCCCCGGCGATCCCGCCGTTAAGATCGAGGAGATGCGTGCGCCGCGCGCGCGGGCTCTGCGAGGGGCCCGGCGTGATGGGCGCGAGGCTGGCGAAGCCGGACGCCGCGCCGGCCTGGGCCTCGCGGAACTGGCCGAGATAATTGAAGCTGACCTCGGCCGGGGGGCCGCCGCACAGCGCCGGCTCGCGGGCGAGGTAGCGCAGCAGGCCGTAGCCCAGGCCGCGGCCCGGCACGCGCCGCCGTTGTTCTTTGACGCTCTTGAGCGCCTCGCCCGGCGGCATCCCGGGCCGCGTCTCCAGCCGCAGCGGGTACACGCTGGTGAACCAGCCGACTGTGCGTGAGACATCCACGCCGGGCAGCACGTCCTCGCGCCCGTGGCCCTCCATCTCAATCAGGACCGCGCGCCCGCCGGTCCAGCGCGCCAGCGCCTGGGCCAGCGCCGTCAGCAGGGCGTCGTTGATCTCGGTGTGGTAGACGCGCGGCACGTCCTGCAACAGCGCGCGCGTCTCAGCCTCGGTCAGTTCCACGCTGACGGTCTGCTCGGAGGCCACGCTGTTCTCGCCGCCGGAGATATCCACCGGCAGCGCGCCCAGGCCGGGCCGGGCCAGCGCCTGCCAGAATTCGATCTCGCCTCGGACCGGCTCGGAGGCCGCGTACTCCGCCAGCCGGGCGGCCCAGGTCTTGAACGATGTGGTCTTGGGCGGCAGGGCCGGGGCATGGCCGGCCAGGCGCGCCTGGTAGGCGGCCGGCAGGTCCTCCAGCAAGATGCGCCAGGAGACGCCGTCCACAGCCAGGTGGTGGATGACGATCAGCAGGCGCGCGGGCCGCGCCGGGCCGCAATCGAAATAGACCGCGCGCAGCAGCGGCCCGGTCTCCAGGTTCAGGCTGGCCTGGGCCTCGGTCGCCAGGGTCTCCAGGGCGCGCTCCTGCTCGGCTTCGGTCCGGGCCGAAAGGTCTATCCAGTTCAGCGGCGCGGCGTCCTCAAGGTCCGCGACGAAGGCCTCGGCCGCGCCCGGGAAACGCAGCCGCAGGGCGTCGTGGTGCGCGAGCAGATCGCGCAACGCGGCCGCCAGCGCGGCGCGTTCCAGCGGCTGATGGACCTCCAGCAGCAGAGCCTGGTTCCAGTGATGGGGTTCGGCGAAGTCTTGCTCGAAGAACCAGCGCTGGATGGGGGTGAGCGGCAGCGGCCCGGTGACCAGGCCCTGCTCGGCGGCGACGGCCTCGCCGGCGGGCGTCGCCACCGCCGCCAGTTCCGCAACGGTGGGATGCTCGAAGAGCTGGCGCGGCGTGAGGCGCAGGCCGGCCTGCGCGGCGCGGGCGATGACCTGGATGCTCAGGATCGAGTCGCCGCCCAGTTCGAAGAAGTTGTCGTCCACGCCCACTTCGGGCCGGCCGAGCACCTGGGCCCAGATGGCGGCCAGCTTCGCCTCGGCCGGGGTGCGCGGCGCCACGCGTCCGGCCCGGCCGACGCCGGGCGCGGCCTCGCCCTGGCGGGCCGCCAGGGCCGGGCGGTCCACCTTGCCGTTCGGGGTGAGCGGGAGCCGGTCCAGCGCCGTGAACGTGGCGGGGAGCATGTAGTCGGGCAGACGGGCCTTGAGGAAATCGCGCAGCTCGCTGAGGACGGCGGACGGCTCATGGTCGCCTGTCGCCTGTCGCCTCGCGTCTCGCAGGACCACATAGGCCGCCAGCCGTTTCTCGGCGTCGCCGCGGGCGACGACGGCGGCGTCGGCGACGGCGGGATGCTGGCGCAGGGCGCTCTCGATCTCGCCCGGCTCGACGCGGAAGCCGCGCACCTTCACCTGCTCGTCGAGGCGGCCGAGGTACTCGAGGTGGCCG
>DAOUAB010000236.1:0-10819 GCA_034434015.1 Anaerolineales bacterium
GCCGTTCAGGGCCTGCGCCATCCAGAGCAGCGCGGTGTGCGCCGGCGCCTGGGCGAGATTGGCGGCGGCCGCGGCCAGCGCGTGCAGACCCAGATGATAGAGGTCCAGCGGCACCGGCGCATAGGGCGCCAGCGTCTCCGGCAGACGCCCCTGTTCGGCCGTGAGCCTGGTGATCAGCGCATGATGCAACGAGTCCGGCGACGGCGGAAAGGGGACCTCGCGGATGATCCAGAAGCGCGTGAACAGCGTCACAGCCAGCACGCCGAGGGCGACCCATTCCAGGGGCGTAAACGCCAGTTGAGCGCGCCAGCGGCCGCGCCACTGCCACAGCGCCGCAACCCCGGCCGCCAGCAACCCGATCCGCAGCGTCCACGGGCCAAGGCGCAAACCGGGCGCCGCCACGCGCGCGGCATAGTACAGCACCGGGAAGACGGCGATGCTGAGCGCAATGGCCACCGCCCAGCGCCGCAACACGGGCCACTCCTTCCAGACCGGCGTCAGGCCCAGCAACGCCCAACCCGGCACGGTGAGCATCAATCCCAACGCCACGGCCAGCCGGAGGCTGCTGCCGCCGTCCAAAAAATACGACCACGTCATCGGCCGGCGGCCCCGCCCGCGCGGCGCTCGTCCGCGGGCGTCTCCGAACTCGCCTCACGCCGCTGCTCGACCTCCAGGCGCTTGACGCGATACAGCGTCTCCTCCAGCAGGCGCCGGTTGGCGCCGATCAGGTCGGCCAGGACGCCGAACAGGAAGACCAGGAAGCCGATGATGAGGGCCGACGCGCCGATGACAACCGACTGGACGTAGCGGGCGACGCCGACCGCCTCGGCCATCAGATAAAAATACAGATAACGCCCGATCAGCGCGGCCCCGATCAGCACAAATGGCAGGCTGAGCAGGCTGAAAGTGCGCAGCGGCTCATACAGGGCATACACGCGCAGGATGGTGATCGCCGAGCGCTGCACGTAATCCCAGTTGTTCTTGATCAGACGCGACGCGCGCCGGCGCGGGTTGGTCCGCACCGGGAGATGCGCGATACGCAGGTTTTTCTTGCCGGCCTGGATGATCGTCTCGAGCGTGTAGGTATAGGACGAGAAGACGTTGAGCCGCAGGGCCGCCTCGCGCGTGTAGGCGCGAAAACCGCTGGTGGCGTCCGGCACTTCCGTCCCGGAGACGAGCCGCACCACCCAGCTGCCCCAGGCCTGCAACCAGCGCTTGACGGGTGAAAATTCGCTGATCTGGGCCGGCTGGCGATCGGCGATCGCCAGGTCCGCCGTCCCCGCGAGCAGCGGCGCCAGCAGGCGCGGGATCTCCGCCCCCGGATACTGGTTGTCGCCGTCCGTGTTGACGATCAGGTCGGCGCCCAGCTGGACGGCCGTATCGAGGCCGGTCTGAAAAGCCGCCGCCAGGCCGCGCCGATGGGGATGCCGGACAATGTGCTCGACCCCGCACGCCTGCGCCACGCTCACGGTCGCGTCCGTGCTGCCATCGTCGATCACCAGCAGCTCGACGGCCGCGATGCCGGGAATATGCCGGGGGATGTCGGCGATGGTGGCCGGCAGCGTCTCCGCCTCGTTCAGACACGGAATCTGCACGATCAGCCTGAGCGGACGCGGGGAGGCGTTCACAGCCGCTGCTCCGGCGGGACCGACCGCGCCGGCCGGTCGGCGGCCCCCGCGAACGCCTGCCGCCAGAGCGCGGCGGTCGCCGCCCCCAGCGTCAGGAGGTAAAGCAGGGCCAGCCCCACATAGGGCCAGGGCTGCCCCCACATCCCCGGCCGCCCCTCGGACAGGCGCCCCAACAGCGCGGCCAACGTCGGACCGAGCCGTCCGTCAAAGCGCGCCTCAAAGGTTAAGTCCCCGCCGCCCGTCATTTCACCTCCGCTGTACAAATCCAGCCGCGTCCCCACCAGGCGCAGCGGCTGGTCCGCCGTCGTCTCGATCTCAAGCGCATAGGTCTTTCCGGCGCTGTCGTCCAGCGGCGCAAAAACGAAGCGCAGGTGGCTGCCCACGCGCCACTCGCCGATCGGCCGGCTCAGGCGCACCCGCTCAACTTCGACGGGCGCCAGCTCCCACAGGCGCAGCGTGACCACCTGATCGTCGGGCGGCCAGGGCTCGGCCGGCTGCACGATCACGGCGGCCAGACCCGGGTAATGGCTGCGCCACGTCTGCCGAACGCGCGTCTCACCCTGCGCCCACGCCACCGGCCCATCATAACCGGCCTGCCGCACCGCGAACACCGGGGCGCGGACATTCGCCAGGACCACGCCCGCGCCCAGCAGGAGGACCAGGCCGACCCGCCACTTCCCAGACCGCATGTTCTTCGCGCCTCACGAATAGAAATAGGGCGCCAGCGTGCCGCCCAGGGCGATCACGTCCAGCACGACGAGCAGACCGGCGCCGACCAGCAGCCCGGCCGGCTTCCACGCTCGCGGCCACCAGGCTTGCCAGCCCCAGGCGGCCAGGACCCCAAAGGCCGCGATAAACGGAAACAGGTACCGCCCGACCAGCAGATAGACCGGCGGCCCAATGAGATACTGGGTCACCAGGAGGCCCGCGTTGAAGCCCAGGCCCGCCGCCAGCAACGCCAGGGCCAGCAATTGAAATCGGACCTCCGGCTCGGCGCGGCGGCGCCGCCATGCCCAGAGCCAGGCCGCGCCGGCCCCCACTGCCAGCAGCGCCATCACGCGGCGCAAAACCTCCATCACGCCCGTCTCCAGCGGCGCGATGAAATACCCGAACGCGCCCCAGAACGTCACGGAAAAGAACACGAGTTCCTGAACCCAATCGACCCGGGTCAGTTGGGCCGGGTTCTGCCAGTAGGAGGCCAGCTGCACCAGGGCCGTCGGGCTGACGCGCGCCAGGGCCGCGAGCCCGTCCGGGATCAACGGCGGCGACGCCATGACCCAGATGACGCCCACGGCCGCCAGGGCCGCGCCGCCCAGCATCAGCCGGCCCGCCCAGCGCCGCCATCGCCCGGCGGCCCGCTGCCAGAGGCCGGCGTAGATCAGGCCGGCCGCCGCAACCAGCAGGACTGCGCTGATCCCGGTCCGCTTGGTCAGCGCCGCCAGGCCGGCCGCCACAGACGCCAACACCAGCCAGCGCCAGTCGGCCGCATCGCGGAGCCCCCGCAGGAGCGCGTACAGCATGGCGGCCACCCAGACCGGCACCAGGTTGTCATCGTTGTAAATGGCGCTGATGAATGTGTATTGCGGTTGAAAGGCCACCACCAGGGCGGCCGCCGCCGGCAACAGGCGCTCGGCCGGATCCGTCGGCCGGGTGAAGATCAGCTCGGCGATCAGCCAGGTCAGGGCCACCGTCACGACCTGCAACGTCACCGAATACAGGCGCAGGCCGAACAACTGCGCCTCGACCGGCTGGCCGGCCAGCAGCCAGTACACGGGTTGGGACAGGCGATAGTACAGATAGCCGGCCCGCACCGTCAGCGGGCGGTCAGCGGGCATGGCCGGGAGCTCTGCCGGCGTCGGCTGCCGGCGGAATTCCCACCAGCGGAAACGGCGGGCCGACTCCATCACCTCGCGGTAGACGGCCTCCGAGCCGTCCAGAGAGGCCGGGAACAGGTCCGGCGCAGCTGACAACGCCCGCAGGTATTCGTAGTGAGTCGGCTCGTCGGGACCCTGCCAGGGGGGCACCGAGACCGCGTACAGCGCGCCGTGCAGCAGCGTCAACACCAGCACCGGGACGATCGGGCGGGCCGCCAGCCAGCCCCTCAGCCGCTTCAGACCACGCCACAGCCGGAGCGGCAGCGCGCGCGCCATCATGGACACGTCGTCGCGTAGACGGGCTCGTCCGGCGCCACCGGCAGGCGCACGCGGCCGTTGGCCGCCCCATCCAGATCGCCGGCGCCGCCATCCGTCACCAGGTCGACGGCGCCGAGGAGCTGGACGCGGCGCACGCAGCTCTGCGCGAAATCCACCGGGACGGTGGAGGCCGTCGTGCCCCAGGCCACGGTGACCTGGACCGCGCCCCGGCGGAACACATGGCCCTCGACGCCGCTGACTTTCAGTGGGCCCAGATAGCGGGCGCGCTCCAGCTCGCGCGCGACGGTCTGATAAGCGAAGTAACTCAATTTGGGCGAGTTCAGCGCGTCCGGCGTCGCAAAGGACGGGAACAACCCCTGCTCGCTGGTCGGAAAAGGCGGATGAAGATCGAAGACCTGGAACCAGTACAGCTGCCGGATCCGCAGGGCGATCCCCTGGACATAGAACTGCGTCAGGCGCCGGGCCTGCGTCTGCGCGTCGGAGCCGCCCTGCGCATCGCTCCACATGGACATCTCGGGCACGATGAGCGGCAGGTGCGCCGCCCCGTGCTGGGCCAGGATGCCGAGGATCTCCACCGCCTTGTCGCGGAGCGTCGGCCAGCGCGGTGTGCTGATCGGGTAATAATGAAATGCGACGGCGTCGATATACGCGCTGGCGCCGCCGGGGAGCGCATTGAGCGCCGCCAGCACCTCGCCCAGAAAACCCTCGACAAAAGGCGGCGGCTGCTCGGCGAAACGGTCGTAGGCAATCCCGCCGATCAACACCCTGGCGTGCGGGTTGGCGGCGCGCACCACGGGCGCAACCTGGGCCAGCATGGCGGCGTAGGCCGCGCCCTGCGTGCCCCAGGCCAGCACATGATCCGGTTCGCCATAGAAGGACCAGTAGTCAATGCGCGGCAGCCCGTTCTGGCCGTTGTACCGCTCGGCCAGGGCCTGCACGACGGCGACCAGGTCGTCCAGTTTGTCGGCCGGCACCGGGCCGCGCGGCGCCGCGCTCACCCAGCCCGGGTTGCCGTCGAAGAGCAGATAGAGCCGCAGGCCGGCCGCCGCCGCGTTCGAGAATTTGGCGTCATAGGCCGCCCACTGGTAAGGGCCGCCCTCCACCGGCTGGATGTCGTACCATTGCACGTTGGTCATCACCCAGCCGGCCCCGGCGGCCTGCACCTGGTTGAGGCCGGTCTGCGCGCTGATGTCGCCGAACATCGCCACGCCGAAAGGCGTCTCGTAGCCGGCGTCAAAATCATTCAAGGTCAGCGGCAGATAGAGCCTGTGCGCGGAGGCGGGCGCGGAGACGCCCGCCGGCGCCCGGCCCGGCTCCAGCTGGCCCGCGCTCGTCAACAGTACGACGACCAGCGCCCCGAGCCACTGGCCGCGAATCCTCCCCGGCGTGCGCCGGCGTCCCTCCGGTCGGGTCTGATCGGGCATCACGTCATCCTTATTCATCGGTCCTCGCATACCGTCAACGCCTTGGCCGTCACGGCGCGTAGAAGAAGGCGGGCTGTTCGAGGTAGCGCTGCAGAGAGGGCGCCTCCCGGTCGCGCGGCGACAGGGTCGGATCGGACACCGGCCAGGCAATCGCCAGCGCCGGATCGTCCCAGCGCACGGCGCCCTCGGCCGCCGCATTGTAGAAGTTCGAGCACTTGTATTGCAGATCGGCGACCTCGGACAGGACGGCGAAGCCGTGGCCGAAGCCGACCGGCACCCACAACTGCCGGTGGTTGTCCTCGGTCAACTCGATCCCGTACCAGCGCCCAAAGGTCGGCGAACCGACGCGCAGATCCACGGCCACGTCGAAGATCGCGCCGCGCGTGCAGCGGACCAGCTTGGCCATCGGCGCGGTCATATCCTGATAATGCAGGCCGCGCAGCACACCCGCCCGCGAACGGGAATGGTTGTCCTGGACAAAGGTCGCGCGCAGGCCGGCCGCCGCGAACTTGTCCTGGTGGTAACTTTCCAGGAAGAAGCCGCGCGCATCGCGGAACACCGGCACCTCGACCACCAACAGGTCCGGCAGCGGCGTGGGGATCACTTTGATCAACGGGGTCATCGAAGACTCTTGGTCACTTCCCTGGCGTACAGCGTCTCCAGTTCGACCGCCTGCTGCGCGGCGGTCCGCACCGGCCGGATGGCGGCCTGCAGCTCGAACAGGCGCCGGCGATCCCGCGCGATCTCGGCCAGGCGCGCGGACCACGCCTCCGGCTCGCCGGGCGGCGCCAGCAGGCCGTCCTGGCCGTCGCGCACGCAGCCCGCCAGAGACCCCAGGCCCGAGGCGATCACCGGGCGCCGCATCGCAAAAGCCTCATGCACAACCAGCGGCGAGACCTCGTACCAGATTGACGGGACCGCCACGAGATCGGCCCAATCGAGCAGTTCCCACAGGGCCGCGCGCCCCTGCTGGCCCAGGAAACGGATGCCCGGATGCCGGGCCATCTGCCGCAGACGGCGCCCGTATTCGGGCTGGCGGTCCATGTCGCCGGCGATCCATAGCTGGGCGTCCGGCGGCAACGCCTGGAACGCCTCCACCAGCACGTGGACGCCCTTCAGGCGGGCGATGGCGCCCAGGTACGCTACCCGCAAAGGGCCCTCGGCGCGCAGCGGCGCCGCCGCCGCCGGTGGGGGCGCGATGCCGTAATCCAGGACAAGCAGGCGATCGGCCGGCGCTCCCAGACGCCGGTAGGTGTCCCGGACGAATTCGGTCGGCGCAATCAGGGCTGTGGCGCGCCGCAGAACCTGGCGCAGCCGCCGGTCGCGCCAGGCGAACACGGGCGCCAGCGCCGGGGCCGCCAGGCTGGCCCAGTCGAAGCCGGCCCGGGCCAGGCCGCACCGGCCGCAATTCACCCAGGCGCGCGGCCCGCCGCAGACCTGCTCATTATAATTGGTCAGCAGTTTGGTGTTGGCGCAGACAAACCAGTAATCGTGCAGGGTGACGATGGCCGGCAGGCCGCGCTCCCGCGTCATCTCCAACAACGCCGCCGGCAGGCCGAGCAGATGCTGGAAATGCACCACGTCCGGCTGAAAGCGCGCCAGCACGTCGGCATACGCGGCCTGGCATTCCGGATCCCCGAAGGTGGCCAGCCAGCGCTGCGCCTCGGAACGCGGCGCGGCCAGGAAGCGCTGCACGGGCACGCCGTCGTACACCTCGGCCCGCAGGCCGCCGACGCCGGCCTCGCGCACGAACACCTCCACGGCGTGTCCGCGGGCCAGCAGCGCCTGCGCCAGACCGTGGGTGTAGACTTCCACGCCGCCGACCCAGGTCGGCAGACGCTGGTGGACGACCTGAAGGATGCGCATCACGCCGACCGCCCCGCCAGCGCCAGGTAGAGGTCGCGCACGGCCGGATAGCGCTGCGCCCAGGCGCCGGAGGCCAGGACCTTCGCGGCGCCGCGCGCGCCCAGCGCCGCCCGACGCTCGGGATCGTCCAGCAGGCCCGCCAGCGCCGCTGTCAGCGCGCCGACGTCGCCGTAGGGGACCAGCAGGCCGTCCTCGCCCTCGCGGATGACGTCGCTCATGCCCCAGGCCCGCGAACCGATCACGGGTTTGCCGTTCGCCCAGGCCTCCAGGAAGACGATGCCGTACGAGTCCGTGCGCGACGGCATGGCGACCACGTCGGCCGCCGCCCACAGGTCCCGCTTCTCGGCCTCGCTGACCGGGCCGAGCACGCGCAGGCGGTCGCGCGCCGCCGCCGGCAGGGTCGCCCGGTAGCGCTCGAACTCCGCCAGCACCGGGCCGGCCAGCACCAGTTCCACCGCGCGGCCCGCCGCCCAGAGCCGGCGCACCGCCTCGACGACGTGCATGGCGCCCTTGTCGCGCGCCATCGCCGAGAGAAACGCGACGACAGGGCCGCGCAGGCCGTGCCGGGCGCGAAACCGGTCGGCGTCGCCGCCCGTCACCGCCTCAGGCTCGATGCCCGGCGGCGCGATCCGCAGCCGGTCGGCGGGCACACCCTGTCGCTCATAGAAGGCGGCTTCGGTCGGCGTCATGGCGACGACGGCCTCGGCGGCGCGCACCAGGCCGACCTGGTGGCGCATGGTGTAGTACCGGCTGACGCTGTCCCGGGCCGGCGCCGGCCCCGCGCCCAGGTGGGTGAACGGGAAAGCCACGCACGGCGCCCCCAGGCGGCGCGCCAGGTGCAGGCCCGCCGCCAGGAACGGCTCGTACAGGATGCCCAGCGCGCCGATGAGGTCGTAGCGCTCCGGCGTGGTCGCCGCCCAGCGCCACAGGTCCGGGGCCCAGGGCGTGAGGCGCGCCAGCGCGCGCAACCAGCGCTCCGGGACGAAAGGCGCGGCCGCCAACACCGGGAAGACCAGATAGCGCAGCACCGAATACGAGCGAGGCGCCAGGGGCAGATAACGCAGAGGGTAGCGCCGGATACGCACGCCGCCGAGTTCAATTTCCCGTTCCGACAGACGGCGGCGGCGCGGGTCCCAGAACGACTCGGCTTCGTCCGCGTCCGTCGTGGCCACGGTCACGGTGTGGCCGTCCGCGGCCAGGCGCTCGGAGATCTCGCGCGCGTAGCGTTCGATCCCGCCCAGGCCGGGCCAGTAGCGGGCGCACAGGTGCAGGATGCGCATCGGCGTCACGCGCGCCCGGCGTGCGGCGCGGCGAGCTCGCCCAGGATGTCGAAGAGCTTGCGCCCGACCACCTCCCAGGTGTACTGCCGCAGCACTTTCTGCCGGCCGCGCTGTCCCATCTGGCGCGCCAGCTCCGGCTGATCCAGCAACAGCCGCAGGCGTTCCGCCATATCGTCCGCCGTCCAGCTCACGAAGCCGTCCCGGCCCTCGTCGATCAGCGAGGCCAGCGGCCGGCAGCGGCCGTTGCCGATCACGGGCTTCTCGCGCATCCAGGCCTCCAGCAGCACCATCCCAAAACTCTCATGCTCCGAGGGCGCCAGCAGGACGCGGCAGGCGTCATAGGCGTCCCGCAGGTCCTCCAGCGGAATCTTGCCGAGGTGCCGGGTGCGCGCCGAGCGCAGCGGCGCCCGGTCCACATCCTCCCCGACCATCACCAGCGTCGTCCCCGGCCGCGCCAGCCGCTCCACGGCCGCCACCGCCAGGTCGTAGCGCTTGCCGGGCTCCTTGCGGCCCACAAACAGCACGAGATCATCATCGCCCAGACCGTAGCGGGCGCGGAAACGCGCGCCGGAGATGTCGGCCCGCGAGTAGGCCTCCGCCTCCACCCCCGCCCCCAGCTCGATCGGGCGGCTCGCCGGGGCCAGCCGCCGGAACAGGCCGGCGCTGTAGCCGGTGAGCGCCAGCACGGCGCTGGCCTCCGCAAACATCTCATAGAACGTCCGGTGGTGGTGGAACAAGTCCTCGGGATGGAACAGGGGCAGCAGGGCCGCCGGTTTGCCCAGCCGGCGCGTCAGCCGGATGACCTGCCCGGGCAGCGCAAAGGGCACGAAGCCGGTCACCACCACGTCGTAGTCCGGCAGGCGGAGTTCCAGCTCGCGCCGCAGCGGCGCCGACCATGGCCCCAGCCCGGCGAGGAACACCTGATCGTACCAGGCCGGCCGGGAGCGGGCGCGGCGCGCATAGTACGTCTCGAGCGCGGCCGAGCCTTTGAGGACCACGCCATAGCGACGTTCCTCCGCGCGCCAGCGGGCGGCGATCAGCGTGGAGGCCAGGCGCGCCAGCGCCGCCGGCATGGCGAACGTCACCGGGAAGCGCCGGATCCGGATGCCGGCCGAGACCTCCGGCGCCGCCGGAAAATCCGCCGGCCAGCGCAGGGCAAACGGCGCAACGGCGCGCGCCCGGGCCGTGCACGTCGTGTACACGTCCACCGCAGCGCCGAGCTCCACCAGACGCCGCGCCAGATGGTAAGCCAGGTGTTCGGACCCGTTCGTCAGACCGGGGCCAAAGAACGGCACCGCGAAGGCAACGCGCATGACCACACTAACGAAACTCGATCCGGTGGACCGCCACGCCGACGGTCCGACCCTGGCGCAGCGCCGTCGCGTGCGCCAGCAGCAACACCTCATAGTCCCCGGCCGGGAGCGGGCAATCCAGAGACAGGAACTGCCAGTCAGGCCCCGGGCGCAGATCGGCCAGGACCGTCTCCCAGACCGGGTCGACCTCGCCCAGCCGGCGCACGCGCACGCTCAGCGTCTGGACAGCCGCCGGCTGGAGGACGAGCCACAACAGTTCGCAGGCCGTCCGCAGGCGGACGAAGACCGAGGCCTGCGCCGCCGTCCAGCGAAAAAACACGCCGCGGCGCGCCTCCGCCCAGTACCAGCCGAACACCAGGTGGTCCTGGGCCTCATCGCCGACATGCACCAGCGGCCCCAGCGCCGCGAGCCGCGGCCGATACAGGGTGTGCGTCGGCGCCGCCGACGGGAACCAACCCCAGGTCGGCGAGAGGAGGCGCTCAAGGTCCTTGAACCCGGCCCCGAACCGCCGCCTCTGGCGCAGCGCCGAGGCCAGATGGGCGGCGTTCCACAGCCACGCGCCGACGAAGATCGGCCACAAGGGCCAGTTGCGGATCACGTGGCCTGCTTCGCGCCAGGCAAAACGCGCCAGATGGCGGATGGGGAAATACTTGAGGACCGTGCGGATGCGCCCGCGCTGGATCAGGCTCGCCCGGCCCGGCAGGAAACGGCTGGAATAATTGAAGTCGTGGTCCACCCAGGCCCGGCGCGCGACGGCGACGCGGAAGCCGGCCGCCCACAGCCGGAAACCGACCTCGGTGTCGTCGAAGTAGTTGAGCAGCGCGTCGTCAAGCGGGGCGATTTTGTCCAGCGCCGCCCGGCGCAGCACCATGCCACAGCCCATCGGGTACAGCACCTCCTCCGGCAGACGGGCAAATTCGTACGGCTCATAAAAGGCGACATCGCCGCCGTAGCCCTGCCAGTTCACGGTCGCGCCGGCGCCATTCAGGACAAGCTTGTTCTTTTCAAAGAAGACCAGGGGCGCCACGGCCCCGACTTCGGGCCGATCCAGCAGGACCCGCACGGTCTCGGCCAGCCAGTCCGGGTGGGCGTAACCGTCGTTGTCGATGAAGGCCACGACCTCGCCCCGCGCATATTCCAGGCCCAGGTTACGGC
>DAOUAB010000237.1:0-33311 GCA_034434015.1 Anaerolineales bacterium
CGAAGTCCATGACGTTGGGGATGATGCGCGACGTCAGTCCGTGGCGCGAGGCCAGTTGCTGCGCCTGGACCGAATTGATGACGACATGGCGGATGGACGGCAGGGCGGGGGGGAAGGCGGCCGCGATGTAATCGTGGACGCAATTGACCATGAAGCGCTGGCGTTCCCAGTGGAAATCGTGATGGTGGGCGATGGTCGGGTAACCGGTCTCGGCGACGAACTCGGCCAGCGCCAGTCCGAGCGGCAGGTTGAGCGGGATGGTGCTGGCGTTCTCGATGATCAGCAGCTCCAGCTCGAAGTCGTGCGCGAAGGCGTACAGCTGCTCCTTGAAATGCGCGGTCAGTTCCTGGACCTGGCGCGAAATGTGCGGCGGCCGGATGTAGATGGAGAAGAAATCCTTGTAAAGGCCGGCCAGCTCGGGATGGGCGGCGCGCGCCTGCTGCGCCGTGGTCCAGTCGCCGGTGTAGGCCACCCGGTTGATGGCGTCGATGGCCGGGTGGCGGTAGAAGGCCTCCGGCACCACGCGGCTGCGCGCCGCCGGCCGGTCGCACTCGCCGGCGAAGTAGTAGCACGTGTGGCCCAGGCGCTCCAGCACGGCCGCCCACTTGGCGGCCTCCAGCGAGACGCCGTCGGTGCCGGCGAAGCGGGTAGAGATGAAGCCGATACGGCGGGAGGTAGGAGCAGGGGACATGGTCGTCAAAGGTTCGGCAAGCGGCGGCGTCAGGGAAGCTGATAGGCGACGAACATCAGGTGCCGGCAGTCGCAGGCGCGTGAAAACACCCCGCCGGGATGCCGGCCAGCAGGGCGCGCGCGGCGGCCAGGGCGTCGGCCCGGGCGGGCGGGAGGGGATCGGGTCGGTCGCTCATCACCTAGGCCTTCGGTTCCGGGTGGGGATAGGCCGGTCCGACGGCCAGGCCGACCTCGAGGCCTTCGGCCTGGAGCGCCTCCACCCCATAGCGGCGCATCGCCGTCATCACCCCCCACTGTTTGCCGGGCGCCGTCCGCGCCATCAGGCGGACCTGGATCGACGCATCTTTCAGGGCGACCCAGCCCAGCGCCTGGGGCGTCTCGAGCAGGTCGGCCTTGATCGTCTCGTCCTCGGCCACGCGCGCCGCCGCCGCCTCCAGCGCCGGCAGGACGCGCGCCATGTCGGTCCCATAACGCAGGCTCAGGTCGACGACGGCCCGCGCCCAGCCGGCGGTGAGGTTGGAGACCGTGCGCACGTCGCCGTTCGGCACACAATGCAGCCGGCCCTCCAGGTCGCGGAGGTATGTCGCGCGCAGCGTGATCCGTTCCACCTCGCCGCTGACCTCGCCCACCTTGATCACATCGCCGACCGTGAACTGGTTTTCAGCCAGGATCAGGACGCCGCCGATCACGTCCTTGATCACCGCCTGCGCGCCGAGCGAGAGCGCCAGGCTGGCGACGCCCAGGCTGGCCAACAGCGGCGCGATGTCGATCGCCAGCGCCTGCAGGATCATCAGCAGCGCCACGATCAGCACGACGACGTAGACCGCGCTGCGCCCGGTGGAGACCAGCGTCTTCAGCCGGCGCACCCGCTCCGGGTCGTGTTCGCGCTGTTCCAGCCGGCGCTCCACCAGCCGCGCGGCGCGGCGCAGCAGCCAGCCGGCCAGCAGGCTGAGCAGCAGGATCAGGACGATGCGCAGCGTGACGGCGGCGGCGGGCGTGCTCAGCAGGGCGTTCCAGTCCATGACGGGCGGCTCCACTCGGTCTTCGTCAACGGTATCGCGGCCCGGTCCGCGCTCACGGGGCCGGCCGGCGGCGGTGCAGACCGCGCGCAAACGTGACCGGCAGGCTGAACAGGATGCCGGTGTTGGGGGCCTCCAGCGGGCCCGTGATCGCCTCCGTGGCTGCGACCAGGGCCTGCCGATCGAACCCGTCCGGGACCACGCTGAACAGGGTCCGGTTGGTCTCTTCGCGCGTCCGCATCAGGCTGGCCAGCGATGGGATCAGGGGCAGGTCGTCGCGCAGCGCCTGTTCGCCAAAGGTGTGGCCCAGGCCGGCGCTGTCCAGGACGGTGGCGCCCGGCACGCCGACCCGCAGCCAGGCCTCCAGCACTTCGTCTACTTTCTCGGCGTCCTCCAGGACCAGAACGACCATTTCAGGCATGCAGGGCCTCCTTTTCGCGAAACGCCAGACGCAGCAGCGGCGGCGTCACCAGCGTCGTCGCCAGTACCATAAGCACGACGGCCGTGAAGGCCGCCTCCGTGAGCAGGCCGTTCGCGGCGCCGACCGAGGCCACAATCAGGCCGACTTCGCCGCGCGAGATCATGCCCACGCCGACCCGCACGGCCTCCGGCCAGGGCAGGCCGCCCAGGCGCGCGCCGCCGCCGGCGCCGATGAGCTTGGAGAGGATGGCGACCAGGCTGACCGCCGCCACCAGGCCGGCGTCCCCGACCGTCAGCGCGCGGGCGTCGGCCGCCAGCCCGATACTGACCAGGAAAATCGGCACGAACAGCGCGTAGGCGAGGGTATGAATGCCGCGTTCGATTTTGTCTTTGAGTAAGCTGGGCGCGAGGGCGACGCCGGCGATGAAGGCGCCGGTGATGGCCGCCACGCCGCCCACAAACTCGGACGCCCAGGCGAACAACAAAATGACGACGACCACCAGCGAGATGACCGGCTCGGCGATGGGCAGGCGGCGCGCCTCGACCCAGTCGACCAGGCGCGGCAGCAGCCAGCGGCCGAGCAGGAAGGCGCCGACCAGGAAGAGCGCCATGCGCACGAAGATCCACAGCAGCGCCAGCGGGCTGGCGCCCTCGCCCAGCGTGACGGCGACGAAGATCGAGAGCACGCCGATGGCGAGCACATCGTCCACCACGGCCGCGCCCAACAGGGTCAGGCCCTCGCGCGTGCGCAGCCGGCCGAGTTCCATCAAGGTCTGCGCCGAGATGCTCACCGACGTCGCCGCCAGGACGATCCCCAGAAAGAGAGCCGCTTCCAGCGAATAGCCAAAGGGCAGCACGGTCGCCACGGCCAGCAGGATCGGCGCGAACACGCCGAAGACGCCGGCCAACACCGCCGGCCGCCCGGCCCGCAGCATATCCTCCAGGTGGACCTCCAGGCCGGCGGCGAACATGAGGAAGATCACGCCCAGTTCACCGAACTCGTGCAGGGCCTGGCCCACATGGGCCTCTTTAAAATACGGCTGGCCGAACACGTCCAGCAGCGACGGGCCCAGCACCAGCCCGGCCAGCAGTTCTCCCAGGACCACGGGCTGGCCCAACCGGCTGGACAGCCAGCCGCCCAGCTTGGCGGCCGTGATGGCCAGCGCCAGCGCGGCGAGCAATGGCAGGATCATGACGGGCTCCAGTCGGTCATGATGGGCTGGGCGTCATCGGGGATGCGGCGTGCGACTTCTTCTGCCAGCAGGCCCCCCCAGGCCCCCGGCTTCACCTCGCGCAGGCGCGTCATCGGCCTCCCTCCAGCTCCAGCCAGGCGATCTGGTAGGGCGACAGGGCCAGGGGCGCGGACGTCGTCACTCGCCGGCCGGTCAGCAGATCGCGTGCGTCCGCCCCGTAAAGATCGGCCGGCAGCCGTACGGTCTGCGGCTGGGCGCTGACATTGTGGAGCGCCAGCGCACGCCGCGCGCCGTCCGGCGAGGCGCGCCACAGGGCGAAGACCGCGTCGCCGCAATCCAGCACTTGCTGCCGGCCGTGCGGGTGGAAGGCCGAGGTCCCGGCCCGCGCGCGCAGCAGCGCCCGATAGCGCCCGAACACCTGGGCGCGCAACGAGGCCGGGTCGGCCAGCTCGCGCTCGAGCGCGGCCCGGTCCAGTTTCTGGCGGTTGATGGTGCGGTGGCGGCCGGTCTGGCGCGCGCCCTCCGGCCAGCCCCGCGAGCCGAACAGGCTGTGGAAATAGAGGCCCGGCACGCCCACCATCGCCAGCAGGATCGCCTGGGCGGCCATGAACCGGTCCACCTGCCGCGCCAGCGGCTCGCCGCCGGCCGGGTCCGAGAGCGCGTCGAAATAGTTGACGTTCAACTCATACGGGCTCTGGCTCCCGTCAGCGTCCTGCTTGTAGGAGACCAGGCCGCCGTGGGCGCGGACCCGCGCGAGAAGCGCGTCAATGTCGCGCTCGGGCAGGAGGCCGCGCGCCGGGTTCAGGCCGATCCCGTCGTGCGAGGCCAGGAAATTGAAGAACGTCACCCGGTCGGACGGCAGGCGCAGGGTGGCCGCCCAGTCGGAAAGCGCGCGGGCGCTGCCGGTGTGCAGGGCGTGCAGGGTCAGCGGCGGCAGCGCGAAGTTGTAGACCAGTTGGGCCTCGTCCGCGCCGTCGCCGAAGTAGGCGATGTTGTCCACGTGCGGGACGTTGGTCTCCGTGATCAGGCGGACATGCGGGGCGACGTCGTCGAGCACGGCCCGGAACAGGCGGACGACGCGGTGGGTCTGCGGCCGGTGGATGCAGGCCGTGCCGATCTCTTTCCACAGGTAGGCGATGGCGTCCAGGCGGATGAACTCGGCCCCGCGTTCGGCATAAAACAGCAGCACGTCCAGCATCTCGAGCAGCACGTCCGGCTCGGCATAGTTCAGGTCCACTTGGTCTTCGCTGAAGGTGGTCCAGACCGCTTTCTCGCCGGCCGCGGTCTGGAAGCGCGTCAGCAGGGGCAGGGCGCGCGGCCGGACCACGCCGGAGAGATCGGGCGCGCCGTCCACGCTGATGAAATAGCGGCGATAGCGCGGGTCGTCGCGCAGGAAGGCCTGGAACCAGGCATGCCGGACCGAGGCGTGGTTGACGACCGCGTCGAACATCAGCCGGAAGCCGCGCAGGCGGTCCACGTCGTCCCAGGTCCCGAAGGCCGGGTCCACGGCGCGGTAATCGGAGACCGAGAAGCCGTCGTCCGAGGTCCAGGGGTAGAACGGCAGGATATGGACGCCGGAGACCACGCCGGTCAGATGTTGAACACAAAACTCGGCCAGCGTCTGTAAGGGAGGGATGCCCGCCGCGCGGACCTGGTCGCCGTAGGTGATCAGGAGGGCGTCGCGCTCGGTGAGGGCGGAGGCTTCCGGGCTCCGAACGCGGCGACGGTAATAGGCCAGACGTTCAGCCAGGCGCGCGTGCGCGGACCGGCCGGCCTGTTCGCCATACAGCGCGATCAGGTGGCTCAGAATCCGATCCGGCGCGCTCATCGGTCCGCCTCCGTCGGCGCGATGAAATCCAGTTCAATCGGCATGGACGATCATCCACTTCTCCCCGAAACCAGCGGCCGTTAACAAAAAAAGGAGACCGCGTTGACAGTCTCCACCAGCGCCCGGGTTCTGTCTGAGACGGGCGGCCTCTGCAATTGCGCTGATTGGCTGCTGCCAGATGCCAGTTCCTTATACCAGAAAACGGCGTGATCTACAAACGCGGCCGATCAGAGGGGCACGCGCCGACGTCGTCTGACCGCCGGGTGCCTTCGGGCTTTGGGCTGACCCGTCCGCCTGGCAGACCGCCATCGCCAACGTCATGCCGGTGAAAGCCGGCCTCCAGGAGCAGAAGCGCGCAGAAGAGCAGGAGCTTCCGGGCCCCGGCCTTCGCCGGGGCGACGGTGGAAATGGTTGGGCCAGGGCGCGGCGGCCTGGAGATTGACCACCATCGGCGAATGCCCCCTGACCGCCGCTTCCTTTGCGGCGCATGCGTGTTTCGTCTACAATCGGCGTCGGGAGATCAGCATGTTCGACCGTCTGCGGCGTTTCCTGAGCGGCAAGCCCCAAACCGAACCGGCGACCACTCCGCCGGCGCCACCGCCGCCGGCGGCTTCCAGCCCGTCGCCCGGCCCAGCCGCCTCGCCGGCCGCTGCCCCGGCGCCAAACCCCTCCGAGAAGCCCCCCAAGCTCTCCAGCGAAGAGGACGCGCGGGCCTACCTCGACCGGGTCGAGGCCAAGATCACGCGCCTGGCTGAAGATTTCGCGGCCGGCGCCATCAACCGCACCCAGTTCCAGGAGATGTACAGCCACTACCGGCGCGAGATCCGCACCGTGGAGCGCATCCTGGAGGCGCAGGGCGGAAACTGGCGGGCGGCCGTGGGCGAGGGCCAGACCGTCAACATCCGCAAGCGCCACGTCGCGCGCGCCGAGGGCTACGCCATCTACGAGAACGAGTCCGGCATGCCGCTGGCCACGCTCGGCAGGTTCGAGGTCGATCCGGCGCTGGTGGTGCCGATGCTCTCCAGCTATCGCTCGGCGGCCGAGGAGATGTTCGGCGGCGGCGTGCGCTCCACCGGCATCGACAACGGCCGCTGGCTGACGTTTATCGCCGGGGCGCGCACCACCCTGGTGACGCTGTTCACGCTGGAGCCGGCCGCCAAACAGCTGGAGTACCTGGAGACGCTCCACCGGACGTTCGAGACCGCCAACCAGCAGCGGCTGAGCGCCTCGCCGGTGGACCCGGCGGACCTGGTCTACCCCCAGGAGTTCGACCTGGGCCTGTGGCGCAGCGCCTGATTTCGCCGCCCATGTCCACGCGCCTGCCCACCCTCAAGGTCGTCGTCGCCGGGGACGGCAACGTCGGCAAGACGTCGCTCATCCGGCGCTGGAGCGAGGGCCGCTTCGAGTCCAGCCGCGTGATGACCATCGGCGTGGACTTTCAGACCAAGGTGGTCGAGCTGCCGGACGGGGCCGTCAAGCTCTCCATCTGGGACGTGGCCGGGCAGGAGCGCTTCGGGTCCATGCGGCCGGGGTTCTACCGCGGCAGCCGGGCGGTGGCGCTGGTGTATGACGTGGGCAACCGCGAGACGTTTGTGAACCTCGGACGCTGGCAGGACGAGATCCGCAAGACGGCGCCGGCGGTAAAATTCCTGGTGGTCGGCAACAAGATCGACCTGCCGCGCGCCGTGCCGGTCGAGCACGGCCAGCAACTGGCGGCGGCGCTCAAGGCGCCGTTTGTGGAGACCAGCGCGGCTACCGGCGACGGCGTTCCGGCGATGTTCGAAGCGCTGGCGCGCCTGGCGCGTTCGGGGTAAAGCATGGAGCTTAACGGACTGCATCACGTCACCGCCGTGTCCGGCCAGATCGGGCGCAACGTCGATTTCTATACGCGCGTGCTGGGGCTGCGCCTGGTGAAGAAGTCGGTCAACCAGGACGACGTGAGCGCCTATCACCTGTTCTACGCCGACAGGGTCGGCAGCCCCGGCACCGATATGACCTTCTTCGACTGGCCCCACGTCGGCCCGGACCAGCGCGGGACGGACAGTATCACGGCCACGGCCTTCCGGGTGAACGGGCGCGCGGCGCTCGATTACTGGGGGCAGCGGCTGACCGAGCACGGCGTGCCCTGGTCGCGTCCGGAGCCCGGCCCCGGGCCGGACGGGCTGCGCTTCGAGGACCCGGAGGGGCAGCGCCTGATGCTGGTGGACGACGGCGGCGCGGCCTTCGAGGGCGAGGTGTGGGAGGGGGGCGGCGTGCCCGCGCCCTATGCCCTGCGCGGCTTCTACGCCGTCGCGCTGTCGGCGCCGTCGCTGGGCCGCCTCGACGCCATCCTGACGCGCGTCCTGCAATACCGCCAGGCCGGACGCGCCCGCCTGCCGGACGGCCAGGAGGCCGCGGTGTATGCGACCGGCCCCGGCGGGCCGGGCCGCGAGCTATGGCTGGTCGAGACGCGCGGCGTCCCTCTGGCCCGGCTGGGCGCGGGCGGCGTGCATCACGTCGCGTTTCGCGTCGCCGACGACGACGAGCAGCTCTATTGGCGCGAGCGTGTGCAACGGGCCGGGCTGCCGGTCTCGCCCGTCATCGACCGCTTCTACTTCCACTCGATCTACTTCCGCGTCTCGAACGGCCTCCTGTTCGAGATCGCCACGGACGGCCCCGGCTTCGCGGCAGACGAGGACCGGCAGACGCTGGGCGAGAAACTGGCCCTGCCGCCTTTCCTGGAGCCGAGGCGCGCGCAGATCGAGGCCGGCCTCAAGCCGATCCCGGCCGCGCCGGCCGGGCGCTGAGCTTCCCCTTCGGGCGCAGGCAGAATAGAATAATTGGAGCGCTGACCGGCCGAGATTCGTCGGTTCGCTGTGCGCGCCTCGGAATGACGCCTCAGGCGGGCGCGGCCACCTGCGCGCGCAGCCAGTCGGTCCAGGCTGGCACGCCTTCGCCGGTGCGGCACGACAGGGGGAAGAAAGCCACGCCGGGGTTGAGGGCCTCCACCCCGCGCCGGAAGTACGGCAGGTCGAAATCCACGTAAGGCAACAAATCAATCTTGTTGAGGATCAGGGCATCCAGGCCGCGATAGATGGCCGGGTACTTGTAGGGTTTGTCCGCGCCCTCCGGCACGCTGGCGATGAGGACCGTCCGGTGCGTGCCCAGCGCAAAGGCGGCGGTGCAGACCAGGTTGCCGACGTTCTCCACGATCAGCAGGTCCAACCCCTCCAGCGGCAGCGCGCCCAGGGCGTTGGCCAGCATCACGGCGTCCAGGTGGCAGTCGCCGCCGGTGTTGATCTGCACGGCCGGCGCGCCGGCGGCGTTCACGCGGTCGGCGTCGATGGTCACCGGCGCGGTGTCGCCCTCCACCACGCCGATCTTCAGATGCGGCGACAGGGCCTGGATGGTGCGCACGATGACGCTGGTCTTGCCGGCGCCGGGCGAGGCCAGCATGTTCAGGCCGAGCGCGCCGGCGGCGTCCAGCCGGGCGCGGTTCTGCTCGGCCAGGCGGTCGTTGGCGCTCAGGATCTTCTCGACGACGGGGATGCGCTGGGTCATGGGGACGCCTCCTTGGGGGCGGCAACCGGCTCCACATCGATGGCCTCGACGCGGAACTCTTCTCCGGCGATGACCCGCACCCGCGCGCTGCCGCACTCCGGGCAGGTCAGGGTCTCGTCGGTGAGGGGGTACTGCCGGCCGCAATCCAGACAGCGCAGTTCGGCCGGGACCCGGCGGAAGTGCAGGCGCGCGCCCTGCGCCCGCGTGCCCTCGCTGAGGGTGTCCCAGTAGAACTGCACCGAGTCGTCAACGATGGAAGACAACTGGCCGATCACCAAGTGCACGTCCGTGATCCGCACGTCGCCGGCCGGCTCGGCGTGGCGCAGCACAATCTCCAGGACACTCTCGGTGACGGCCAGCTCATGCATTTGGACTTGATTACTCTTGCAGTCTTGACCGGCACCCAGCATACCCGATCCTAATCGGATAGGTTTAGTGCCAATTGTCATCAGATCGAGAAATCCTCGCCGTGCCAGGCGCCGGCCTCCGGCGCGTGGACGTGCAGCACCGGCGGCAACGCCTCACGGTGATGGGCCTGGAACTGCCGCTCGAGCGCGTCCACGCGCGCCAGCAGGGTAGCCACCGAGACGCCGAGCGTGTCGGGCAGCGTCGTGTGGTTGAGGTCCGGCGCGTCCGCGGCCGTGTGCTTCTTGCTGCGCGCCACGATCTGGCCGGGAACGCCCACGACGACCGAGTTGGGCGGCACCGGCTTCACCACCACGGCGTTCGCGCCGATGCGGCTGTCCGCGCCGACGGTGATGGCGCCCAGCACCTTGGCCCCCGCGCCGACCACCACCCGGTCCCCCAGGGTGGGGTGGCGCTTGCCTTTGTTCAGGCTGGTGCCGCCCAAGGTGACGCCGTGGTACAGGGTGACGTCGGCGCCGATCTCGGCCGTCTCGCCGATCACCACGCCCATCCCGTGGTCGATGAAGAGGCCGGGGCCGATGGTCGCGCCGGGATGGATTTCGATGCCGGTCAGCGCGCGGCCCAACTGCGACACCCAGCGGCCAAGGAGCCGGAGGCCGCGCTGCCACAGCCAGTGCGATGCCCGGTGAATCCAGACCGCATGCAGGCCCGGGTAGCATAACAGGATTTCCAGCACGCCGCGCGCCGCCGGGTCGCGGTCCAGCACGGCCTGGATGTCGCGTCGCATCGTGGTCCACATGCCACACCTCGTCGGCTGTCTGCGGCTCCGGTTACCCCGCGCGGGCAGGCTCAGGCTCGGCCAGGTCCGCGAACAGCGCCGTGCTGAGATAGCGCTCGCCGAAGGACGGGATGATGACGACGATCAGCCGGCCGGCGTTCTCGGGGCGGCGG
Organism: Anaerolineales bacterium; assembly: GCA_034434015.1. Taxonomy (GTDB): domain Bacteria; phylum Chloroflexota; class Anaerolineae; order Anaerolineales; family UBA6663; genus SpSt-583. The sequence goes on from DAOUAB010000237.1 coordinate 10,008, forward strand.
CCCACCTGGATCGCGGCCCACAAGGCGGCGCCGGACGAGATCCCCACCAGCAGCCCTTCCTCGCGCGCCGCGCGCCGCGCCATCTCAAAGGCGTCGTCGTTCTTCACCCGGATTATTTCGTCATAAATCCGGGTGTTGAGGACGTCCGGCACGAAGCCGGCGCCGATGCCCTGGATGGGGTGCGGGCCCTTCGGCCCGCCGGACAGCACCGGCGAGGCGTCCGGCTCGACGGCCACGCACCGGAACGACGGCTTGCGCGCCTTGAGCACCTCGCCGACGCCCGTGATGGTGCCGCCGGTTCCGACCCCGGCCACCAGGATATCGGCGCGGCCGTCGGTGTCGCGCCAGATCTCCTCGGCCGTCGTCCGCCGGTGGATTTCGGGATTGGCCGGGTTCTGGAACTGCTGCGGGATGAAGTAGCGCGGGTCGGCCGCCGCCATGGCCTCGGCCCGCTTCAGGGCGCCGGTCATGCCCTCGCTGCCGGGTGTGAGGATCAGATCCGCGCCATAAGCGCGCAGCAGCATCCGGCGCTCCTTGCTCATCGTATCCGGCATGACGAGTGTGCATTTGTACCCCCGCGCCGCGCAGACAAAGGCCAGCGCGATGCCGGTGTTGCCGCTGGTCGGCTCCAGAATGATGGTGTCCGGTTTGATCCGCCCGGCCTGCTCGGCCGCGTCAATCATCGACACGCCGATCCGGTCCTTGACGCTGTGGGCCGGGTTGTAGAACTCGAGCTTGGCCACGATCTCCGCGCCGGCGCCCTCGGCCAGGCGGCGGAGGCGGACCAGCGGGGTGTTGCCGATCAGTTCGGTGACGTCATTGGCGATTTTCATACGAGGCTCCGATGGCTTGCTTGTTGGCGCAACCGGTCAGGCTTTTCAGCCTGCCCAGGAAACACGCGGGCCTGCCGGCGGACCGCCCGGTCCGCGGGGATACCCGTGTCGCTGGGTCCGGCTCTCTTTTCGATCTGGGGTCAGGAGAAAGATGCGGAGTTGCCAGGCGGGTATCAGCAGGCCCGCCGGCTACACATGCAGCGCGGACACGAGACGTGTTGGGCGGTCATGGGATGGGATTATTCCCCAGGTGACCGCTGCGCGTCAAGGCCGGCGGCAGGCCGTCCGCGCGCCGGCAGGGTGAGGCTGAAGCGCGCGCCGCCGCCCGTCCGGTTTTCGGCCGTCAGCGCGCCGCCGTGCGCCTCGACGATGGCTTTGGCGATGGCCAGGCCCAGCCCGGACTCGCCGTCATCGCCGCTGCGCGACTCGTCGGCGCGGTAGAAGCGGTCGAAGACGTGCGGCAGGTGCTCGGGCGGGATGCCGGGCCCGGTGTCTTCCACGCTGAGCCGCACTTGGTCGCCCTGCGCCGCGGCGCTCAGCGTGATCCGACCGCCGGCCGGCGTGTAGCGCAGGGCGTTGCTGATCAGGTTCTCCAGGACCTGGGTCATCCGGATCTCGTCCACCCGGACGGCCGGGAGCCGGGCCTCCACCTGGATCTCCAGCGCCACGCCCTTCTGCCCGGCCTGAGGCTCGAACGTCGCGCGCGCCTGGTCCAGGAGCTCTCCGGGCGGCAGGGGCGTCAGGTTCAGCTTCAACTCGCCCGCGTCGGCCTGGGTCAGCGTCCGCAGGTCGCCGACCAGATGCTGCAACTGCTCGATCTCGGCGTAGATCACGGACAGGCGCTCGGGGGTGGCGGGCAGCACGCCGTCCCGCATGGCCTCGATATGGCCGGCGATGACGGTCAGCGGCGTGCGCAGCTCGTGCGCCACGTCGGCCGTCATCTGCTTGCGGGCCTGGTGGGCGCGCGCGATCTCGCGGCTCATGCGGTTGAAGGCCGCCGCCAGTTCGCCGATTTCGTCGGACGATTTCACCGGCACGGCCTGTTCCAGTTCACCGCCCGCCATGCGGTGCGCGGCCTCGGTCAGGGCGCGCAGGGGGCGCGTCAACGTCCCGGCCAGCGGCATCCCGACCAGCAGCGCCACCAGCACCGCGCCGGCGCTGGCGACCAGCAGCGCGACCGTGGTGCGCTGGAGATAAGCGGCCTCCTCCGGGTTCAGGCCGGGCGCTTCCGTGGCCGTGAGGATGGTGCCCACCCGCTGTCCGTCAACCAGGATCGGCTGGCCCTGGGCCAGCACCTCGGCCGGGACGCGCGCCCCGAGGGGGTAATCGGGCAGCAGCGGGACCACCACGGTCCCGCTCACATCCACGACGCCGAACAACTCGCGCCGATTGCGCCGGGGCGCGTGCTCCGGGCCTTCCCAGTCGGCCCCGGCCTCCAGCTCGCGCCGGTTGTTGGGCGGGGGGGCGCTCCGGCCCAGGCTGGACGCGACGCCCTCCCATGAGCCGGTCGCTTCGTAGTACGTCGCCAGGGCGCTTTGCAGCTCGCCGCGCTGCTGCTCGACGATCAGGCGGTCCAGGCTGCCGGCGCTGAAGGCGCGCAATGATACCGCCACCAGCAGGGCCACCGTCAGGGCGACCAGCAGGAAGGCCAGGGTCAGCTTCCGGCGCAGCGACGGCAGCATGGCTCAGGGCTCCGGCCTGTTCAGGCGATAGCCGACGCCGAATACGGTCTCGATGTAACGCGGCTGGTCGGGGTCCGGCTCGATCTTGGCGCGCAGGTTGCGGATGTGGACGTTGAGCGTGCGCTCCAGGCCCGTGAACCCGTCGGCAGCCAGATGGTCCGCCAGTTGCTGGCGGGTGAAGACCTGGCCCGGCGCGCTCATCAACAGCCGCAGCAGGTTGAACTCGGTCGGCGTGAGCGTGAGCGCGACGCCGCGCGCTGTGGCGGTGTGGGCGGCCTCGTCCAGCCACAGATCGCCGACGCGCAGCGGCTGGCGGGCCGGGCCGGGCGGCTCGGCGCGGCGCAGCACGGCCCGGATGCGGGCCTCCAGTTCGCGCATGCGGAACGGCTTGATGACGTAGTCGTCGGCGCCCAGTTCCAGGCCCAGGACGGCGTCGCTCTCGGCTTCGCGCGCGGTCAGGACGATGACGGGCGCATTGCGCTCGCGCCGGAAACGGCGCAGGAATTCGTAGCCGTCCATCTCCGGCATCATGATGTCCAGCAGGATGACATCCGGCGCCTCCTGGCGCGCCGCGTAGAGCGCCTCGCGGCCGTTGGTGGCGATGGCGACCTGGAAGCCCTGCTGGGTCAGGTAATCGCGCAACAGGTCGCGCACGTTGGCCTTGTCATCGACGACCAGGACTTTCCTAGCCATGTCCTTATTGTACTCAAGCGCCATGCCGGCCAGGATAACCGAGGCGTGTTCAGATTTGATTTAGAACCTGTCTCTAAACCTCAGCAGAGGCGTCGCCGACGGCACTGCCGGCGGCTATCGGGCGGGTTTAGAGATACGCTCTTGGGGCCGTGGCCGCAACGGCCGTGGGGTCCCCGACATCCGAGTGGCCCGGTTCTTATCCGGTATTCAGCATTTCTGAGCCGTTTCTGAACAACCCTCTCCTAGACTACCCCCGATCGAGGTCGTTTTTCGAGTTTTGTGTCATTGCCACCGGCAGGGAGGCGCGGTCGTGCGCCCCGGCGCCAGTACACGGGATACGGCCCCGATCGACAACGCTATCAGGAGACCCTATGAATGCCACGAAGTCAGTTCAATCCCGCCCGGCTCAGATCAACCTGTGGCTGGACGGCGCGCTTTTTGCCGCCCTCATGCTGGCCCTGGCGCCGGCGCTCACCGGCCTGGCCATCCATGAGTGGCTGAGCCTCGCCCTGGCCGTCGCGGTCCTCGTCCATCTGTTGCTGCACTGGGCCTGGATCGCCGCCGCTGTGCGCCGCTTTTGGGGCCGCCTGTCCGGCCAGGCGCGCGTCAACCTGGCGTTGAACGTCCTGCTCTTTATCGATTTCGTCGTCGTCACCTTCACCGGCGTGCTGATCTCGCGTGAGGCGTTGCCGCTGTTCGGGATAACGCTGACGGGCGGCCGGACCTGGGAAGGCCTGCACCGCCAGTCGGCGGACCTGCTGGTGTTCATCGCCGGCCTGCATGTGGCCCTGCACTGGAAGTGGATCCTGAGCGCCGTGAAGCGTTACCTCATCCGCCCGATCCTGAACCTGGGGCGCAAGCCCGCGGTTCAGGCCAGCCCCGTCGCGACGCCGGCCGCCTTCCGGCAGGAGGCGAAGTAGACATGAAGACTCTGGCGCGTCTCCTCGTTATCCTGGCGGCGGCGCTGGCCGTCGTCGGCGTGACGGTCGCCGTGGTGCAGGGGGAGGGCTCGCAAAGTCCGGTCGCCGGCGAGCGCGCGGGACGCCGGCTGGGTTTTGGAGCTGAGGTTTCGGACGGCCGGGGCTTATTCGAGCCCGGTGAACCTGTAGAGGAACTGCGGCCCGGCCGCGGCCCGGGCGGGTCCCGGGGCGAGGGGGAGTTCCATGAAGGCCGGGAGGGCGGGCTGGCCGGCTGGCTCGGCCTGGCTAAGAATGTCGCCATCTTCGTGGGCCTGGCGGCGGCGGTCGCGGCGCTATCGGTTATCATCGACTGGGTGCGGCGGCGGCGGGCTGCCCCGCCTGCGGCGGCGTAACACAACATCAGCGAGGAGAGTGAGTAATGGGCCAGATCAGCCGCCGGGTCTTTCTGCAAGCCTGCCTGCCCGTCATCCTGGCCGCCTGCGGCGCGCCAGCGGCGGCGCCGACCCAAACGTCGGCCTCCGCCCCGTCACCGACAAGCGCGCCAGCGGCGGCGCCGACCCAAACGTCGCCCTCCGCCCCCTCCCAGACGAGTGCGCCGGCGCTGGTCCTGTCGCCGACGCCGCAGTGCGGCGACGACGACGAGGTGACGCCCGCGCAGACCGAGGGCCCCTACTTCACGCCCAACTCGCCCGAGCGCACTTCGCTGCTGGAGCCCGGCCTGGCCGGCACGCGGCTGGTGGTCACCGGTTTTGTGCTCACCACCGCCTGCCAGCCGGTGGCCGGCGCCCTGCTGGATTTCTGGCACGCCGACGACGCCGGCGAGTACGACAACGTGGGCTACCGGCTGCGCGGGCACCAGTTCGCCGACGCGCAGGGGCGCTACACGCTGGAGACGATCGTCCCCGGACTGTACCCGGGCCGCACCCGGCACATCCACGTCAAGGTGCAGGCCCCGGGCCAGCCGGTGCTCACCACCCAGCTCTACTTCCCCGGCGAGCCGCGCAACGCCAGCGACGGAATCTTCGCCGAGGCGCTGCTGATGGACGTCCAGGAGGCGGCCGACGGCCGGGCCGCGGCTTTCAACTTCGTGCTGGACGTGCAATAACAGACCCTTCAGGGCCGTATTCCGATGCCTGTGTAAACGCGTTGGGGCGCACGGCCGTGCGCCCCGGCTGGTGGGGAATTACACAAAATTCGAAAACGCCCCCTTCAGCCGGACCGGTTCTCAGAAGCTTCTTAGGCGGCCTGGACACTTTCTGAACATCTTCCCGTTATTCTCGGGTCAATCACATGGCCGGGCATTGGGCCCGGCGGTTACACAGGAGGTAAGCAAATGTCACCGTTAGTCAGGATTGCCGGCAAGCTGGCCGGCCTCGTGGTGCTGGGCGCGGCGGCCGCGGCGCTCGGCCTGGGCGTGCTGACCTACGTCCAGCCGACCGAGGCGGCGGCGGACACCACGACGCTGGCGCATCACGGCGGCTTCGGCGGGCGTGGAGTCTGCGGCCAGGCCGGCCTGGAGGCGGCGGCCGAGGCGCTCGACATGACCGTTGATGAGCTCCAGACGCAGATGTGGGGCGGCCGGACGCTGGCCGACCTGGCCGAGGAGGCCGGCGTGGCGCTCGAGGATGTTCAGGCGGCTGTGAACGAGGCCTGCCAGGCGCAGACGCGCACGGCCATCGAAGAAGCGGTCACTGCCGGGACCATCACGCGGGAGCACGCGGACTGGCTGCTCGAGGGCCTGGATAAAGGCTTCTGGGGCGGGCACGACGCCGGCTTTGGGATCGGCCGCGGTTTCGGCCCGCGCGGCTTCGGCGGCGGGCGCGGCGGCCGGTCGTTCTTGAACCCGGACACGGCCCCGACGGCCACACCTGCGCCCGGCAGCACGAACTGAGCGCGCCAGCGGCGCTGGTGGAAAGAAGATCACCGGGGAGCGCAGCAACTCGCTGCGCTCCTCCCATTTAACTATCCGTCGAACCGCAGTCGGTAGCCGACGCCCGGCTCGGTGACGAGGTGGCGCGGGCGGGAGGGGTCGGCCTCGATCTTGCGGCGCAGGTTGCTGATGTTGACGCGCAACAGGTGCAGCTCCTGCTCGTAGCCGACGCCCCACACCTCGCGCAGCAGTTGGCGGTGGGTGAGGACCTTGCCCGCGTTCACGGCCAGCACACGCAACAGATCGTACTCGTTGGGCGTCAGCGACGCCTCCGCGCCGGCGCAGGTCACGACACGCTTCTCAAAGTCAATCGTCAGGTCGCCGCTGGTGAAGACGGCGGCGGCCGAAGCGGCGGCCGAGTGGCGCAGGGCGGCCCGCATCCGCGCCAGCAACTCCCCCACGCCGAAGGGTTTGGTCAGGTAGTCGTCGGCGCCGGCGTCCAGCGCCGCGATCTTGTCGGCCTCGGCGCCGCGCACCGAAAGGACGAGGATCGGGACGCGCGTCCAGGCTCGCAGCAGGCGCGTGACCTCCACACCGTCCAGGTCCGGCAGGCCCAGGTCCAGGATGACCAGGCTCGGACGGTGGGCGCTCACCGCCGTCACCGCCGCCGCCCCGCTGTCGGCTTCGACGACCGAATAGTGATGGGCCGTCAGCGAGACGCGCAGAAAGCGCCGGATGGCGGGTTCGTCGTCGACGACCAGGACGCGCAGGGCGGGCTCAGCCATCGTCAAGGCCCGGCCGCTTCGCGTTTCAGCGGCACTTCAATCACGATCCGCGCCCCGCCGCCTTCGCGGTTTTCGGCGCGGATGCGGCCGCCGTGGGCCTCGACGATGCCCTTGCAGATCGAGAGGCCCAGCCCGCTGCCGCTGACGTTGCCGGGCTTGTGGGCGCGGTAGAACTTGTCGAAGATGCGCGCCAGGTCCTCCTCGGGGATGCCGGGGCCGCGGTCGGCGACTTCCACGACGAGGCGCTCCCTGGCGGCGAAGGCGCGCACTTCCACGGCTTCGTCCGCGGGCGAGTACTTGAGGGCGTTGTCCAGCACGTTGACCAGCACCTGCGTCATCGGCACAAAATCCAGCGGCGCCAGCGGCAGCCCGGCCGCCACGTTCACCCGGATCGGGCGCGCGCCCAGGCGATCGCCCAACTGGTCGAGGGCGGCGCCGATCACGTCTTGCACGTCGCACGGCTCGGCGCGCAAGTGATAGGCGCCGGACTCCAGCCGGGTCATATCCAGCAGGTTCCCCACCAGCCGATTGAGGCGAGCGGCCTCGGCGCCGGCGTTCTCCACCAGGCTGCGGCGCGTGTCGGCGTCGAGATCGGCCTGCGCTTCCTGGAGCGTCGAGAGCGCGCCCGTGATCGAGACCAGCGGCGTGCGCAGGTCGTGCGAGACGGCGTTGAGCAGGGAGGTCTGCAGCTGTTCGGCGGCCTGCGCCACCTGCGCCTGGCGGGCGGCCTCGGAGAGACGGTCGCGCTCGAACGCCAGGGCGGCCTGGGCGGCGAAGGCCTCCATCAGGCGGCGCTGTTCCGGCGTGAGGTGGCGCGCGTCGCCGTCGGGCCCGCGCACCCCCAGCACCCCGATGATGCCGCCGGCCGCTTTGAGGGGCAGGTAACGCAGCGCGGCGCCGGCCAGCGTGTGGGTGTTGCGGCCGGCGGGCTCGCCGTTGCGCCAGACCCAGTCGGCGACGGCCAGCTCGTTCTCGTCCATTTGAAAATCGGGGCTGGCGGCGTGCGGCGCCAGCCGGCCGGCATGCGGCAAGAGCACCACGGCCTCGCGCCCGAAGGTCTGCTGGACGTGGCGCAGCACCGTCTGGGCGATGGCGTCGTGCGAGGCGGCCGCTGCCAGGTCGCGGCTCAAATCATACAACTCCGCCGTCTCAGCCGCGCGCCGTTCGGCGGCCTCGGCCTGTTCCCGGGTGCGGGCCGCCAGCGTGCTGATGATCAGGCCGACGGAGAAGAAGGCGGTGAAGGTCAGCACGTATTGGGTGTCGGAGACGGCGAACGTGAGATAGGGCGGGACGAAAAAGAAGTCGAAAGCCAGCACGCTCAGCGCCGAGGCCAGGATGGCAGGGCCGCGGCCCAGCGACAGGGCGCTGACGACGACGACGGCCAGGTACAGCATGACCAGGTTGGTCGGCTCCAGGGCCGGCGCGGCGAACTCGAAGCCCGGCGGCCGGCGTCCCAGGGCCAGAATCTGGCCGGCGAGCGCCCACTTCTGCGCGCTCAGCGCCGGGTCGAGCAGGAAGCCCAGCAGGGTGCCCAGCCCGACCAACCCCAGGCTCTGGACATAGCGGCGGTAGGGCGCGTGCGGCCGCCATTCCCGGCCCGGCTTCGGTTCGGCCTGGGTCCGGCCGCTGATCACGTAGACGTCGATGGGGCCGCTGCTCCGGATCAGCCGGTCCACGACGGAGCCGCGCAGCCACTCCTGCCAGCGCGGCCGGAGCGGCTGCCCGACGATGATCTTGGTGACGTTGTGCTGGCGGGCATAGCTCAGGGCCGCCTCAGCCACGTCGCCGCCGGGCAGGGTGACGGCTTTGGCGCCCAACTCCTCGGCGAGCTGGAGCGTGCGCGCCACCCGGTCGCGTTCGGCGGCGTCTAAGCGGCCGGCCAGCTCGACGTGGGCGGCAAACCACTCCGCGTTGAGCTCATCGGCCAGGCGCCGCGCGGCGCGGACCAGGCGCTCGCCGAGCGCGCTGGCGCTGACGCACACCAGCAGGCGCTCGCTGGCCGACCATGGCCCGGCGATGGCGCGCGTCTGCATGTAGGCGCGCATCTGGTCGTCGACGCGCTCGGCCGCGCGGCGCAGCGCCATCTCGCGCAGGGCCGTCAGGTTGCCCTTGCGGAAGAATTGCTGGAGGGCGCGCGCCGCCTGGCCCGGCACGTAAACCTTCCCGTCGCGCAGGCGCTGGATCAGCTCGTCCGGCGGCAGGTCCACCAGTTCGATCTCGGCCGCCTCGTCCAGCACGCGGTCCGGCACGGTCTCGCGGACCACCACGCCCGTGATTTGGGCGACGACGTCGTTCAGGCTCTCCAGGTGCTGGATGTTGAGCGTGGTGTAGACGTCGATGCCGGCCGCCAGCAGTTCCTCAATGTCCTGGTAGCGTTTGGGGTGCCGCGAGCCGGGCGCATTGGTGTGCGCGAACTCATCCACCAGCGCCAGCCGGGGCCGGCGCGCCAGCACCGCGTCCAGGTCCATCTCCGGCAGCCGGGCGCCCCGATGCTCGCTCCAGCGCCGCGCGATCACCTCCAGGCCGTCCAGCAGGGCGTCGGTCTCCGCCCGGCCGTGCGTCTCCACGTAGCCCACGGCCACGTCCACGCCCTCCGCCTGGCGCTGCCGGGCCGCCTCCAGCATGGCGAAGGTCTTGCCTACGCCGGCCGCGTAGCCCAGAAAGACTTTCAGGCGGCCGCGCACCCGGTGCGCCTCTTCGGCCTGGACGTGGGCCAGCAGTTCGTCCGGGTCCGGGCGCGGACGATCAGGCATCCGGGTGATCGCTTTCTGACGTCGACGCGCCCCGCTGCCGGTCCACCTGGTAGGGCACTTCGATGATCACCACGCCGCGCTTATTCAACAGAGCAAAGCGCAGCCAGAAGGCGGTCTGCGCGTGGAGCAGGTTGTGCCACCAGCGGTCCGGAACCAGTTGCGGGACCACAATCGTGAGGCGCTCGTTGGCCTGCCCGCTGGCCAGGAGCGAGTCGATGTAATCCAAAAACGGCTCGAGGAAGGCGCGATAGGGCGAGTCGATCACGACCAGGCGGACGCCGTCGCCCCACCACGCCCAGCGGCGCCGGATCATCTCGGTCTCGGCCGGGTCGCGGGCGATGTGGACGGCCGTGACGTCCACCGACAGGGTGCGGGCGTAGTCCAGGGCGCTGAGGGTGCCCTGGTGAATGCCGCTGATCGGGACCAGCACACGGTGCCGCCGGGTGCGCGGCGGCCGGCCAAAAGCGTCGAGCGAGAGATCACGCGCCACGTGCTGGTAATGGCGGTGGATGGCGAAGAAGATCAACACGGCCGTCGGCAGCAGGAGCAGGATGATCCAGGCGCCGTCGGTGAACTTGGTGATGGCAAACACCAGGGTCACCACCGCCGTGCAGGCGGCGCCCAGGCCGTTGATGGCCAGCTTCCACGGCCAGCCGCGGTCCGCAGGCAAAGCCGGGTCAGCCGCGTGGCCGACGCGCCACCAGTGCCGGGCCATCCCGGCCTGCGAGAGCGTGAAAGACAGGAAGACGCCCACCGCCCACAGCGGGATGAGCGCCGTCACACTGGCGTTGAAGGCGACGATCAGCAGGCCCGCGATCAGGGTCAGGGCGACGATGCCGTAGGTGAAGACCAGGCGGCTGCCGCGATAGGTGAAGTAGCGCGGCAGGAACCCCTCGCTGCCGATGACGGCGGTCAACTGCGGGAAGCCGGCGAAGGCCGTGTTGGTGGCCAGGACCAGGATGATGGTCGTGGCCGCAATCGCGCCCAGGTAGAGCGCGCCCCGGTCGCCGAAGACGGTGCGCGCCAGCTGTGAGATGACGGTCTCAGTCTCCGCCGGGACAGCGCCAACCTGGCCCAGCAGGAACGTGACGCCGACGAAAAGCGCCCCCAGAATGACGGACATCCACACGATGGTCTGACTGGCGTTGCGCGTGCGCGGCTCTTTGAACGAGGTGACGCCGTTGGAGATGCACTCCACGCCGGTCAGGGCAGTGGTGCCGTTGGAGAAAGCGCGCAGCAGCAGGAAGAGCGTCACCGGTTGGGCGCCGTGCAGGACCTCCCTCGCCGGCGGGTCCAAGACCGGGCTGAGGCTGCCGGTGAGGTAACGCCAGAGGCCCACGCCTACGGTCAGCCCGGTCATGATCAGGAAGAAATAGGTGGGCAGGGCGAACAATGCCCCGGACTCCTTCACGCCGCGCAGGTTGGCGATCATGATCAGGACGAGCAGGACAACGGCGAGCGACACCCGGTAGGGGAACAGGAGCGGGAAGGCCGAGACAATCTGAGCCACGCCCGAGGAGATGGCCACCGCGGCCAGCAGGATATAGTCGGTGAGCAGGGCGGCGCCGGCGATCTGCGCTGGCAATACCCCGAGGTTCTCGAGCGCCACGGTGTAGGCGCCGCCGCCGTTCGGGTAGGCGTGGATGGTCTGCTGGTAGGAGAGGGTGACGATGGCCAGCAGCGCGGTGATAATCAGCGAGATCGGGAAGGCGTAGCCGAAGGCCTGCGGCCCGGCGGCGGCCAGGATGACGAGCGTCTCCTGCGGCGCGTAGGCGATGGAGGAAAGCGCGTCCGCGCCGAACACGGCCAGCCCCACCAACTTGCTGACGGTCTGATGGGGCGTGTCCCGCGTGGGCATTGGGCGCCCGATCAGCCAGGTGCGCCAGGAGCGCGGCGGAGGGCGTCGGTTGGGGCGCTCGATCACGGACGAAGGGGGCGGGGTGTCGGCTATAGCCGGCTCGGACTCTGCATCAGGGTTCATAAGCGGCCAGGTAGTGGACGAAGGCTGAGGTCGAAGCACCGGCCGTCGGTTGCACTCCCGGCCTTTATTGTAGCCCCTCCAGCGCCAGGTTGAGCCTGAGCACGTTGACGCGCGGCTCGCCCAGGATGCCGAACTGCCGGCCCTCGGTGTGCTGCTCCACCAAATGCCGGACCTGCTCTTCCGCCAGGCCGCGTTCCCGCGCTATGCGCGGGGCCTGGTAAAGCGCGGCCGCCGGGCTGATGTGCGGGTCCAGGCCGCTGGCCGAGGCCGTCACCAGGTCCACCGGGAGGGGGGCCGTGTTCGCGGGGTCGGCCGCTTTGAGCGCCTCAATCCGCGCCTGGACCATAGCGATCAGGGCCGGGTTGAGCGGGCCGTAGTTGGAGCCCGACGAGCCCGTCAGGTCCTCGGCGTTGAAGGCGTTGTACGGGGACGTGCCGGTGGCCGAGAGCCGGCCCCAAAAATACTTGGGGTCGTCGAACGGCTGGCCGATCAATTCTGAGCCGGCCACCGCGCCCGCCTGGATGATGAGGCTGCCGTTCGCCTGGACCGGGAAGAGCAGTTGCGCCAGGCCGGTGACGGCCAGCGGATAGAGCAGGCCCGTGATCACGGTCCACACGACCAGCGAGACCAGAGCGGGGCGAAATGGCGAGATCATGGCCACACCTCATTCCAGCACGCTACCGGCGATCGGCGGCCCGGCCGGCGCGCTCGCCGGCTTCGACGGCGAGGTCTTGACGGGGGTTGGGTCGTCGGCGGGTTTCGGCCGGGTTGCCGCAGCGTCCTTGGCCGCCTCGGCCTGCGGCTCCGACCGGACAGCATGAGCCGGCGACGGAGACCCCGCGGCCGGCGGCGCGTCGTCGGCGCGCAGCAGCGCGCCGGTATTGGCGCTCAGCCACAGGCCGATCAGGCCGAAGAAGACGGCCACGATCAGGCCCTGTATGCTCGTTTCAGCCGTGGCCGGGAGGCCCAGGCGATGGACCGCCGCCAGCCCGGCGACGGCCAGCGCCAACAGGCCGTACAACACCCACCATTTCGGGCGCGGTTCAGACAGGGTCATGTCGGGCTCCTTTCAGGCCAGGCCCAGCGCGACGAGCAGCAGATCGATCAGTTTGATGCCGATAAAGGGCGCGATCAGGCCGCCGACGCCGTAGATCAACAGGTTATCGCGCAGGAGCTGGGCCGCGCCCACCGGCCGGTAAGGCACGCCGCGCAGCGCCAGCGGGATCAGGGCGATGATAATGAGCGCATTGAAGATCACGGCCGAGAGGATAGCGCTCTGCGGGGTCGCCAGCCCCATAAAGTTCAGGGCGTTCAGCGCCGGGTAGGTGGACGCGAACGCGGCCGGGATGATGGCGAAGTACTTGGCCACGTCGTTGGCGAGGCTGAACGTGGTCAGCGCGCCGCGCGTCATCAGCAGCTGCTTGCCGATCTCCACGATCTCAATCAGCTTGGTCGGGTTGCTGTCCAGGTCCACCATGTTGGCGGCCTCGCGCGCCGGCTGGGTGCCGGTGTTCATCGCCACGGCCACGTCGGCCTGCGCCAGGGCGGGGGCGTCGTTGGTGCCGTCGCCGGTCATGGCCACCAGGCGCCCGCCGGACTGATACTCGCGGATCAGCCTGAGCTTGGCCTCGGGCGTGGCCTGCGCCAGGAAATCGTCGACGCCGGCCTCGGCCGCGATGGCGGCCGCGGTGAGCGGGTTGTCGCCCGTGATCATCACCGTCTTGATGCCCATCCGGCGCAGATGCGCGAAGCGCTCCTGGATGCCGCCCTTGACGATGTCTTTGAGGTGGATCACGCCCAACGCCTCGCCGTTCCGCGTCACCACCAGCGGGGTAGCGCCCTCGCGCGCGATGCGATCCACGCGCGGCTGGAGATCCTCAGGCGCCGGCTGGCCCTGGCGCTGGATGAGGGCCAGCATGGCGTCCGGCGCGCCCTTGCGGATCTGGGCGCCGTTGTAGTCCACGCCGCTCATGCGCGTCTGCGCCGTGAACGGGATGAAGCGCATGCCGGTCGGGTGGCCATCCGGGGCGTCGCCCAGCGGGCCGGCGCCCACCCGGCGCCCGCGCAACCCGAAGCGCTCCTTGGCCAGCACCACGATCGAACGGCCCTCCGGCGTCTCGTCGGCCAGCGAGGCCAGTTGCGCCGCCTCGGCCAGTTCCTGCAGCGTCACCCCGCCCACCGGCTCCAGGTCCACGGCCTGGCGGTTGCCGAGCGTGATGGTGCCGGTCTTGTCCAGCAACAGCACGTCCACGTTGCCGGCCGCCTCCACCGCGCGGCCCGAGAGCGCGATGACGTGGCGCTGGATCATGCGGTCCATGCCCGCGATGCCGATGGCCGAGAGCAGGCCGCCGATGGTGGTCGGGATCAGGCAGACCAGCAGGGCCACCAGCACCGTGATTGTGATCGGGATTCCCTGCCCGGCCGCCTGCACGCTGAAGAGCGAATACGGCAGGAGCGCGGCGCACACGATCAGGAAGATGAGGGTGAAGCCGGCCAGCAGAATGTTGAGCGCGATCTCGTTGGGCGTCTTCTGGCGTCTGGCGCCCTCCACCAGGCCGATCATGCGGTCCAGGAAGCCCTCGCCCGGGTCGGCGGTGACGCGCACGATCAGCCAGTCCGAGAGCACGCGCGTCCCCCCGGTCACGGCCGAGCGGTCGCCGCCGGACTCGCGCACCACCGGGGCGCTTTCGCCCGTGACGGCGCTCTCGTCCACCGACGCGATGCCGGCGACGATCTCGCCGTCGGCCGGGATCAGGTCGCCGGCCTCCACGAAAAACACATCGTTCTTGCGCAATTCGGTGGAGGCGATGGTTTTGATTTGCGCCTGGAGACTGGAGATCAGACTCCGCGCCCCGGTCGCCGGTCGCCAGTCTCCAGTTATTCTCTTCGCCGGCGTAGTCTGGCGCGTGCGGCGCAGCGCCTCGGCCTGGGCCTTGCCGCGCCCCTCGGCCACGGCCTCGGAGAAGTTGGCGAACAGGACGGTGAACCACAGCCAGAGCGCCACGGCGCCGATAAAGCCGGCCGGAGCCTCGCCCTGGCCGAGCAGGGCCTGGACCCACAGGGCGGTGGTCAGCACGCTGCCGACCTCGACCACGAACATCACCGGGTTGCGGACCTGCACGCGCGGGTCCAGCTTGAGGCAGGCGTCCCAGATGGCGCGCTGGTAGAGCTCGCGCCGGAAAGCGGATTGCTTCTTGAGCTGAACGGTAGCGGTCATGTCAGCCGCCGATCATGTGCAGATGCTCGACGATCGGGCCGAGCGCCAGCGCGGGCAGGAAGCTCAGCGCGCCCACGACCACGATCACGGCGATCAGCCAGCCGATGAAGAGCGGCGTGTGTGTGGGCAGGGTGCCGGCCCCGGCCGGGACGAGTTTCTTGCGCGCCAGCGAGCCGGCGATGGCCAGGGCCGGGACGGCCAGCCAGTAGCGCGCGAACAGCATGGCGACGCCCAGGGCGGTGTTGTAAAAGGGAGTGTTCGCCCCCAAACCCGCGAAGGCGCTGCCGTTGTTGTTGCCGGCCGACGAGAAGGCGTATAGGACCTCGCTGAAGCCATGCGCGCCGGGGTCGTGAAGCGCGCTTCGGCCGGCCTCGGTGCTCACCGCAGCGGCCGCGCCGAGCAGGACCACAGCCACCGGGATCAGGATCATGAGCGACGCCATCTTCATTTCATAGGCTTCGATCTTCTTGCCCAGGTATTCGGGCGTTCGCCCAACCATCAGCCCGGCCACGAAGACGGCCACGATGACGAAGGCCAGCAGGCCGTACAGCCCCGAGCCGACGCCGCCGTAGACGATCTCGCCGAGCTGCATCAGCCACAGCGGCGCCAGCCCGCCCAGCGGCGTGAACGAGTCGTGCATCGAGTTGACCGAGCCATTGGAGGCGGCCGTGGTGGCGGCGGCCCACAGCGCCGAGTTGGCGATGCCGAAGCGCACCTCCTTGCCCTCCATGTTGCCGCCGGACTGCAGATCGCTGGCCGCCTGGTCCACCCCCAGCGCCGTGAAGGCCGGGTTGCCGGACTGCTCGGCCCAGACGGCGGCGCCCAGCAGGACGACGAAGATGGCCGTCATCGCCGTCAGCAGCGCCCAGCCCTGGCGCGTATCCTTCACCATCTTGCCGAAGGTGTAGGTCAGCGCCGCCGGGATCAGCAGGATGGACAGCATCTCGACGAAGTTCGACAGCGGCGAGGGGTTCTCAAAAGGGTGCGCCGAGTTGACGTTGAAGAAGCCGCCGCCGTTGGTGCCCAACTGCTTGATGGCGATCTGCGAGGCCGCCGGCCCCATCGGCAGCGCCTGTTCGGTCACCGCCTGGCCGCGCCCGCCGGCCGTGGGTTGGAGCAGCGCCGCGGTTTGATAGGGGTTCAGGTTCTGCACCACGCCCTGCGAGGCGATCACCAGCGCCACCAAGAGCGAGAGCGGCAACAAGATATAGAGCGTCGTCCGGGTCAGGTCCACCCAGAAGCTGCCGATGGTCCTGGCCGAATGCCGCGCCAGCCCGCGGATGAAGGCGGCCAGCACGGCCATGCCCGTGGCGGCCGAGACGAAGTTCTGGACCGTCAGCCCCAGCATTTGCGTCAGGTAGCTCAGGGTCACCTCGCCGCCATAGCCCTGCCAGTTGGTGTTGCTGGCGAAGCTGACGGCCGTGTTCCAGGCCGAATCCGGCGTGACGGCGCCCAGGCCCTGCGGGTTGAGCGGCAGGACGTGCTGGAGCCGCTGCACGGCGTACACGGCCAGCAGGCCGAGCAGGTTGAACAGCAGCATGGCGATGGCGTAGGTCTTCCAGCTCATCTCCTCATCCGGCGGTGAGCCGACCAGCCGATAGATCAGGCGCTCGACCGGGCCCAGGAGCGGGGTCAGGAAGGTGCGCTCGCCCTGGTAGACGCGGGCCATGTAGCCGCCGAGCGGCCGGGCCAGCGCGATCAGGACGACGAGGTAGAGAATCAGTTGCAGCCAGCTGGCGAACGTCATCCGAACCACTCCGGCTTCAGCAGCGCCAGGACGAGATAGACCAGCAGGGCCAGCGCGATCAGGCCCGCGATCACAACCATCAGATTCATGCCCTGTCCTCCATCAGCCGCTCGCACACCGCCGCCAACCCCCAGCTGGCGGCGAAGAAGACGACGGCCAGGCCGAGGTAGATAACATCCAGCATCGGTCGGTCTCCTGAAAAGGGGGCGATGTCGTTGTCAGTGTAGGCCGGACCGCATCAAGGCGGGGGCAAGAAACCGGGCCGGGGGGTCAAGAAAACGTCAAGTCGTCAGCCCACCTGATAGGGCACGTCGATGATGACGATGCCGCGCCGGAACATGAGCGCGAAGCGCAGCAGCACCGCCGTTTGCATGTGCAACAAGCTGTGCCACCACGTCGGCGAGACGAAACTGGGCACGACGATGGAGATTTTCTGGTTGGGCGTGTTGCACTGGGCCGCGATGCCCTCGATGTAATCGAGCAGCGGCTCAACCATCAGGCGGTAGGGGGAGTCCAGGATGACCAGGCGCACGCCGTCCCCCCAGGTCTCCCACTTGCGGCGGATGCGCTCTGCTTCCTGAGGATCGAGGGAGACGTGCACGGCGGTGACGTCGTTGGACAACGAGCGCGCGTAGTTGAGGGCCTCCAGGGTGCCGCGATGCACCCCGGCCACCGGCACAATCACCCGGTGACGGGCAATGCGCGTCGGGGCGCCGATGGTCTCCAGCGACAGACACCTGGCCAGATTCGTGTAGTGGCGGTGGATCTGGAAGAAGATGAAGACGAGGGTGGGGATCAGGATGATCACGATCCAGGCGCCCTCGGCAAGCTTGGTGACGGCAAAGACCAGCATCACGATCGCCGTGGCGATGGCGCCGAGGCTGTTGATGATCATCTTGTAGTGCCAGCCCGGCTCAGGCCGCAGCGTGGAGCCCGGCTGCACAATTTCCTCGCCCGGCCGGAGGCGGCCGCAGCGCCACCAGCGCCGGGCCATGCCGGCCTGGGACAGGGTGAACGAGAGATACACGCCGATGGCGTAAAGCGGGATGAGGGCATTGGTCTGCGCCTGGAAGAGGATGATGAGCAGCGAGGCCACGCCGGCTAGAGCGACAATGCCGTAAGAGAACACCAGCCGGCTGCCGCGATAGGTGAGTTGCCTGGGCAAGAAGCCATCGCCCGCCTGCAAGGCGGCCAGCCGGGGGAAGTCGGCATAGGCCGTGTTGGCGGCCATGATCAGGATCAGCGTGGTCGAGGCGAGCAAGGCCAGGTACATCGGATTATCCCGCCCATAGACCACGCGCCCGATCTGGGAGAAGCCGGTCTCCAAATGGGAGGGCAGCACCCCCACCTGGTTGGCCAGAAACGTCAGGCCCACGAGGTTCACGGCCACGATGGCGCTCATCCAGACCAGCGTGATGCCGGCGTTGCGGCTGCGCGGTTCGCGGAAAGCCGTGATGCCGTTGCTGATGGCCTCCACGCCGGTCAGGGCGGTGCAGCCGCCGGCGAAGGCGCGCAGGATGAGGAACAGCGTCAGGGCGTGGAGAGGCTCGCCGGCGTGCGCCACTTCGACCGTCTCGGGCGGCACCGACCCCAGCGCGCCGGCGAAATAGCGAGACACGCCGATGCCGATGGTGAGCAGCACCATGCCCAGGAAGAAATAAGTGGGCAGGGCAAATGCCCGGCCCGACTCCTTGACCCCGCGCAGGTTAACCACGGTCATGAACGCAATCAGGGCCAGGGCAATCAACACGCGCCACGGATATAACTGCGGGAAGGCCGAGGTCAGCTGGGCGACGCCTGACGAAATGGAAACGGCGACGGTGAGGATGTAGTCCGTCAGGAGCGCCGCCCCAGCCACCTGCGCCGGCAATTCGCCCAGGTTATCACGGGCCACAATGTACGCGCCGCCGCCGCCGGGATAGGCATGGATCGTCTGTTCGTAGGAGATCGTCAGGATCGCCAGCAAAACGACGATCGCGAGCGCGATCGGGAGTGACAACGTCATGGCCGCGGTGCCGGCCAGGATAAGCACGATCAGGATCTCGTCGATGGCGTAAGCGCTGGACGAGAGCGCGTCCGAGGCGAAGACCGCCAGGCCGACGAATTTGCCGATCGTCTGGTGCGGGGCGTCGGCGGTGGCCAGCGGCCGTCCAATCAGGAAAGTCATCCACGAGCGCGGCGGCGCCGACTGGCCGTTGGCTTGAAAGATCGCTTTCGGTTTTTCTTCAGGGGGGCGGATCACCGGTGAGACTCGCTTTCTTTGAGCGCGGCCTCACTCTAGCATTTCGACGTAAGGGGAGTACAAAATCCGGGGGGCAAAAGTATAAAGGACAAATAAAAAAACCGGTCACTCGTCGGCGACAAAACGATAACCGACCCCGGGTTCGGTCAGCAAGTATTGCGGCTGGCCGGGGTCCGCTTCAAGCTTTTTGCGCAACTGGCGCATGTAGACGCGCAGGTACTCCACCTGATCGGCCTGAGGCGCGCCCCAGACGTGCGCGAGGATGCTCTGATGCGTCAGCACCCGGTCGGCGTTGGCGGCCAGGTAGGCCAGCAGGCGGAACTCGGTGGCGGTCAGCTTGACCTCGACGCCGTCGCGGGTGACGATGTGCCGCGCCAGGTCAACGGTCACCGGCCCGGCGGTGATGACGGTCGCCCGGGGGCTTTGCGCGCGCGCCGCGTGCCGCAGCGCCACGCGGATGCGGGCCAGCAGTTCTTCGATGCCAAAAGGTTTGGTGAGGTAATCGTCGGCTCCCCGATCCAGCGCCGCGACCTTGTCGCGCTCGCTGTCGCGCGCCGAGAGGATGATGATCGGCGCCTGGCTCCATTCGCGCAGGCGGGCGCAGACCTCGATCCCGCTCAGGTCCGGCAGGCCGATATCCAGGATGACCACGTCCGGCGGCTGCGCGGCGGCCAGCGCCAGGCCCTCCTCGCCGCGGCTGGCCGTCGTGACGTGAAACTTCTTTTCGCCCAGGATCGTGCGCAAGGCGCGCAGAATCTGCGGCTCGTCGTCGATGACCAGGATGTGGGGCGGCGCGCTCATAGGTCGGCGTCCGGCGGGACCTGGGGCGGCCGGTGCCCGTCCCAGGCCAGCGGCAGGGTGAAGGTGAACGCGAAACCGTCGGGCAGGTTCTCGGCCCAGATGCGGCCGCCGTGCGCCTCGATGAAGCCCTTGCAGATGGAGAGGCCCAGGCCGGTGCCGGTGACGCGCTCGGAAGCGTAGACGCGATAGAACCGGTCAAAGATGCGCTCCAGCTGTTCGGACGGGACGTGCGGCCCCTGGTTGCGCACCTGCACCTGGACGGTCGCCTCATCCGGCTGCCAGGCGGTGACGGTGATGGGCGTGTCGGGCGGCGCGTACTTGAGCGAGTTGCCGATCAGGTTGGCAAACACCTGGTCCAACAGGGCCGAGTCCACCGGCACCAGCGGCAGGTCGTCCGGGATCTGCACGACGAACTGCCGGCGGCCCGTCGTCCGGCGCAGTCGGTTGAGCGTGCCGCCCAAGATGTCGCCCAACAGGTTCCACTGCCGCTGCGGCTCCACGGCGCCGGCCTCGATGCGCGACATGTCCAGCAGGTTGCCGACCAGCCGGTTGAGGTGATCGGTCTCCTCCTCCACCATCTTTAGCAGGTCGGCGCGCGCGCGCGACGACCAATCGACTTCGCCGCTGGCCAGGCTGGTCACCGCCGCCTTGATCGAGGCCAGCGGCGTGCGCAGCTCGTGCGAGACGGAGGACAGCAGCGCCGACTTGAGGCGGTCGCCCTCTTCCAGCACCTTGCTGCGCAGTTCGGCCTGCTCGAGCGCGGCGCGCTCCAGGGCCAGGGCGCCCTGGCTGGTGAAGGCGCGCAGCAGGCGCTTGTCGCTCTCGGCCGGCGGCGGGGTCACGCGCCACACGCGGACTTCGCCCAGGTCGCCGCGACCGGACAGGATCGGCACGACGAAGTGCGGGGCCGTCGCGGCCGGCGGGGCTTCGGGCGGCAGGCGCACCAGGCGCTCGGGTTGCTGGCCGTCGGCGCGCAGCGCGACTTCCGTCAGCGCCGCCTGAATGGCCTCATGCAGACGCTGCGCCAGCGCCTGCCCGATCTCGTCCCGGGTCCTCAGTCGGGCCAGGGTCGCGCTCAATTCGTATAACTGCAAGGCCTCACGCTCGCGCGCCTGCGCCGCCGCCAGGCTGGCCCTGGCCCGCACGACGATCTGGCTGACGAAAATCGCGACCCCCAGGAACACCACCAGGACCAGCAGGTCCTGCGCCTGATGCACGGACAGCGAGTAGTAGGGGGCGATGAAGAAAAAATTGAACGCGAAGAAGGCGCCCAGCGCGGCGGCCACGCCGGCCGCCAGGCCCCATTGGGCCGTGCTCAGTCCGACCGGGAGAAGGTAGAGCAGGGCGATGAGCGAGATGCTCAACCGGTCGCGGAGCAGCACCAACCCGGCGGTGATGACGCCCACAACCAGGAGGGCCAGGGCGATATCCCCGCGCCAAAAGCGAGCGTACGATGGTGATGAAGACGGCATGGTTCGGTCGGCGGCGCGACCGGGCCTAGCATACCACGGCGCCGGCGGGCGGCTGGCTCAGTACACCATCTCGCCGCGCACGAAGGCCGCCGTGCGCGGATCGGCGGGCGTCTCGAAGAACGTCTCGGTCGGCGCCAGTTCCACCAGTTGCCCGTTGAGCAGCAGACCGACGCGCGTCGCCAGCCGGCGGGCCTGAAAGACGTTGTGCGTCACGAGGACCACCGTGGTGCCGCGCATCCGGTTCTGCTCGCGCACGATCGACTCGATCAGGCCGACGTTGTAGGGGTCAAGGTTGGCGGTCGGCTCGTCCAGCAGCAGCACGTCCGGCTCCAGCACCAGGGCGCGGGCCAGCGCCGCGCGCTGCATCTCGCCGCCGGACAGCTTGTGCGCCGGGCGCCGCGCCAGGGCGCTCAGCCCCACCCGGTCCAGCGCCGCGTCCACCCGGCCGTCCGCGCTCAGCCCGCGCAGCTTCAGGCCATAGGCGACGTTGTCGCGCACCGAGCGCTGCAGCAGGACCGGGCGCTGAAAGACCGTGGTCACGCGCCGCAACAGCTCCAGCGGCGGCTCGGCCGGCGCCGGCTGGCCCTGGAAACACAGCTCCCCGGCGCTGGGCGGCTCGAGGAAGTTGAGCAGACGCAAGAGCGTGGATTTGCCCGCGCCGCTCGGGCCGACGAGCGCCAGGACCTCGCCGCGCTCGATCGCCAGCGCGTCGATCGAAATCACGGCGCGCCCGCCGTAGACCCGCGTCACCCCGGACAGCGTGTAAACGGGCGTGGACATCAGTCGGCGCGGATGTGCCGGACCTTGCCGGACAGCCGCAGCAGGGCCGCGTTGGAGACGAAGGCCAGCGTTAGCAGCACCCCCCCTAGGGCCAGCGCGAGCGTGAAATCGCCCTTGCGCGTCTCCAGCACGATGGCCGTGGTCAGCACGCGCGTCTGGCCCTCGATGTTGCCGCCGACCAGCATGACGGCGCCGACCTCCGAGAGGATGCCCCCGAAGGCGGCCACGATGGCGGCCAGCACGCCGCCGCGCGCCTCGCCGAGCAGCGTCCACATCACCTGCCGGGGCGAAGCCCCCAGCGACCGCAATTGCAGGCGCAGGCCCGGGTCCAGCCCCTCGATGGCCGTCATGGTCAGCCCGGCCACCAGCGGCAGGGCGATGATCACCTGGGCCATGATCATGGCCGGCGGCGTGAACAGCCAGCCCAGCCCGCCCAGCGGCCCGCTGCGCGACAGGAGCAGATAAACCGCTAGGCCGACGACGACCGGCGGCAGGCCCATGCCGGTGTACAGCAGCAGTTCCACCAGCCGCTTGCCGGGGATGGGCCTGAGCGCTAACAGGGCGCCCAGCGGCAGCCCGATCGCCGTCGCGATCGCCAGCGCGAGGCCGGAGACGTACAACGACAGCGCGACGATCGGGCCGAGGGCGTCCAACATCGCCGTGTCTCTCCGGATCTATTTGTCGGCGCTGGCGTAGAACAAGGCCTGCCCGTACCGGTCTCGGCCGTACTCGCCGATCCTCTGCTGGACCTGGGCCGACGTGATCCACTCGGCGAACCGGGCCGCCAGCTCGAAATTGACGCCGGCGTGCTTCTGCGGGTTGACCGGGATCACGCCGTACGGGTTGTACAGCGATTTGTCCTGGTTCGCGTCAATGGTCTCCCCGCCGACCACCACCACCAGGCTGGGCAGTTTGTCCTGCATGGCGAGCCAGGTGCCGCGGTCGGTCAGGGTGTAGCCGGGCTTTTCGTTGGCGAACAGCAGCGTCTCGCCCATCCCCTGGCCGATCGACAGGTACCAGCCCGCTTCGGCGGTCGGCGTGAGGCCGGCCGAGGCCCACAGGCTCTGCTCCTTGGTGTGCGTGCCGGAGTCGTCGCCGCGCGAGACAAACGCGGCCTGCGCCGCGGCGATCCGGATGAGCGCCTCTTTGGCCGTGGCCAGGTCCTTGACGCCGGCCGGGTCGGCGGCCGGCCCGACCAGGATGTAGTCGTTGTACATCACGTCGCGCCGGTCCACGCCGTCGCCCGCGGCCACAAACTGGTCCTCCCGCGCGCGGGCATGGACCAGCACCACGTCAGCGTCGCCCCTGGCGCCGATCTCCAGCGCCTGGCCGGTGCCGACGGCGATCACGTCGACGCGCGCGTTGTACGTCTGCTCGAAGTCGGGCAGGATGGCGTCCAGCAGGCCGGAGTCGGCGGTGCTGGTGGTGGTCGCCAGCCGCAACACCTGCGGTCCGGGAGGCGTGGTCGGCTGCGGGGCGGCCGTGGCGGCCGGAGGGGCGGCGGGCGCGCAGGCGGCCAGCAGCAGCG
>DAOUAB010000238.1:0-34615 GCA_034434015.1 Anaerolineales bacterium
CATCAAAATCCTGCCCGATTACCTGGGCGGCGAGATGGTGCTGTACCGGCGCTTTCGCCAGGAAGCCCAGATCATCTCCCGGCTGGAACACCCTCACATCGTCCCGGTCTACGACTTCGGCCAGCAGGGCGGCGTCCCGTACCTGGTGATGCGCTACATCCAGTGCGCCACGGTGCGGGAGTTGCTGGCGCACGGCCCGCAGCCGGTGGCCGCCGTGGCCGTCATCATCTCGGCGGTGGCCTCCGGCCTGGACTACGCCCACCAGCGCGGCATCCTGCACCGCGACGTCAAGCCCAGCAACATCCTCCTCGACCCGCACGGCCACGCCTACCTGGCCGACTTCGGCCTGGCGAAAGTGCTGGAAGCCAGCGTCACCCTCACCGGCAGCAGCGGCCTGATGGGCACGCCGGCCTACATGGCCCCGGAACTGCACCTGGGCCAGCCGGCCAGCCCGCAGACGGACGTGTACTCGCTGGGCGTGATGATGTTCGAGCTGGTCACCGGCCACCTCCCCTACCCGGCCGACAACCCGGTGGCCGTGGCGTTCCGGCACGTCAACGACCCGGTGCCGTCGCCGCGCCAGCTCCAGCCGGACCTGCCGGCGACCGTGGACCACGTCATCCGGCGGGCGATGGCCAAAGACCCGGGCGACCGCTATCCGGACGCCGGGTCGCTGGCCCGCGAGCTGGCGTCGGCCGGGTCGCCGGCCGGGGTGGCCGGGTTTATCGACCTGGTGCGCTCGGTGGCGGTGGTCAAAAGCTCGGAGGAGGTCACCCAGGAGGTGCGCCGCGACGTTCAGCGCCACATCAGCCGCTACTGGCGCCAGATGGCCGTGCGCTGGGGATCGGTGGCTATCGCCCCGCTGGCCCTGGCGTACGCGCTGTGGTCATCGGCCAACCCGCCTCCGCCCGTGGCGCAGACGCTGACCGCCAACGCCCGGACATCGACGGCTATCGTCGCGACCATCACGTCTTTCTTCAGCACGGCCACGGCCATAGGGCCCGTACAGACAAAGACCCAGGCTTTCTTTGAAACCCTGGCGGCCCGCGACCCGGGCGTGCGTCCGACCCTTTTCGCCTTCCAGACGCAGGCCCTGGCGGAACAGAGGCGGGCTCAGGCGACGATTGACAGCCTGATCCGCGCCGTTGCACCCTCGGCACCAACGACCAGGGCGACCTCGACGCCGCCCCCGCCGACGACGACCGCTCGGGCGTCAAGCACGGCCATGCGCGCCACGCCGACGCGGACGGCGACGGCGCGCCCCGCGACCGGAACGCCGCCACCGCCCCTCACCGCCGGCAGCCAGACCCCGACGCATGAACCACTCGTGACGACGGTCTCCCCCACCCCGGAAGCGCGTCAAACGCCCAGCCTCACGCCGCTTGTCACGCCAACAACGGCTGCGCCCGGCACAGCCACGGACACGCCCATCACGCCCACGGCGACGGATACGCCCATCACGCCGACGGCGACGGACACGCCCATCACGCCCACGGCGACGGATACGCCCATCACGCCGACGCGCACCAATTCCCCACGCCCCCCGACGAAGACCAATACGCCTCTCCCGCCTCCAACGGCCACCCCCACGCGCGACCTGGCGGCCTCCGCCACGTCGGCGGCGCAGACCCGCACCGCGATTGCGCTCACCCGCGAGGCCCTCACACAGACGCCGCTGCCGCGACCGCCACGGTGATCGGCGGCAAATCTCGATTGGATGACGATGGGAATCTAGCCCTGGGGTGGATCGATCCGGCCCGCGCAGACCGCGTCAATCTTGGCCTGCACCCAGGCGGCCAGGTCCGGCCAGACCGGGTCGGCGGGGGCGGCCTGCTGCGCCCAGGCGATGAGCGTCTGAAAAGACAGCGCCCGGAAAGCCACCGCCTCAGGCTGAAGGCGTCCCAGCAGCCGCGCCCACTCGGCGGAGCGGACGCGCGCCGCCATCGGCAGGCCCGGCCCGTCCGCATACGCCACGACGACCGCCGGGCGCAGGCCCGCGCGCCGCGCTACTTCAAAACACACGGTCAGGTTGCGCATCCACTGGAACCACGGCCCCGCGAACGGACAGTCCAGATAACTCTGGTCGGGATCATAGTCAAAGACGCGCGGGACCACGTCCCAGTAACGGATGCCCTTGGCGGTCAGCGCACAGCGCGCCTCGACGCCGTCCGCCGGGTTCACCTGCCACATATAGCTGCCCGTGCACTGCCGCCGGCCCTGGTGCGGCCCGGACCGCAGCCGGCCGGTCTGCGAACAGCGCCCGCCGTTGCCCTCGGTGAACTTGCCCTCAAAGAAGATCAGCGCCTGCGGACTGCGGGCGACGGCGTCCACCCATGTCGGCTGCGGCTCGCGCAGATGGTTCTCAGGATCGCGCCACTCCAGCGCCACGTCCCACGGGCCGCCGGCCGGCAGCCCCAGCTCCAGCGCCCACCGGTCCAGCACGGCCTCGCGGCCCGGCGCGGCCTGGAGCGCGCCGAAGACGTCGATGACCAGGGCCTGCGACGAATGGGGCTTGTAGATGCCCAGCCGCTCGCCGCCGCCGCTGTGCCGGCGCGGCGTCCCCCAGTCGTCCACGGCGGCCTGCGCGGCCGGGAAGATGTTGGCGAGCACGCTGCCGCGCCGGGAGGCGTCGGAGACGGAGACGCGCCGGCGTTGGCCGGCTTCGGCTGTCTTGGGAGTAGCGGATCGTTTCTGGCGCATCGACCGGGCCTGTGGGCTTGCGACGTTGGCTGGGCCTAACTACAGCACCCCAATTGTAAGCGCTGCTTCATGTACCTGGCGGCCATATCTCTCCATCACACCCCACAGGCGAGGGCGGGCCTGATATCTTCCGCCTTTAGGATTCGCTGTGTGCGGCGCGGGCCTAAGCGCGGAAATTCGATAGACAATGACGACTTCATGGTGAGCCTGGCAGGCCAGCATAGAAACCAACTTACTCCGAATCTCAATTTGCACGTATGACAGTTGATAGGCCCCCATCCGCCGAATCAGGTCTATACTGATAAGTGAAAATCGTAACAATCCCCGCCGTCAATCCACATAGGAGAAGACTGGCATGGAAAAGGTTCTGTCCGTGTGTGCTTATTGCGGCACGGGCTGCGGCCTTTACCTGCAGGTCGAAGGGAATCAGGTGGTTGGCGTCGAGCCGGATCCCCTTCATCCTGTCAGTCAAGGTGAGCTCTGCCTCAAGGGCTACTTCGGCTTCAAACACCTGCAAGACCCCCGCCGTCTGACCGCACCGCTCAAAAAAGAAAACGGCCGCTTCCGGCCTGTCAGTTGGGACGAGGCGCTGGGTTATGTGGCCGAACGGCTGCTGGCGGTCAAACGCGAGTCTGGGCCGGACGCCTTTGCGCTGCTCGCCTCGGCGCGCGCCACCAACGAGGAGAACTTCATCGCCCAGAAGTTCGCGCGCGCCGTGGTCGGCACCAACAACGTCGATCACTGCGCCCGGCTCTGACACGCCCCCACCGTCGCCGGTCTGGCGACCACGCTGGGGAGCGGGGCGATGACCAACGCCATCCCCGAGATCAGCACGGACTCGGACGTGATCTTCGTCATCGGCTCGAACACGGCCGAGTGCCATCCGCTTGTGGCGCGGCACGTCGTCGAGGCCCAGGCGCGCGGCGCCAAGCTCATCGTGGCCGACCCGCGCCTGACCGAGATGGCCAACAAGGCCGACGTCTGGCTGCGGGTCCCCATCGGCTACAACGTCCCTCTGGTCAACGCCCTGCTGCACGTCATCATCGCCGAGAAGCTGTACGACGCGACTTTTGTCCAGGAGCACGTGGACGGCTTCGAAGCGGTGGCGCGCTCGGTCGAGGACTACACGCCGGCCCACGTCGCGCAACTGACCGGCCTCCCGGCCGGCGACATCGTGGCCGCGGCCCGCCTGTACGCCCAGGCCAAGGCGGCCGTCATCCTGTACTGCATGGGCGTGACCCAGTTCACGCTCGGCACCGGCAACGTCGTCAGCCTGGCGAACCTGGCCGTGATCGCCGGCCAGATCGGACGGCCCGGCGCCGGCGTTTGCCCGCTGCGCGGCCAGAACAACGTCCAGGGCGCGTGCGACATGGGCGCGCTGCCCAACGTCTTCCCCGGCTACCTGCCCGTGACGGACGACCAGCACCGCGCCCACTTCGAGGCCGCCTGGAACGCGCCGCTCTCGTCCCGGATCGGCCTGAAGCTCTCCGAGGTGGCCGAGGCCACGCACGCCGGCCGGGTCCGCGCGGCCTATATCTTCGGCGAGAACCCGGTGATGAGCGACCCGGATGTGGACCACTTCGTCGAAGCGCTGGAAGGCCTCGACCTGCTGGTGGTGCAGGATATCTTCCTAACGGAGACGGCCCGCCTGGCGCACATCGTGCTGCCGGCGGCCGGCTGGGGCGAGAAGGAGGGGACGTTCGTCAACACCGAGCGCCGCGTGCAGCGCGTGCGGCAGGCGGTCGACCCGCCCGGCCAGGCCCGGCCGGACTGGCAGATCTTCGCCGAACTCGCCCGGCGCATGGGCTACGCCGGCATGGAGTATCAGCAGCCGCGCGACATCTGGGACGAGGTGCGGCGCCTGGTCCCGGCCAAGTTCGGCGGGATCACTTACGAGCGGCTCGAGGCCGAGCGCGGTCTGTCGTGGCCGTGCCCGGTCGCCGATCATCCGGGCACACCGATCCTGCACCTGGGCGGGCGCTTCCTCACCCCGTCGGGCCGCGCCAACCTGCGCCCGGTGCTGTTCGACCCGGCCGGCGTGCCCGCCGAGAAAGTCCGGCAGTTCCCGACCTCGATCGCGGGCGCCGTCGCCGAGCGGGCGGAGACCGAGTATCCGTTCATCCTGACCACGGGCCGGCGCGGCTACCACTATCACACCGGCACGATGACGCGCAAAGCGCCAGCCATCCAGCAGGTAGGCCCCGAGCAGCTGGTAGAGCTGAACTCGGAGGATGCGGCGGCGCTGGGCGTCCTGGACGGCGACTTCGTCAGGGTTAGCACGCGGCGCGGCGTGATTGCGGCTAAGGCCTGGGTGACCGAACGGGTCCCGGCCAAAACCGTGTTCACGACCTTCCACTTCTGGGAGGCCAACGCCAACGAACTGACCAACGCCGCGGCCCGCGACCCGATCTCGGGCATCCCGGAGTTCAAGATATCGGCGGCGCGGGTGGAGAAGATCACGTCGGCCGAGGCCCGCGCGCTGCTGGAGGCCAAGCGGCAGAAGTACCGGGTGGCGCTGGAAGATGAGGTGGCCGCCGAGGCCCGGCCGGAAAGGGTGGCCTGACATGAACCGCTTCGTCATCGCCAATCCGCGCCGCTGTATCGGCTGCTACACGTGCATGGCGGCCTGCGCCAGCCAACACCTGGCCGCCGGGCTGCAAGGCGCGCCGCGCCTGATTGTGACTCATACGCGGGCCGGCACCATGCCCATCCAGTGCCGGCACTGCGAGGATGCGCCCTGCGCCAGCGTCTGCCCCGTCGGCGCTATCACACTCATCGGCCAGGCCGTGCAGCTCAACGAGGGCGTGTGCATCGGCTGCAAGCTGTGCGCACTGGCCTGCCCATTCGGGGCGGTCACGCCTTACGGCGCGCCGCCGCCCTCACACCCGGTCCGGGTCGGCCAACACGCCTTCACCGACACCCCGCTCTGGCCCGGCTCGCTCTTCCGGCCCGAGGCCGGCGCAGAAGCCGCCCACCCCATCCTGGCCTGGTCGGTGGGCCGCAAGATGGTGGCCATCAAGTGCGACCTGTGCGCGTTCAGCGAGACCGGCCCGGAATGCGTGCGCGTCTGCCCGACCAAAGCCCTGTCGGTCGTCGACGAGCCGGCGCTGGCCCGGTCCGGCCAGCTTAAGCGGCTCGCGGCCGTCGCCGCCCTCACTCAGACGGAGGGCGGCAACGGCCAAGGGAGGTAGCGCCGATGAGCGTGCCGCTCCTGTTTCTGGCCGTCTTGGTCTATCTCCTGGGCGGGTTCGCGGCGCTGGCCCTGAACCGGGTCGGCAAGGCGGCCCAGTACGCCGCCGGCCTGACCGCCGTGGCGGCGGCGGCCATTGCGCTGGCGGCGGCCATCCCCATTTTGGTGAGCGGCGCCGTCGACGTCTTTGAGACGCCCGGCGTGCTGCCCTTCGCCAACTTCGCCGTCCGGTTCGACGGGCTGGCGGCCCTGATGGTGAGCGTGATCGCGCTCCTCAGCGCCGCGACCGGCGTGTACTCGCTGGCTTATCTGGACGCGTACGCCGGCCGCAACCTCGGCTTTCTGGGCTTCTTCACTAACCTCTTCCTGGCGTCGACGCTGCTGGTGGTGACGGTGAGCAACGCCGTCTATTTCCTGGTCTTCTGGGAGTTGATGGCGCTGGCCTCGTACTGCCTGGTGACGTTCGAGACGGAAAAGGAAGAGGCGGTCCGGGCCGGCTTCCTGTACCTGCTGATCGCGCACGCCGGCACGGCTCTGATCATGCTGGCGTTTCTGCTGTACTTCTACCACGGCGAGAGCTTCGACTTTGCAGCTTTCCGCCTGACGCCGCTCCCGCAGCCATCGCGCGACCTGGCTTTCCTGCTGGCCTTCTTCGGGTTCGGCGCGAAGGCCGGCCTGGCGCCGTTGCACATCTGGCTGCCGCGCGCCCACCCGGCCGCGCCCTCGCACATCTCGGCGCTCCTGTCCGGGGCCATGATCAAGACCGCCATCTACGGCATCCTGCGGATCTGCGCGGACTGCCTGGGGGCTTCGGCCTGGTGGTGGGGGCTGACGGTGCTGGCCTTCGGCGCGGCCTCGGCCGTGTTGGGTGTGCTCTTCGCCAACGCCGAGCGCGACCTCAAGCGGCTGCTGGCTTATTGCAGCGTGGAGAATATCGGCGTGATCCTGATGGGGACCGGCGTCGGCATGCTCGGCGTCGCCACGGGCCGGCCGGTGCTGGCCGCGCTGGGCCTGCTGGCCGCGCTCTATCACCTGGTCAACCACGCCGCTTTCAAGGGGCTGCTGTTCCTCAGCGCCGGCTCGGTCGTCTTCCGCCTGGGGACCAAGGACATGGACGCGATGGGCGGGCTGGCCCGCCGGATGCCGTGGACGGCGCTGGCCTTCTTCGTCGGGGCCGCCGCCGTCTCCGCCCTGCCGCCGCTCAACGGCTTCGTCAGCGAATGGTTCCTGTACCAATCGCTCTTCACGGCCAGCGGCGGTCATCTCGCGGCGGTGCGCGCCAGCGCGCCGATCTTCGCCGTAGTGCTGGCCCTGGCCGGCGCGCTGGCAGCGGCGTGCTTCGTCAAAGCCTATGGTCTCACGTTCGCGGGCGTGAGCCGGAGCCCGCGCGCGCGCCAGGCGCAGGAGGCGCCGCTGCCGATGCTGCTCGGGATGGGCCTGCTGGCCCTCACGGTGCTCGGGCTGGGCCTGGGCGCGCCGTGGGTCGCGCCCGTCATCGGGCGAGTGGCGGCCGGCCTGATCGGCCAGGCGCCGCCGGTGATGGCGGACGGGGTCTGGGTGTTCCCGGTGGAGGGAGCGCCGGCCCTGCTCTCCACGCCGCTCATCGCCATCCTGTTGTTGGGCGCCGTCACGCTGCCGGCCCTGATGGCGGCCGTGTTCAGCGGCGCGCGCGCCGGACGGCGCGTGGACGAGACGGCCTGGGCCTGCGGCTACAACTACTCGCCGCGCATGGAGATCACGGCCGGCGGTTTCGGGCGGCCGCTGCGCGCGATCTTCGGCCAGCTCTACGGGCTGGGCGCGCGGGCGGCCCGGCCGGGACGAGCGACGGCGCGGGCGTTTCAGGGATTGGTCGCCCTGGCGACGCGCGTCGAGCCGGCCTGGAATGACCGGGTCTACGACCCGATCGCACGCGGCGTGCAGGGCATCGGCCGGCGCGTCCAGGCGCTGCAGATCGGCGATATCCGCCTCTACTGCCTGTACATCGTGCTGACCCTGGCCGTCTTGCTCTTGATCGCGACGCGCTGGTAGGAGGGCCGGCCATGTTGGACTTCACGCAGTTCCTGATCGGTCTCCTGCAAGCCGCCGTCATCGTCCTGCTGGCGCCGCTCTTCTCCGGGCTGGCGCGCGTGCTGCGGGCCAAGCTGCATTCGCGCCGCGGGCCGGGCCTGCTCCAGAACTACCGGGACATCGTCAAGCTCCTGAAGCGCCAGGACGTGCGGCCGGCGGCGGCGGGCTGGATCTTCCAGGCCACGCCGCTGGTGTGGATGGGGTGCATGCTGCTGATCGCGGTGCTGATCCCGATCTTCAGCCGGCAGCCGCCCCTTGGCTCCATAGGCGACCTAATCGCCGTGGTGTACCTGTTCGCGCTGGCACGCTTCTTCTTCGCGCTGGCGGGCGTGGACTCCAGCAACAGTTTCGCCGGGCTGGGCGCCAACCGTGAGATGACGCTGGCCGTCCTGGTGGAGCCGGTGATGATGCTGGCGCTGTTCGTGGTCGCCCTGCTGGCCGGCTCCACACACCTGGGCGTCATCGGCGAGGCCGTAGCCGGCGGCGGGATCACGGCCCAGGCCGCCCTGTGGCTGGGCGCGCTGGCCTTCGTCGTGGCCGCCTTTGTCGAGGCCGGCAAGCTGCCGTACGACCTGGCCGAGGCCGAGCAGGAGCTCCAGGAAGGACCGCTGGCCGAGTACTCCGGCCCCGCGCTGGCGCTGCTCAAGTGGGGCCTGGCGATGAAGCAACTACTGATCGTGGCCTTGGGCCTGGCCGTCTTTCTGCCCTTCGGCAGCCCGGCGGCCTTCAGCCCGGCCACCCTGCCCCTGGCCCTGGCGCTGTTCGTACTCAAGGCGCTTGCGCTGTACAGCCTGGCAGCGGTGGTGGAGAACGGCATGGCGCGGGTCCGCTTCCGGATGGCTCCGAACGCGATCTGGGTCGCCTTCGGGATGGCGCTCCTGTCTTTCGTGTTCTACCTGGCCCAGGTGTGAATGGGTGAGGAGGCGCGCATGATCGCCTGGATCATCGCCAGCATTTTGTTTCCGGTCGGCGGCGGCCTGCTGGTCCTGGTTGCGCCCGCCCACTGGGTGAAACGGGTTAGCGTGCTGGCCGCCTTGCTGGGCGCCGCCAGCAGCCTGGCCGCCCTGGTGGAGTTCGCCCGGACCGGCCGGGTCGCCCTGACGCAGTCGGTGCTAAGCGTCGCCGGCCTGCCCGTGCTGGGGATCGTGGTGGACGACGTCAGCGCCCTGGTTGGCCTGGCGATGGTCTTCGTCGGCTTCCTGGTCGTCGTCTACTCCACCGGGTACCTGACGGGCGGGAACCGCGAGCACCCGGAGCCGGAGGTCCGGCGGCGCTACTACTTCTTCCTGCTCGTGTTCATCGGCGCCATGGCCGGCCTGGTGTACTCATCGACCATGCTCGGCCTGCTGGTCTTCTTCGAGATCACTGGCGTGTGCTCGTGGGGCCTGATCGGGTATTACGACCGGCCCCAGGCGCTGCGCGCCGCGCTCAAAGCCCTGATCGTCACCCACCTGGCGTCGCTCGGCCTGTACCTGGCCGCCGCCTACCTGTTCGTGAGCAGCGGCAGTTTTGACCTGGCGGCCCTGGCCGGCGTGGACGAGACGGCCAAACTCGTGATCTTTAGCGGCCTGCTGGTGGCGTGCTGGGGCAAGTCGGCCCAGCTCCCCTTGCAGTTCTGGCTGCCGGAGGCGATGGAGGCGCCAACGCCCATCAGCGCCTACCTGCACGCGGGCGCGATGGTGAAAGTCGGCGTGTACATCTTCGCCCGCGCGCTGCTGGCCGCCGGCGACGTCCCGCGCCAGATCGGCATCGTCGGCGCGGTGATGGCCGTCGTCACATTGGTGTACGGCTTCGTCATGTACTTCCCGCAGAAGGACCTCAAGCGCCTGCTGGCGTACTCGACCATCACGCAGCTCGCCTACATCTTCCTGGCGCTGTCTTTGTCCATCTTCGGCTCGCGCCTGGCCTTCCGCGGCGGCATCGCGCACCTCTTCAACCATGCGTTTGCCAAGAGCCTGTTCTTCCTGGTGGCGGGTGCCCTGAGCTACACCACCGGCACCCATCTGCTGCCGGCGTTGAAAGGCGTGATGACGCGCGTCCCGCTGGCGGGCGTGAGCTTCGCCGTGGCGGCGCTGGCCGTCACCGGCGTGCCGACGTTCAACTGCTTCTTCAGCAAGTTCAGCATCTTCGCCGGCGGCTTCGAAGCGGCCCGGGCGGTGCCGGTGCTGCTTGTGCTGGTGGTGGTGGCCGTGCTCGAGTCAGTGGGCAGCTTCGTGTGGTTCCTGCGCTGGTATGGCCGGACGATGACAGGCCAGCCGTCGAAGGCGGTGCAGGCCGCCGTGGAACTGCCGGCGGCGATGCAGATCGTGCTGGTGGTGCTGATCGCGATGACCCTGGTGTCGGGGTACCTGGCCGCCGCCTGGCTGGTTTAGGAGGCCGTGATGAGCGGGATAGCGTTGGTCAACAGTCTGGCCGGCTTGCTGATCGTCACCTCGCTGCTGGTGGTGGAGACCCGCAAGCTCAGGTGGTCGGCCCTGGTCTACGGGCTGCAATCGCTGGTGCTGGTACTGGTCTTCCTGGCGCTGGCGGCCGCGATGCAGGCCAGCCGGCTGTACATCTGGGCGGCGCTGGCCTTCGTCACCAAGGTGGTCCTGGTGCCGCTGATCCTGTACCGGGCGCTGGGCCAGGTGGGCGACCTGGAGACGCCGAGCGGCCTGCTCAGCCCGACGGCCGCGCTGATCGTGGCGGCCGCCATCCTGGGGGTCTCGTACGCGGTCGTGGCCCCGTTCGAGCTAAAAGTGGTCGCCGGGCTCAAGCCGGCCCTGGCCATCTCGGTGGCGCATTTCTTCCTCGGCCTGCTGTGCATCCTGACCCAGCGCAACCTGCTGAAGCAGGTGCTCGGCTACTGCCTGATGGAGAACGGCTCGCACCTGACCCTGGCGCTGATGGCCCACAACGCGCCGGAACTGGTGGAGATCGGCATCGCCACCGACGCGATCTTCGCCGTGATCATCATGGTGGCCATGGGCACGCAGATCCAGCGGACATTGAAGACGCTGGACACCAACGCGCTGCGGGCGCTGAAGGGATAAGGAACGCATGAGCGCCAACTGGCTGATCTGGCTGCTGGCTGCGCCGCTCGTCGCGGCGCTCGGGGCATTCGCGGTACGCCGGCCCGGCGTCCTCCCCCGCCGGCTCGTCGAGGGCCTGCACCTGGCCAGCGTCAGCGTGGTCCTCGGCCTGGCACTGCTGGTGGTGGCGGCCGTGCTCCGGGAGGGGCCGCTGCTCGCGCTGGACGACTGGCTGTACGTGGACGCGCTGGCCGCCATCTTCGTGCTGATCATCGGCGTCATCGGGTTCCTGGCCGGCGTGTACTCGGTCGGTTACCTGCGCCACGACCTCGAGACGGGCGCCCTCGACGCGCGCCGGCTGAGCGTCTACTACGGCTTCTTCAATCTCTTCCTATTCACGATGTTGCTGGTGGTCACGTCTAACAACATCGTCATGCTATGGGTGGCAGTCGAGGCCACCACGCTGGGCTCGGCGTTCCTGGTCGGGCTGTACGGACAGAAATCGTCGCTAGAGGCGGCCTGGAAGTACGTCATCATCTGCACGGTCGGCGTGGCCTTCGGCCTGTACGGCACGGTCCTGGTCTACGCCGACGCCGCCAACGTGCTCCAGCATCCGGAGCGCGCCAGCCTGTGGACCGAGATCGTCCGGGGCGCGGCGGCGCTTGACCCAACGATCATGAAGGTGGCGTTCGTCTTCGTCCTGGTGGGCTTCGGCACCAAGGCCGGTCTGTTCCCGCTACACGCCTGGCTGCCGGACGCGCATAGCGAGGCGCCGAGCCCGGTTAGCGCCCTGCTCTCGGCCGTGCTGCTCAAGTGCGCGGTGTTCGTCATCCTGCGCTACGTCGTCATCGTCACGCCCGCCATCGGCCCCGCCTTCCCGCAGACCCTGTTCCTGGTGTTCGGCGGGCTGTCGCTGGCGGCGGCGGCCTTCTTCATCTTCGTCCAGCGCGATCTCAAGCGCCTGCTGGCCTACAGCAGCGTGGAGAACATCGGCCTGATCGCGCTCGGGCTCGGCCTGGGCGGGCCGGCCGGAATCCTGGCCGCCCTGCTGCACACCATGAACCACAGCCTGGCCAAGGCGCTGATGTTCTGCGCCTCCGGCAACATCCTGATCAAGTACGGCAGCCGCGACCTGGAGGCGGTGCGCGGCCTGCTGCGGGTGGCGCCGGTCACGGGCCTGCTGTTGCTGTGCGGGGCGCTGGCGCTCGGCGGGGCCCCGCCCTTCAACCTGTTCGTCAGCGAGTTCTGGACGGTGGTGGCCGGCGTGCGCGCCGGGCAGACGGCCCTGATCGTGGTCTGCCTGCTGCTGCTGACGGTGGTGCTGACAGCCTTTGTGAAGCTCGTCGGCGGGGCGCTGTTCGGGGCGGCCCCGAACCACGTCCGCCGCGGCGACGTCGGCCTGCTCAACCTGCTGCCGCTGGCCGTGCTGGTGGTCTTGATGCTGGGGCTCGGCCTGCACCTGCCCGCGCCGATCGCCCAACTGCTGGACCAGGCGGCCGGGGTCGTGCTGTCCAGTCAGAGTGGGACAGGCATGGCGGGAAGGTAGGAGATAGTCGTGATGCTGAGGACAACGGACAAACCCCGGATAGGTCAGAGCCACGTCGCGGCGCTACGCCAGCAGTTCAACGGCGCCGTCCTGGACGAGAGCTGGCAGGCGCCGGACCAGGTGACCGTCACCGTGGCCCTGAACGATCTGCCGGGCGCGGTGGAGATGCTCTACTACCAGCGCGGCGGCTGGCTGTCCACGGTGATCGGCAACGACGAGCGCCCGCTGAACGGACATTTTGCCCTGTACTACGTCCTCTCGCTGGAGGGCGACGAAAAGAGCTACGTGGTGGTGCGGGCGCTGGTGCCGCCCGGCCAGCCGGAGTTCCCGGCCGTCACCCCGCGCGTCCCGGCCGCCGTCTGGTACGAGCGCGAGGTGCGCGACATGTTCGGCCTGCAGCCGGTCGGCCTGGCGGATCAACGCCGGCTGGTGCTCCCGGACGACTGGCCGGACGGCCTGCACCCGTTGCGCAAGGACGCGATGGACTACCGCTATCGCCCGGAGCCGACGACGGACGAAGAGACCTATCCGTTCCTGCCGGCGCCGGACGCCGGCCTGCTGGAGGTGCCGCTCGGCCCGCTGCACGTCACCTCCGACGAGCCGGGCCATTTCCGCCTGTACCTGGACGGCGAGGACATCGTCGACGCCGACTACCGGCTGTTCTACGTGCATCGCGGCATGGAGAAGCTGGCTGAAACCCGCCTAACCTACGACCAGGTCAACTTTCTCACCGACCGCATCTGCGGTATCTGCGGCTACGCCCACAACGTCGCCTACAGCACCTGCGTGGAGACGGCCCTGGGCCTGGAGGTCCCGGAGCGCGCCCGCTGGCTGCGCACGCTGTTCCTGGAGACCGAGCGCCTGCATAGCCACCTGCTCAATCTCGGCCTGGCCTGCCACTTCGTCGGCTTCGACTCGGGCTTCATGCACTTCTTCCGCGTGCGCGAGAAGGCCATGCGCATGGCCGAGACGCTGACCGGGGCGCGCAAGACCTACGGCATGAACCTGATCGGCGGCGTCCGGCGCGACGTCCTGAAGAGCGAGCGGACCGAGGTGCTGCGCCTGGCCGGCGAGCTGCGCGTGGAGGTCAAGCGCCTGATCGACATGCTGCTCGAGACGCCCAATCTCGTTCAGCGGACCCAGGGCGTGGGCCGGCTGGAGCCGCAGGTGGCGCGCGACTACAGCCCGGTCGGGCCGACGGTGCGGGCGTCCGGCCATGCCCGCGACGTGCGCGCCCTGCATCCCTACTGCGCGTACGACCGCGTCCCGTGGACAGTGCGCGCCCAGACCGGCTGTGATGTGCTCGCCCGGGTGCTGGTCCGGGTCGAGGAGTTCTACGAGTCGCTGGCCATCGTCGAGCACTGCCTGGATCATTTGCCGGAAGGCCCGATCCTGGTGGAGGGGTTCCGCTACCAGCCCTACAAGTTCGCGCTCGGCTATGTGGAAGCGCCGCGCGGGGAGGACATCCACTGGAGCATGCTGGGCGACAACCAGAAGCTGTACCGCTGGCGCTGCCGCGCGTCGAGCTACAACAACTGGCCGTCCCTGCGCTATATGCTGCGCGGCAACACCCTGTCCGACGCGCCGCTGATCGTGGCCAGCATCGACCCGTGCTACTCCTGCACCGAGCGCGTGACCGTGGTCGACGTCCGCAAGCGGCAGGTGAAGCAGGTGCCGTATCGCGAGTTCGAGCGGTATGGCCGTGAACGAACAGACTCCCCGTTGAAGTGATGGGGAGGATCTCTCATGCTAAAACTACTCCGGGAAGTTCTCAAAGTCGGCGAGGCTACCCACCCCTACCCCTTCGCGCCGCTGCCGGTGGCGCCCGGTTTCCGCGGCCGGCCGCAGCACGCGCCGGAGGCCTGCATCGCGTGCGCCGCCTGCGCCGCCGCCTGCCCGTCCAACGCCCTGGCGCTGACCAACG
This sequence comes from Anaerolineales bacterium, assembly GCA_034434015.1. Classification (GTDB taxonomy): domain Bacteria; phylum Chloroflexota; class Anaerolineae; order Anaerolineales; family UBA6663; genus SpSt-583. Next base: position 14,439 of record DAOUAB010000238.1, read on the forward strand.
ACTTGGTGCGCGGCACTCGCACCTGGTCCCTCCTGTACGCGCGCTGCATCTTCTGCGGCCGGTGCGAGGAGGTCTGCCCGACCGGGGCCATCACCTTGACCCAGGAATTCGAGCTGGCCGTGATGAACAAGGCCGACCTGGTGGCCCAGGCGGACTACCGGTTGGCGGCCTGCCGGGTCTGCGGGCGCTACTTCGCCCCGGCCAAAGAGATCGGCTACACGCTGGCTCTGCTCCAGCAGAACGGCCTGCCGGGTGACCAGCTCGAGGCGCGCCGGGCGCTGCTGGAGACCTGCCCGGAGTGCCGGCGCGGGCGCAACGCCGCGCACATCGCGGGCCTGGTAGAAGCCCGCCAACCGGAGGTGGCGTGATGTCCAGCCTCGTCCGAGGGAATGGCGCGGGGACGGCCGTCGGCGACGCGGCGGCCAACGGCCACCTGGCCGCGCTCAAAGGCGCTCTGTTGAAAGATATCCGCCGCTCGGTGTACGTCTACCGCGTGGACTGCGGCGGCTGCAACGGCTGCGAGATCGAGATCTTCGCCGCCCTCACCCCGCTCTTCGACGCGGAGCGCTTCGGGATCAAGGTCGTGGCCTCCCCCCGGCACGCCGACGTCCTGCTCTACACCGGGGCCGTGACCCGCGCCATGCGCTTGCCGGCGCTGCGCGCCTACCGGGCCGCGCCGGATCCCAAGATTTGCGTCAGCTACGGCGCCTGCGGCTGCTCGGGCGGCATCTTCCACGACCTGTACGGCGTGTGGGGCGGGACCGACATGATCCTGCCGATCGACGTGTACATCCCCGGCTGCCCGCCCACGCCGGCGGCGACGCTGTACGGCTTCGCGATGGCGCTCGGCCTGCTGACCCAAAAACTGAAGGCCACCCACTACGTCCAAGGCGAGGCCGAGCGCGTCGAGCCGCGCTGGCCGCGCGTGCCGTCTCCGCTGCGCGTGACGCTGGAGCGCGAGGCCCGGCGCATGGCCGGCTACTGGCGCGGCCGGCAGATCGCCGACCAGTTCCTGAGCTTCCTGTCGGCGGATGACCCGCGTCCGCTCGCCGAACAACTGAAGGCCTATCTCGACCAGCAGGCAGACCCGCGCCTGACGGAGATCATGAACCGGCTCCTGGCCATCTATCTGGCTTTCCCGGCTGTGACAGGATCGTCGGCAAGCTAAAGACTGCTGAGGTCACACACACCGGCCACGAACGACACCAATGGGGCGAATGATCACGAAAACTTCGTGCGAGTTCGATGGAATTCGCGGCGAGCAGCCTGAGTAACGATGACGCAACGAGTCCTGTTCTACCAGCTAAACCGCAAGTACGTGAGCAACCAGGCGGAGGTCCCGGCCCGGTCGCGGCAGATCGTCTATTACTCGCTGGCGATCGGGCACCATGTCGGCGTGGTAGACTGCCTGGCGAGCGTGCTCGTGGTGAGCGAGGCTGAGTTCACACAGTGGTTGAGCCGACTCCCGGCGGGCGCCGGCCGGCGCAAGCTCGAGGGCGTCTTGAAGTGGGGCGAGGTCGAGGTCAACGCCGCCCACGTCAACGAACTGCTCCCGGCGCTGGAGGCGGGGTATGCGATCATGTCCGCGGCCGAGCGTGATTGGACCGACGCGCTGCGGCGGCATCTTCAGGACATCACCCAGGAGCCGGCGCTCTATTTGATGATCCGGCGGAGCGCGGGATGAGGCGCCTGATCCTGACGGTGGGCAACGACCTGATGGGCGACGACGCGGCCGGGCCGGAAGTGGCGCGCCGGCTGCAGGCGGCCCCGGCGCCCGGCTGGGACGTGATCGATGGCGGCTCGATGCCCGAGAATTGCCTGGGTCAAGTCCGCGCGCTCCGGCCCGACCTGGTCCTGGTGGTGGACGCAGCCGAGATGGGCCTAGCCGCGGGCGAGATCCGCCGTCTGAGCGAGGACGTCATCGCCCGGCAGTGGCTCATGACCACGCACGACCTGCCCTTGACCCTCTTGATCGAGGCGCTCAGGGAATTCGTGCCGGAGGTCGTGTGCGTGGGCATCCAGCCGGCGGTGGTGGCCTTCGGCCAGCCGCTGTCCCTGTCCGTCGAACAGGCCATCGATAGCCTGTGCAGCGAGCTGCGGTCCGGCGCAGTTGCGCTCGACAATGCCCGGTAGCGCCGCGGCGCTCCGATCTGCGGCCGGATGCTTAAGGTTCGATTCATGCCAAAGAGAGAGATCCTCACCCAACTGCTGGCTATCGCCGGAGCCGCGCTGGTCTGGTTTCCGATCCTGACGCCGGCCGTGTTGTCGGCTGTGAGTCTCGTCACCCGGCCCGTGTTCCGGTTCGATTATCTCATGCCGGCCGAGCTCTTCCCCGTTGCCCTGCCCGGCGGGGGCCTGCTCCTCTGGGCCGCGCTGCGGGCGCGCGCGCGCCGGAGGCTCATCGGCTGGGGGCTCGGCATCGCCGTGGCGGCGCTGGTGAGCAGCCAGGCGCTGGCCGTGGTCGCCGGCCTGGCCTCGGGCGCGGCCGAGCCGGCGGGCGTGTGGTGGGCGCTCGTCCTGGGGGCGATTGCGGTCTATACCCTGGCGCTGGTGGTCCTGGGCCTCGCCGGGATAAGGCTGTTGCGCGATCTGTTCAAGGCTTCGTGACGACCGGCCCGAGTTTCCGTGATCGAGGCCGCTGCCCGTTATCCGCGTTCGCGGTCGCAGAGCGGCGGCTGCGCCGATCAGAGGTCGAGCGTCAGGCTCACCGGGCAGTGATCGGAGCCGGGGACGTCGTCGTGGACCTCGGCGGCGACGACCCGGTCCTTGAGATCGTCCGAGACCAGGAAATAATCCAGCCGCCAGCCGACGTTGCGCTCGCGGGCGCGCGTGACCATATCCCACCACGTGTACTTGACCATGTCCGGGTGCAGGTGGCGGAAGGTGTCCACCAGCCCGGCGGCGAAGAATTCGCCCAGCGCGGCGCGCTCCTCGGGCATGAAGCCGCTGGTCCTGACGTTCTCTTTGGGCCGCGCCAGGTCGATCTCGGCGTAGGCGGTGTTGACGTCGCCGGCCATAATCACCGCCCGTCCGGCGTTCATGTAGCCGCGCGCCACCTCGAGAAACCGCCGGTAGAAGGCGAGCTTATGCGCCACCCACTCCGGCCCGCGCCCGCCATTGGGGAAGTAGATGTTAAAGAAGACGAACGGCTCGTACTCTGTGATCAGCACGCGGCCTTCGTGGTCGAAGCGCGCGTCGTCCAGGCCGGTCCGGACGCGCCGGGGCTGGAGGCGGGAGTACGTGCCCACCCCGCTGTAACCCTTCTTCTCGGCCGAACACCAGGCGGCCTGATAGCCCGGCGGGTCCAGCAGCGCGCCTGAAAGCTGCTCGGGCCGGGCCTTGGTCTCCTGCACGGCGACGACGTCGGCGCCGGTCCCCGCCAGCCAGTCCAGGAAACCTTTCCTCTCGGCGGCGCGCAAACCGTTGACGTTCCACGAATAGAGTTTCCAGCGCACAGAAACGATATCCTTGATTGAGCGAGGCGACGGGTGAGCGCCATTGTATCAGGCGGCCGGCGTTTCCAGACTTCGCGGCGCCGATTTCACCCTGGGACGGTAGAATGGGCGCACCGCGAGGAGTTTCAGATGCACGATGTCGAGCTGCTGGTCAACATCGGTGTGGCGCTGTGCGCCGCGTTCGTGGGCGGATTCCTGGCGCGCCTTTTCAAGCTGCCGACCATCGTGGGCTACCTCCTGGCCGGCGTGGCCATCGGCCCCTTTACCCCCGGCTTCGTCGGCGACGTCGACGCTATCGGCCAACTGGCCGAGCTGGGCGTGATCTTCCTGATGTTCGGCGTCGGCGTGCACTTCTCGTTCCGCGATCTGTGGCAGGTGCGCGACATCGCCGTGCCGGGCGCGCTGGGCCAGATGCTGATCGCCACCCTGCTGGGCGTCGGCCTGACGCAGCTGTGGGGCTGGCCGTTGACGTCCGGGCTGGTGCTGGGCCTGGCCATCTCGATTGCCAGCACGGTCGTTCTGCTGCGCGGGCTGATGGATGTGGGCCTGCTCAATACCCGCCACGGCCAGGTGGCGGTAGGCTGGCTGGTGCTGGAGGACCTGGCGACTGTGCTCATCCTGGTGGCGCTGCCGGCTCTGACGGCTGCCGGTGAACGCGTCGACTGGCCCGGCATCGGGTGGACTCTGCTCAAAGCCGGCCTGTTTGTCGGCCTGATGCTCGTCGTCGGCGGACGCCTGGTGCCGTGGCTGCTGCTGCGCATCGCGCGCACGCGCTCGCGCGAGCTGTTTATCCTGGTGATCCTGGCGGTGGCGCTGGGGACGGCCCTCGGCTCGGCGGCGCTGTTCGGCGTCTCGCTGGCCCTGGGCGCCTTCCTGGCCGGCGTGGTCGTCAGCGAGTCGCCGCTCAGCCACCAGGTCGGCGCCGACGTGCTGCCGTTCCGGGAGGCCTTCGCCGTGCTGTTCTTCGTTTCGGTGGGGATGCTGGTCAACCCCGCCTACCTGCTGGCCAACGCCGGCCAGGTGCTGGCGCTGACCGCCCTGATCGTCGTGGGCAAGTCGCTGATCGCGGCCTTCCTCGGTTTCCTGTTCCCGCACCCGGCGCGCACGGCGCTGGTCGTGGCGGCCGGCCTCAGCCAGATCGGCGAGTTTTCGTTCATCGTCGGCCAGGCCGGCCTGGCGCTCGGATTGCTCAACTCGGACCAGTACTCGCTGATCCTGGCGGGCGCGTTGCTGTCCATCACGGTCAACCCGCTGATGTTCCGGCTGATCGGCCCGGTCGAGGGCTTCCTGAAGCGCTTTCCGGCGGTGTGGCGGCGGCTGGATCACCACGGTCCGGCCCCGGCGCCGGTGGAGGCCGGGCTGGCCGGGCACGTCGTCGTGGTCGGCTGGGGGCGGGTCGGCCACCACATCGTTGACGTGCTCGAGTATGTGAACATTCCACGCTTGGTGGTGGAGACCGACGCAACGCGCGTCGAGACGCTGCGCCAGAAGGGTGTGCCGACGCTCTTTGGGGACGCGGCCAACTCCGAGATCCTGGAGCATGCTCATCTTGACCGCGCCCGGGCGCTGGTGGTGACCGTGCCCGATGAGGCCAGCACGGCCCTGATCGTCTCGGCCGCCCGCGCGGCCGCCCCCGCCTTGCCGATTGTGGCCCGGGCCGCGACCGAGAGCGGCGTGAAACACCTGAACGAGCTGGGCGCGCAAGACGTGATCCACCCCGAGCTGGAGGGCGGCCTGGCTATCGTCCGCCACACCCTGTTGCGTCTGGGGCTGCCGCTGCGCGAAGTGCAAAAGTACGCCGATATCGTCCGGCGCGAGCACTACGACATCGCCGTCAACACCGAGGTGGAACACCGGGTCCTGCAACAGCTCCTGAACGCCGCCCAGGGCATTGAAGTGACCTGGGTCCGCCTGCCGGATGGGCACCCGCTCGTAGGGCAGACCCTGGCGCAGGCCAACCTGCGCTTCCGGACCGGCGCGTCCGTGGTGGCCATCCTGCGGGACGGGCGCCTGATGCCCAACCCCAAATCCGGCACGAGCTTCCAGGCCGATGACCGGATCGGGCTGATCGGCGATGAGGAGCACATCCAGGCCGCCGAGCGCTGGCTGACGGAGGCGCCAGGGGCGTCGGCCGACCTCGGATCGGCCTGAGTTCAGTGGCGAAAATAGCCGCGCTGGAGCGGCCGGGCCTCGTCCAGGGTAATGAAGGCGGTCGGGTCGGCCTGCTCGATGAGGGCGCGCACGCGCGGGATATCCTTGCGCGCCACGATGCAGTTGACCACGGCCACGGTCCCGTCCTTGCCCTGGGCCATGAACTCGGTGGCGGCGTGGCCGGCGTCGCGCAGGGCCTGGGCCACCGCCATGCCGCGCGTGGGGGAGTAAATGCGGAAGAGGCCGTAGCCGATGGCCAGCCGCTCTTCGGCCAGCATGCCGACGATCACGCCCGCGCCAAAGCCGAGCGCGTAGCCGAGCACGGTCCAGACATTGAGCGGCCCGCGCAGGACGGCGCTGACTGCCAGGATGAAGACCGTGGCCTGCACGGCCCCGATCAGCCCGGCCAGCAGCTTCCGGCCGCGCATCATGAACAACAGCCGCAGGGTATCCAGCGACATATCCGTGAGCCGCATGGCGAATACGAACAGGCCGGCGAAGAAAGCGTCCATGGCAGAAGGCAATGGGCAGAAGGCGTAAACAGAAAGCGGCGCGCGCCTGCGCCTTCTGCGTTCCGCCTTCCGGCGTCCAGGGTGTGACTACTTCAGACCGTTGCCCTTCGCCGCCGGGTTGTTCGTCGGCGCGGGCAGATACATCTCTTCCACATACTGCTTCACCATGCGGCGGGTGCTGAACTGGGGCGCCAGGGTGGAAATGCACTCCTTGATCTTGCGGATCCAACCGGCCGACATGGTCACGCCGCTGTCCTGGTAGTACAGCGGCACGATCTGGTTTTCGAGCACGTCGTACAGGCTGGCGGCATCCTTGGCGTCCTGGGCATTCGGGTCGTCCAGCACGGTCTCGTCGCCGATGACCCAGCCATTCTCGCCGTTGTAGCCTTCCTGCCACCAGCCGTCCAGCACGGAGAAGTTGATCACACCGTTGAGCGCGGCTTTCATGCCCGAGGTGCCGGAGGCCTCCAGCGGCCGGCGCGGATTGTTCATCCACACATCCACGCCCTGCACCAGGTAACGCGCCAGGTTGATGTCGTAATCCTCCAGGAAGGCGATGCGACCCGCGAACTCGGCGCGCTTGAGCTGGCGATAGACCTCCTGGATGATGCGTTTGCCGGGCTCGTCCATCGGGTGGGCCTTGCCGGCGAAGAGGATCTGCACCGGCATCTGCGGGTTATTCACCAGCCGCAGCAACCGGTCCAGGTCGCGCATGACGAGCGAACCGCGTTTGTAGGTGGCGAAGCGACGCGCAAAACCGATCGTCAGTTTGTAGGGGTCCAGCAGGCTGCCGGCCGCCACGATCTGCACCGGGTGCCGGCCGAGCGCCACCCACTGGGCGCGCGCCCGGTCGCGGATAAAGGCCACCAGCTTGCGTTTGAGGTGCAGGCGCGCCGCGCGGATCTCGTCGTCGGGCACGGCCAGCAAGGCCTGCCAGGTTTCGGGATCGTCCAGGTTCTCCAGCCAGTCGGCGCCCAGGTACCGGTCGTAGAGCAGGCGCATGCGGCGCGCCAGCCAGGTGCCGGTATGCACGCCGTTGGTGATGGACGCAATCGGCACCCGCTCCTCGGCCGTGTCCGGAAACAGGAAATGCCACATCTTGCGGCTCACCTGGCCGTGCAGCTCGCTGACGCCGTTGCGCTTGGCGGACACACGGATCGCCAGGATCGACATGCCGAAGGTCGGACCCCAGGACTGCTGGTGCCGGGCCAGGTCCAGAAATTGCTCGCGGTCCAGGCCCAGCTGGCCCCAATAGTTGTGGAAGTAGCGGTCGATCAGCCAGTCCGGGAATTCCTCGTTGCCGGCCGGCACCGGCGTGTGCGTGGTGAAGACGGTGCTGGCCCGAACCTGGTCCAGGGCGCTGCGAAAATCCTGCCCGGCCGCCACCCGCTCGCGGATGCGCTCCAGGGCGCTGAACGCCGAGTGCCCCTCGTTCATATGCCAGACGCTGGGCTGCACGCCGAGCGCGCGCAGGGCGCGCACGCCGCCGATGCCCAGAACGATTTCCTGCGAGATGCGTGTGTCCAGGTCGCCGCCGTAGACGCGCGCCGTCAGGTCGCGGTCGTTGGGCGCATTCTCGGGCACGTCGCTGTCCAGCAGCACGAGCGGGATGCGCCCCACCTGGATCTTCCACAGCCGCGCGTGCAGGACCCGGCCCGGCAGGTCCACGGTGACCATGATCGGTTTCTCGTCGGCGTCCAGCAGCGGCAGGACCGGCACGTCGTCGAACGAATAGCGGCTGTAGCCGGCCTCCTGCCAGCCGTCCTCGGTGATGCGCTGCGAGAAATAGCCCTGGTTATAGAGGAAGCCGACGCCCACGAACGGCAGCCCCAGGTCGGAGGCCTCCTTGGCGTGGTCGCCGGAGAGGACGCCCAGGCCGCCGGCGTAGGTCGGGAAGCACTCGTGCAGGCCAAACTCGGTCGAGAAGTAGGCGATGGTGAAGTCCTTCAGGTCCCCGTGCTGGCGCGCCCACCAGGTCCGGTCGTCGCGCAGGTAGGCGTCGAACTGGTTGATGACCTGGTCGTACAGCCCGAGAAAACGCGGATCCTGCAGGGCGCCGTTCAGAGACTTGCGCTTGACCCGGCGCAGGAACTTGACCGGGTTGTGGACGCACTCGTCCCACAACTGACGGTCGATGCTTTCAAAAAGTTCGGTGGCGTCCGGGTTCCACGTCCACCACAGGTTGTACGTCAGGTCGGCCAGCCGGGCGATGCGTTTGGGCAGGCTGACGCCGCTCAACACAGAGACCGGCATGGTGAAAAGGGGTTCGGCGGCAAGCACGGAAGTCTCCTCCTCGGCTAATTCAGCCGGGGACTATACCACACCGGAGGAGGCGGGTAAACGCCTGGGCGCCGCCGCGGGTTGGCGCTGAAACGCGCAAACCAGTTCGTAACCGCGCGGCTCTGGAGGCGGATGGGACTCTGGGTAAGATTTAAGCTATGCCCGAAGAAATGCTGCCCGCGGAGACCGTGGCGCTGGCCGAAGCGCCGGCCCTCGACGTCACCCCCGGCACCGTGCTCGTCGTCGACGACGAGCCGCGCAACCTGGAAGTGCTCACCCATATCCTGAGCGCGCCCGGCTTTCACGTCGTCACGGCCGAAGACGGCGAGGAGGCCCTGGTCAAGGCCCACGCCGAGGCCCCGGACGTGATCCTGCTGGACGTCGTCATGCCGCAGATGGACGGTTTCGAGGTCTGCCGGCGCCTGAAGGCCGACCCGGCCACGCTCTACACGCCGGTGGCGCTGATCACGGCCCTGCGCGGCGTGCGCGAGCGGACGCGCGGCGCGGAGGCCGGCGCCGACGAGTTCATCTCCAAGCCCTTCGACAGCGTGGAACTGCTCACCCGGGTCAAGTCGCTGGCGCGCATCAAGCGCCTGTACGACCAGCTGCGGACCACCAACCACGACCTGGAGCAGCGCGTGGCCGAGCGCACGGCCGAGCTGCAGCGCGCCCTGCGCGAGCTGCGCGAGCTGGACCGGCTGAAGTCCGAGTTCATCGCCAACGTCTCGCACGAGCTGCGCACGCCGCTCCTGCACGTCAAGGGCACCGTCACGCTGCTGGCCGACGGCGCCCTGGGCGCGCTCACCCCCGAGCAGGCGCGCGGCCTGCAGGTGGCCGAGGAAGCCGCCGAGCAGCTCGAGCGCGTGGTTGAGGACATCATCGACTTCAACGAGGTCCACGGCCGGCCGCTGGACCTGGAGCCGGTGCCGGTCTCCGAAGTCTGCCAGAGCGCCGCCCAGACCCTGTTGCCGCGCGCCCAGCGCCTCAGCCTCACCGTGCGCGTCTCGGTCCCGCCCGAGTTGCCGCCGGTGCGCGCCGACGCCGCGGCGCTGACCCGCGTCCTGCGCCACCTGCTCGACAACGCCATCAAGTTCAGCCCGGCCAACGGCCTGGTGCAGGTGCTGGCCGAGCGGCGCGACGACCGGATCCGCATCTCGGTCAAGGACCAGGGCGCCGGCATCGCGCCCGACGAGCAGGAGCGCATCTTCACCCTCTTCTATCAATCGGACGGCTCGACGACGCGCCGGGCCGGCGGCATGGGGCTGGGGCTGGCGCTGGTCCGCAAACTCCTCGCCGCCCACGGCGCGCGCGTCCACCTGGACAGCTCCCCCGGCCAGGGCAGCACCTTTTACTTCGAGCTGCCGATCGCGGCCCCCTGAACCCGCCGCCCCTCGAAAACCTGCCCAACCCCAACCGACCGGCGGCGCCGGTTTCGGTAGGATCAGGTCAACGGAGGCGGCTCAGGAGCGGGCCCGATGTTGACCGAAGCGGATAAATGGATGTGGCGCTGGTTCCGGAAGGCGATACTGAAGAAGCGCTTTGTCTCGGTGGGGCCGTTCCCCTGGGAGGCGCTGGGAAGGGACCTGATGAAAGGCGCGGCGCTGGGGACGGTGGCGCTGCTGGTGTACGGGCTGCTGGCCGGATAAGACGTTTCCGGATCACCATGACGCCGGCCCCTGGTTTTCCAGGGGCCTTTTTTGTCCGGCGGCCCTGGAACCGCGCCATCGCGCGGCCCTACCGCCGCCGCGTCAACGTCTCCACGTAATCTCTGGCCTGGCGCAGGCCGGCCCCGGTCAGCGCCCGCACGCGCCGCACGGCCTCGGCCGCGTTCCCGTCTTTCACCAGATGAAACAACTCGTGGACAATGTCGGACGGCAGGCGGATCGCCCCCGTGGCCGGATCGGCCGGATAGGGCGGTGGTTGCGACTTTGGCCTGGGCATCGAGCCATTCACTCCAGGGCCGCGATCGGGTTGACCAGGATGTACTCCACCCCGCCCTTGCGCTCGATCAGGCGGATGCTCTCGCGCAGTTTCTCCATCGGCACCATGACGTTGTCCACGGCCACCAGGTGGGTCGCGTCGGTCTCGGCGATCACGCGCAGCGTCACGTCCACCCAGTCGAGTTCGTCGTCCGGGGGCGGCACGATGGTCAGCGGGATGTCCTCGGCTTTCAGCTTGCGTTTGATTTCATCCACGCGATACAGATGGCGGGCGTTGATGACGCGCGGGTCCTGGCCGGAGATCAGCACGCTGACGCCAAAACGCTTGTCCGTGAACTCATCCGCCGCGGTCGACTTCACCGGGCCGAAATCCAGCAGGAAGACGGGCGCCTTGTAGGCCGTCGCCAGGCCGATGACGGTGGGCAGCGCCGGCGTGGTGTCGTACAGCGGGCCGATGGGCATGAGGATGGCCTTGCGCCGCTGCCGCCCGTACAGCTCGGCGTATTCAGGCGAGGTCTCCATCAGCCGGTCGTGCGTGCCCACCGCGCGCACCAGCCCGTTGCCGCGCGCGTCGGTGCCGAGCAGCACGATCTGGTCGGCGTTGCGGATGGTGTTCAGCCGGTGGGCGATGACCACCGAGGTGCGGCCCTGCATCAACCGGTCCAGCGCGCGCATCACGGCCGCCTCGCTCCGCGTGTCGAGCGCGGACGTCGCCTCGTCCAGCAGCAGGATGGGCGGGTTGGCCAGGGCGGCGCGCGCGATGCTCACCCGCTGTTTCTGGCCGCCGCTCAGCCCCTGGCCCAGCTCGCCCAGTGGCGTGTCGTAGCCGGCCTCCAGTTTGTCCACGAACTCGGCCACGTCGCCGACGCGGGCGGCCGCCTCGACGGCCTCCGGCCCGGCGTCCGGGCGCGCGAAGCGGACGTTGTCGCGCAGGGTGCCGCGGAACAGCATCACGTTTTGCGCCACCAGGCCCAGGTTGCGGCGCAGGCCGGCCAGCGTCAGGTCGCGCACGTCGCGGCCGTCGATGGTGACGCGCCCTTCGGTCGCCTCCTGGAAGCGCGCGATCAGGTTGAGCAGCGTGGTCTTGCCGCTGCCCGAGCCGCCCACAATCGCGACCTTCTCGCCGGGCTTGAACTCCAGGTTCACGTCATACAGCTTCCAGGCCTCGGGATCATCCGGCGCGTAGCTGAAGGTGACGTTCTCAAAACGGATGTGCCCGCGCAGCAGGCCCGGGTCCACCGCGCCCGGCCGGTCGCGGACCTCGGGCGCCACGTCCATGACGCCGAAGACGCGCCGGGCGGCGACCAGCACGGACTGCAGGGTGACCATCGACCGGCTGACGCCCAGCACCGGCAGCGCCAATTGCGAGAAGTAGGCCGCAAAGCTGGCCAGGATTTTGTCGTCCAGTTGCCCGCCCAGCACCAGCAGCGCCCCGGCGCCGAAGATCAGCACCGGCCCGATGCTCTCCAGGAATTGATACAACGCAAACGACCAGGCCTGCCAGCGCGCGCTGGCGCGCATGTCGCCGGCCAGCGCCTCCAGCTCGCCCCGAAAGGCGCGCGTCAGACGCGCCTCCTGGACGAAAACCTGGATGTCGCGCACGCCGGCGATGTTCTCGGCCAGCCGGGAGGTCACGTCGCCGAACTTGGCCGCGTAGCTGGCGGCCAGGCGCTGGGTGGGCGGCGTGAAGATCAACTGGGTCAGGATGAAGACCACGGCGATCACGCCCAGCGTCGCCAGGGTCAGGCCGGCGTCCAGCGTCAGCATCAGCAGGAACACGGTCAGGAACTGCGCGCCGCTCTGCACAAAGTAGGGGATGTGCGTCACGGTGAAGGCGCTCAACGTCTCGGTGTCGTTCAGGCCGACCGAGGTGAGCAGCCCGGTTTCCCGCTCCCGAAAGAAGCCGGGGCCCTGGCGCATCAGGGCGGCGTGGTAATCGGTGCGCAGGTCGACGATCAGGTCCTGGCCGAGCCGCGTGAGCACGCTGCGGCCCTGGCGCAGGATGAGCGTCCCGACCGTGATCAGGCCCACCATGAGGGCCAGCAGCCGGTACGTGCGCTGCACGTCGGCGTCCGGCGCGCCGGCGGCCGGGAGCAGCGGGCCGAGCGCCTGCTCCAGGACCAGGTCAAAGGCGGTGGGCCGCGACGCGCTGCCGGGGTCCAGCGGGAGGAGCGGGATGAGGCGCGCGGCGAGCTGGATCAGGAACATCGCCACGGCCATGGTGGCGATGGCGCCCAGCCACTGGCCGCGCTGCCGGCCGGCGTAACCGAGCAACCGGCGCAGCGGGTCGGCGCCCGGTCCGGGGTTAGGGGCCATCATCTCTCACGACCACATATTGCACCCGGCCGACGTTGAAGTTGGCCACCCACAACCGGCCCTTGACGAACAGGGCGTAGATCGGGCCGGAGTCCACACGGATGGGCCGGCTGGCCTCGAACGTCCCGGCGGCTTCGTCCAGCCGCACCCACTGGACGGTGTTGTCTTTGAAGTTGGCCACCCACATGCGGCGCGTGTCGGCGTCGTAGGCCAGGCCGCTCGGACCGGCGCCGACCAGCAGGCTCGGGCCCAATTCGCCGGTCTCCGGGTCGATCAGCAGCAGGGTGTTGTCGTCGAAGCAGGCCACCCACAACCACGCCCCGTCGAAGGCCATCGCCCCCGGGTTGGCGCAGACGTCCACATGAACGCCGGGCGCGCGGGTCACCGGGTCGATGGCCTGCACGGTGTAGCTGACAGAGCTCGAGACCCACACTCTCCGGCCGTCGAAGGCCAGGTCGAACGGCCCGGCGTCCACCGTGATCGTGATGCCGGCGATGCCGGTCGCCGGGTCCACAGACTGGACGGTGCCGGCGGTGTTGTTGGCGAACCAGAGCTGACCGTGCACGTCATCGTACAGCAGGGCGCGCGGGCCGCGGTCGGTGCCGGCGCGCTTGCGCCAGCTTCCATCCGTCGGGCTCAGCGAGAGCACCTGGTTATCGCGCGAGTTGGTCACCCACAGGTCCGCGCCGACCGCCGCCAGGCTGCGCGGCTCGGCGCCGGTGCGCCACGGCGCGTTCGCCTGGCCGGTCAACGGGTCGCCGTTGACGTCCAGGTCGATGGCCTGGACCGTGTTGCTGCTCTGGTTGGCGACCCACAACTGCGGCCGGCCGCCGAACTCGGAATAAGCCAGGCGGCGCGGCCCGTTGCCGACCGGGATGGAGAACGCCGCCACCAGGTCCAGCGCCTGCACGGTGAAATCACTGTAGTTGGCCACCCACACCTGGTCGCCGGTGGCGGCCAGGGCCTGCGGCAGGTTGCCGACCGGGATGGGCGCGCTCAACGAGCACGCCTCCGGCGAGAAAGGCTGGCTGGGCGAGTTGCGCCGCTCGCAGACCAGCGGGTCCAGCACGCGGACCGAGTTGTCGCCCTGGGTGGCGATCCACAACCAGGTGCCATCCCACAGCAGCGCGCCGGGCCGCGAACCCACGCGCAGCGACCGGGACACGGCGACAGCCTCGCTCAGCCCGGGGGTGACCACCTGGAGCGAGTCGCTGTCCTGGTTGGCGATCCACAGACGCACGCCGTCGTAGGCCAGGGCCGACGGCCGCGCGCCCACGTCCACGTTGGCCATGACCGCCAGCGTGTCCGGCTGGAGGGAGACGAGCCGGTTGCGGTTGCGCGGCGCATCGCGGGTGGTCACCCAGACCCGGTTGGCGGCGTACGCCAGGGCCAGGGGCTGCCCGTCGAACACCACGGCGCGGCCGACGGTCTGGTCCACCAGGTCGATCGCCTGGACCGAGTTGGTCCCGAGGCTGCCGACCCACAGCTCGTCGCGCCCTTCGACATACAGCAGGATGACGGGTTCGCCGGCCACGCTCAGCGTGATGACGGGCGCGGCCTGCACCGGGTCGATGGCCTGGACAGTGCCGTCGGCGCGGTTGGCCACCCACAGTAACTCGCCGTCGTAGGCCAGCGCCCACGGCCGCGCCCCGGTCGCCGCCTCGCGCACCACATCGCCGGTGGCCGGGTCCAGCGCCTTGAGCTGGTCGTTGTTCTCCAGCGCCACCCACAGCAGGTCCTGCTGCCGTTCGTAGACCAGGGCCGTCGGGTTGTCGCTGACCGGCGCCAGGCCGTTGTCGTCGAACAGGGCGCGCACCACCTGGCGGGCGTCTTCGGCGCGGCCCAGCGCGGCGGTGGCCGTAGCCTGCGCCACCTGCGCGAACTGCTCGGACTGGGCCCGCTGAGTGGAGGCCTGGCGCACTTCCGCGGCCGCCTGGCTCACCTGCGTGGAGGCCGTCCGGACCTCCTGCGCGGCCACCGCCGCCTCGGTGCCGGCCAGGTCGGCCTGGGCCAGGCTGGTCGCGGCCGCGAACTCGGCCGCGCGCTGGGTCTCGACGGCGATCGCCTGCGCGTTTTGGGCCTGGAGGGTGAGCACGCCGGCGGCCACGGCCGCCAGGATGAGCAGGACCACCAGCCCGAGGCCGCCCTGGATCAGGCGGCGCTGACGCCTGAGCGCCTTCTCGCTGCGCCGGATCAGGTCGCGGGCGTCGTCGTTCAGCGTCAGCTCGGCCTGGCGCGCCTCGATGATAGAGAGCTTCTGATCGCTCAGCAGCGTGCCGTGGCGCTTGAAGGCCTGGACCTCCTGCTCCAGCAGCTCCTGCGCGGCCTTGCGGGCCTGCACGGCCGGATCGACCGTGATCCGGGCGACCAGGTAATCGTGGGCCAGCTCGTAGCCGACCTCCGGGTTGTCGGGCGTCGGCTCCAGGCTGCGCATCAGGCGGCCGTCAATGAGCTGGCCCACCAGCGTGTCGAAGGCCTCCGGCGTGAGATTGAGGGCGGCCGCCTCTTTGAGCAGTGTGGAGCGCGGGCGGATGATGCGCCGGCCGTCGGACGAGATCAGGGCCTCCAGCAGGCGGCGGGCGACGGCGCGGCGGTCGGCCGGCAGGTCGCGCGAGAGGACGCGGTCCAGGTGGTCGCGCAGCAGGCCGAGCGCCCCGCCCTGCCCGTCGTACAGCTCACGCGTGATGGTGCGGACGGCCACCGTCTCGGCCGGCGGCAGCTCCTCGTACAGCGCCGAACACACAATCTGGATCTCGGGCGGCGAGATCTCGGCCTGGCCCAGGTCTTTAAGCAGCGCGTCCACCAGGCCGGCCTCGTAGACGACGCCGCGCCGCTTGGCGGGCTCGGTGACCACGTCGCGGGCCTCGTCCAGGCTCAGACGGTTGAGGCGGTAGTCGTTGGCGAACGGGTCGCGCAGGGTGGGCCGGAAGTTGGCCAGCTCGCCGAAGAACTCGGTGCGCATGGCCAGCGTCCAGCGCACGTTGAGGGACTGATCCTCCAGGCAGTCGGCCAGTTCGTGGACGAACTCGCCGCGGGCGGCGTCGCTCAACTGCGTGAACAGCTCCTCGGCCTGGTCCAGGAAGATGTACAGCCGGCACTCCGGGCCGAGGATATCGGTCACCTGGCGGAGGAAATCGCGCAGCGGGCCGGTGGCGAGCAGGGGCGCCACGCCCAGGTCAGGCAGGAAGGCGCGTTTGATCGCCAGGTAGGGCTCGACCTTGTACGGGCGCAGGAAGACCGGCAGGTGGCCGCGGCCGATGAGCTGCGGCATCACGCCGGCCTGGAGCAAGGAGGACTTTCCCGCGCCGGACTCGGAGTGCAGGATGAGGAGCGGGCCGCGACCGAGGCGGTCGAGCACATCGGCGACGGCGCGCGCGCGGCCGAAGAACAGCGCCGCGTCGCTCAGGCGGTAGGTGAGCAGGCCCTTGTAGGGATTGCCGCGGGTGACCGTGTCGACGCCGGCCCGGGCTTGCAGGTTGCGCGCGAAGGCGCTCACCCCTTTGGCCAGCTCCTGGCGCTCGATCCCGCGCTCGGTTTGCGCCTCCTCCGCCGCCGTCAGCGCCCGCTGGACGATGTTCTGGATGTTGGTGATGATCTTATCGCGGCCGACGACGTCGCCGCCGATGGCGATATCACCCTGGGCGCTGAGGGAGACGGCGTTAGCGTCCGTCATGGGGTTTAGTTCAGCCCGTAGATCTCGCCGAACTTCGTCTTGAGGTAGCGCATGAACGGTCCGATATCGAGCGGGCCGCCGACGACGCGGCGCAGCGTTTCCTGCGGCGAGAACTTGCGGCCGTGCTGGTGCAGGCGGTCGCGCAGCCAGGCGCGCAGGGCCGCGAACTCGCCGCGCGCCAGCTGATCGTTCAGGTCTGGCAGGTCGGCCAGGACCTGCTCCCAGATCTGGGCCGACATGAGGCTGCCCAGCGCATAGGTCGGGAAGTAGCCGACCATGCCGCCGGACCAGTGGATGTCCTGCAGCACGCCGGCGGCGTCGTTAGGCACGTCCAGCCCGAAGTACTGCTTGAAGCGCGCGTTCCAGGCCTCGGGCACCTCGCGCAGGGGCAGCCGGCCTTCGAGCATGTCCTGCTCCAGCTCAAAGCGCAGGATGATGTGCAGGGCGTAGGTGGCCTCGTCCGCCTCGACGCGGATGAACGACGGCTGGACCTTGTTGATGGCGCGATAGAACGTCTCCAGGTCGATGGCCGCGAACTGTTCGGGGAACGCGGCCTGCAAGCGGGGATACATGAACTGCCAGAACGGCCGGCTGCGGCCGACCAGGTTCTCCCACAACCGGCTCTGCGACTCGTGCAGGCCGAGCGACGCGCCGCGGCACAGCGGCGTGCGTTCCAGGCTCGGGCTGACCTGATGCTCGTACAAGCCGTGGCCGAACTCGTGCATCGCGCCGAAGAGGGCCGGGTTGATGAAGTGCTCGTAGTAGCGCGTGGTGATGCGGATATCCTGCGTGGCCGAGTTGCTGGCGAAGGGATGGACGGTGGGGTCCAGCCGCCAGCTCTCGCGCCGGGCGCCGAGCGTCTCGATCAGGTCCCAGCAGAACGTCTTCTGGCGCTCGACCGGGAAACGGCCATGCAGCGGAGCGTCGCTGACGGCGTCCTGGCGCTCGCGAAGGGCGGCGATGAACGGGATCAACTCGGCCTTGAGGGCGTCGAAGATGGCCTGAACCTCGGCCGTCTTCATCTCCGGCTCGAACTCATCCAGCAGCACGTCGTAGGCGGCGGCGGTGTGGTCGTCGGCCAGGCACTCGATGTACTTGTGCTTCAGGTCAATGGTCTTCTGCAAATGCGGCAGGAACTGCTGGAAATCGGCCTCCTGGCGGGCGCGCGCCCAGGCCTGGCGGGCCAGCGCCGCCGTGCGCGTGATCTCGGCGCGCAGCGCCACCGGGACCTTGACGGCCTTCTCGTAATCGCGGCGCGCAACCCGGATCAGGCTGGCCTCGTCCGAGTCGTAGGGAAGCCTGGCCTCCTCATCGCGCAGGTCATCCAGCAGGCGGCCGAGGGCCGGATCGGTCAGCTTCTCGTGCGCGACCTTCTGGATCGTGGCCGCCTGCTCGGCACGCACCGCGCCCCCGCGCGCGGACATCATCGTCTGCAGGTCCCAGTTCAGGATCCAGCCGATCTTGACCAGGTCATGGATCTCGGACAGGCGGTTCTTGAGCTCGGCGAATTTTGGGTTCATCGGCGTGGGCGGTTGTGGATTTGAGATCGGTTTGATGAAGTATAGCAGAAGGCAGGAGGCCCGCCACGGCCAAGGGCGGCCGGGACGCAAAGCAAAGACGCGGAGCGCTGCTCCGCGTCTGAATGGGCTTCACATTGTGGCCCGCCCGTGGCCGCCGTTTAGCCGCCCGCCATGGCCCCCACGATCCGAAACGGTTCGGCGCCCTGAACCACCGGGTCGGGCAGGACGGCGTCGAGGGGCGCGTGCGAGAGGTCCTGCCCGCAGGCGAAGAAGCGGATGAAGGGCCGGCGCTGGCCCGTGACCTGGTCGCGGATGGTCCCGCGCAGCATCGGAAAGCGCGCCTCCACGGCGTCCAGGACTGCGCCCAACGTGGGCGGGCCGTCCACCTGAAACTCGACTTCTTTGCCGACGCCTGCCAGGGTACGCAGGTGATGCGGGAGCGCCACGCGGATCATGGCAGGGTCTGGACCTCGACCGACAGCACGGGGGGCAGATCGCGGACGATGGCGGTCCAACTGTCCCCGCCATCCGGCGAGGCGTACACCTGTCCGCCGGTGGTGCCGAAGTACACGCCACATGCGTCGAGCGAGTCGACGGCCAGGGCGCTGCGCAGCACGTTGACGTAGCAGTCGCTCTGCGGGAGACCTTTAGCGAGCGCCTCCCACTCATTCCCGCCGCTCCGGCTGCGGTACACGCGCAGCTTGCCGTCGGGCGGGTAGTGCTCGGAGTCGCTCTTGATCGGGACGACGTAGACGGTCTCCGGTTCATGGGCATGCACGGCGATGGGGAAGCCGAAGTCGGTCGGCAGGTTGCCGCTGACCTCGTTCCACGAGTCGCCGGCGTCGTCGCTGCGCATCACGTCCCAGTGCTTCTGCATAAACAGCACGCCCGGGCGCGACGGGTGCATGGCCAGGTTGTGCACGCAATGCCCGACCTCGGCGTCGGGGTCGGGGAGCTCGTACGGCGACTTCAGGCCGCGGTTGATCGGCCGCCAGGTCTCGCCGCCGTCGTCGGTGCGGAACGCGCCCGCGGCCGAGATGGCAACGAAAATCCGCCGCGGATCGGACGGGTCCAGCAGGATGGTGTGCAGGCACATCCCGCCGGCGCCGGGCTGCCACAAATGCCCTTTGACGTCGCGCAGGCCGGGCAGCTCCTGCCACGTCTGCCCGCCGTCGCTCGAGCGGAACAGGGCGGCGTCCTCCACCCCGGCGTAGACCGTGTCCGGGTCGGTCAAAGAGGGCTCGAGACGCCACACACGCTTGAACTCCCAGGGATGCTGGGTGCCGTCGTACCACTGGTGCGTGCCCGGGACGCCGTCGTACGCGAACTTGTTGCCCACCGCCTCCCAGGTCTGGCCGCCGTCGTTCGAGCGCTGGATCAACTGCCCGAACCAGCCCGTGGACTGGGAGGCGTACAGGCGGTCGGGGTCGGCGGGCGATCCATTCATGTGGTAGATCTCCCAGCCCGCAAAATGGGGGCCGCTGACCTGCCAGCGTTTGCGTTTGGCGTTCGACGTCAGGATGAACGCGCCCTTGCGCGTGCCGACCAGCACTCGAACTCGGCTCATGGTGTTTTCCTCCGTCACGGTTTGAGTGTGCACAAGGCCTGGCGGATTTCGCCCAGGTGATAGGCGGTGTGGGCGAGGGCGCCGATGGCGCCGCCGATCTGCCGCTCGTCCGGCCACTCCGGCGTGTCCCGGATGAGGGCCTTGAGCCGGTCGTAGCTCGCGCGCAGACCGGTCTTCAGCGCCTCCTATTCATCGGGAGCGACGACCTATGTGGTACGCCAGTTCGTGATCTTTTGCAGGCCGGTTTTCCTGGCCAGGAAACTAGCGCGTTGAGCCGCCTTTGAACGACAGGCCTCCGGCCGCCAGCGCGCGGCGCAGCAGCTTGATCGCCTTGGGCCCGATGCCGTGCAGGCGCTCGACTTCGGCCTGGCTGTGCCGGGCGAGCTGTTCCAGGCGCGCGATCCCGGCTGAATCCAGCGCCCGCCGCGCGGGCGCGGCCAGGCCGGGCGGCAGATCGCTGTTGGTCATTGGGCGCGAGGTTTCTTTGTTCATCACGGCCTTTCTGGCCCAGACCGCCTGGGCAGGTCTCAGCCAATATTCTAGAACGAATATTCTAATAAATCAAGACCCGATCAGGTCTATTTTGGCTCGGCCGGGGTCGTCGCCGAAGGGACTGCGCCTCACGCCTGAGGCGCCTGCGCGCCGGCAAAGGGGCCGGCGCGGTCAGCGGCCAGCGTGCGGATCTCGTCCACTGCCGCGCGCGCCGAGGCGGCCTCCTCCGGGGAGAGGGCCAGGGCCGCGAACTCGGCCTCGTCCAGCACCA
>DAOUAB010000239.1:0-13317 GCA_034434015.1 Anaerolineales bacterium
AGGGCGCGCTGAGCGGCGTCTCCCAGGTGGAGGTGTGCGCGGCCAGATCGGCCTCGGCCAGCACGCCGCCGGCCGCCTGCACCACGCGCACGATGTCGCGCGCGATCTCGCCCTGGTAGAAGGCGGCGGCGCCGCCTTCGGCCACGGTCCGGAAAGTGCGCGCCAGGCCCGGGTTGCGGAAGACCTCGCCGGCGCGCGGCGCGCGGCCGTCCAGGGTGAGCGCCGCGCCGCCCGGGGCCTTCGTCAGGCGCTCGGCCGAGCGGCCCCAGAAGTAGCTGGTAATCGGCGTGACCGGGAAACCCTCTTCAGCCAGGCGGAGGGCGGGCGCCAGGACCTCGGCCAGCGGCAGCGAGCCGTGGCGCGCGATCAGGTCGCACCAGGCGGCGCAGGCGCCCGGGACCGTGATGGTGTGGGCGTGGAACGCGTCGGCGATTTGGGCGTGGTGATTGAGGCCCTGGGCCGTGATGAGGTCAATGGTCAGCGCGGCCGGCGCGCGGCCCGAGCCGTTGAGGGCTGTGATTGCGCCGGAAGCGGCGTCGAAGTACAAAGCAAAGCAGTCGCCGCCGATGCCGGTCGAGGTCGGCTCGGTGACGTTGAGGGCCGCGGCCATCGCCACGGCCGCATCGGCCGCGTTGCCCCCCTGCATCAGGATGGCCAGGCCGGCCTGGGAGGCCAGCGGCTGACTGCTGGCCGCCATCCCGCGGCGGGCCAGGATCGGCGAACGGTAGGACGCAAATTCGGGCTCGGAGAGATTGGGCAGCATGGGAGTCACACTCGGGCGTTTTCCGGATAAAATCGGCCAGATTGGCCGGGCCGATTGGGCGCAGACTGCCTCTTGCTCTTTCGGCGGTCTGCGACCATAATCACGAGTATACTCCGCCCGACCGACAATAGAAGATGGCTGGATGCCGCCACCTTGCCAGTTCGACCCGGCGGCGCCGGGAAGGACCCCCGGCCCGGGCCGGGCGGAGGGTGCCGTGTTATCACTCATCCAGAGGAGGTGCTCACCGAAGATATATCGATCTGAACATTCCGATCACGTCCAGCCGTTCAATTTGAGTTTTGGGAGGAGAACCCATGAAATTCAGGCTAATGGTCTTTTCGGTGCTGGCCATCGTCAGCCTGGCGCTGGCCTCGTGCCAGCCGGCGGCCGCCCCGTACCAGTGCACGGACCCGCTCGGGTGCGTGGACATCGGGCCCGGCCAGCCTGTCAAGATCGCCTATGCCATGGTCGTGGCCGGCCCGGATGCGTCCCTCGGCATCGACTCGCGCCGCGGCGTCGAGCTGGCGATCGATGACAAGGGCGGCAAGCTCCTCGACCACCCGATCGAGCTGGTGGGCGAGGACACCGGCTGCAACGCCGAAGGCGGCCAGGCCGCCGCGCAGAAACTGGCGGCGGACAAGACGATCGTGGCCATCGTCGGCACCTCGTGCTCCAGCGAGGCGCGCGTGGCGGCGCCGATCCTCTCGGACGCCGGCTTCACCATGATCTCGGCCTCCAACACCGGCCCGGACCTGACCGACCCCGCCAAGCGCGTGCCCGGCTACTTCCGCACCGCGCACAACGACAAGGTGCAGGGCGCCGTGGCGGCTGAGTTCGCCTACAACGAGCTCGGCATCCGCAAGGCGGCCACCATCCACGACGGCAGCCTGTACGCCGATCAGCTCCAGCAGGTGTTCGCCGCGCGCTTCAAGGACCTGGGCGGCACCATCACCACCCAGGAGGCCGTGCAGCCGACCGACACCGACATGCGCCCGGTGCTGACCCGCATCGCGGCCACGCAGCCGGAGTTCATCTACTACCCGGTCTTCACCGCCGCCGGCGGCTTCATCACCGCCCAGTCCAAGGAAGTGCCCGGCCTGGAGAACGTGAAGCTGATGGGCGCCGACGGCATGTTCTCGCCCGACTTCCTCACGGCGGCCGGCGAGGCGGCCGAGGGCATGTACCACTCCAGCCCGGACTTCTCGGCCTTCGGCTCCGGCTACGCCGACTTCCTGGCCAAGCATGAGGCCAAGTACGGCGAGAAGCCCCTCTCGGCCTTCCACGCGCACGCCTACGACGCCACCAACATCTTCTTCGCCGCGATCGAGAAGGTCGCCGTGAAGGATGCGGATGGCACGCTGCACATCCCGCGCCAGGCGCTGCGCGACGCCATCCTGGCGACCGCGAACTTCCAGGGTCTGACCGGCAACCTGACCTGCAACGAATCCGTGCCCGGCCAGAAGGACCCCGGCGACTGCGCCGACCCGAAGATCGCCGTCTACCAGACCAACAACGCCGACCCGGCCTCCTGGAACCCCGGCGCGGCGGAGGACTCCAACCCCAAGAAGATCTACCCGTAAACGGTAGGTCCGCTTGAAGAGCCCGGGTTAATCCAAGCAGCAGGGGCGGGCGTATGCTCGCCCCTGCTCACCCGGTTGCGCCGGGCTCCGACGCGCTCACAGGAGAGGCCGGATGATTCGCAACTGGATACGACGTCTGACGGGCACCGACGTGGTGATGGGGGTCATCGGGTCAGTCTTTATTGTCGCTATTGTCTGGGGCACCACCGCCACGCTGCTGGCCGGCAAGTATAGCGGCGATCAGTGGCAGGACCTCTTGATCTTCGGGCTGGCGCAGGGCAGCATTTATGCGTTGATCGCACTGGGTTATACACTGGTGTACGGCATCCTGCGCATGATCAACTTCGCCCACAGCGAGGTCTTCATGAGCGGCCCCTTCACGGCGCTGTTTGTGGCCAAGGCGCTGGCGGCCTCGGGCTTTCTCGACCAGAACCCGGTGATCGCCCTGCTGATCGTGGCGCTGGTCTCGATGCTGGTCTCGATGGTCGTGGCGCTCCTGGTGGAGCGGATCGCCTACCGGCCGCTGCGCCACGCGCCGCGCCTGGTGCCGCTGATCACGGCCATCGGCGCTTCCTTCTTCCTTCAATACACCTTCCGCGGCCTGTACGGCTCGGGGCTGGAACGTTACCCGGATGTGAGCGCGCTCAGCGGCGAGTGGGTGCTGGGCGGGGTCGGCATCCTGAAGACCCAGGCGGTGGTGATCGTGGCGGCGGTGCTGCTGATGGGGGGGCTGTACGCCTTCACCATGCTCACCAAGACGGGCAAAGCCATGCGCGCCGTCTCGGAAGACCGCGACGCGGCCGCCCTGATGGGCATCGACGTGGACCAGATCATCGTCACCACCTTCGCCCTGGGCGGCGCCCTGGCCGGCGCGGCCGGCGTGCTGTACGCCCTGATCTTCGGCCAGGTGCAGTTCTTCATGGGTTTCATCCCCGGCATCAAGGCCTTCACCTCCGCCGTGCTGGGCGGCATCGGCAACGTCCCGGGCGCCATGGTCGGCGGCCTGTTCCTGGGCGTGTTCGAGTCGCTCGGCCCGAGCCTGATCCTGGACGGCCTGGGCATCCCGGCGCCCAACCAGTTGAAGGACGCCATCGCCTATGTCCTGCTGGTCTTCATCCTGATCTTCCGGCCGTCCGGCATCCTGGGCGAACGGCTGGCCACCAAGAAGGCCTAGCGGCCGGGAGCGCGATCTCATGCAATCCCAATCGCAACAATCGCACGCCTGGGGAGAGGCCCTGCGCTACGGCCTGATCGGCGGCGCGGCGGCGGCGCTGCTCTCGCTCATCGGCATGGTGGAGGCGTTCGGCGCGCGCTCCCTCATCAGCGGCGTCATCTCGCTGGGCCAGACCCTGCTGGCCGGGACCGTCGTCGTGTGCGCGTATGCGGCCGTGCGCAAACTCAATCCGCAGGACCGCCGTCTGGTCCTGGGCGCGGGCGCCGTCGCCGGCGCGGCGGCCGGGGCGGTCCTGGCGGCGCTGGTCCTGCTCGGCACCGCCGTCAACCTGCGCGCTGTCCTGGTCAACGCCTCGCCCGGCCTCTTCGCCCTGCTGGCCTTCCAGCAGCCGCCGGCCCTCGGCGCGGTCCTGCTGATCGTCGCCGGCCTGCTGGTCGGCCTGGCGACGGCCGGCGTCAGCCTGCTGACCGGCCCGGCGCGCCAGATCATCCTGCGGGCGCTGACCTGGCTGCTGCTCTTCGGACTGCTGGCCGACCTGGTCCGCATCGTTAGCGACAACTGGGGGCCGCTGGCCGGCATCTTCGGCTGGATGCTCTCCGGCCGCGGCCTGTCCATCGTCGGCGCCGCGGCCCTGATCGTGGTCGTGGCCGGGGTCTCCCTCGCTCAACAGCGGGGCTGGTTGGGCCGGGTGGATGTCGGCAGCCGGGTCCTGGCCGCCGCGCCGCCCGCCGCCCGGCAGGGTCTGCGCTGGGGCCTGATCCTGGTCGTGCTGCTGGCCGTGCCGCCCGTGATGGGGACCTACATCAGCGAAGTCATGGACCAGGTCCTGCTGTTCGTGTTGATGGGCCTGGGGCTGAACATCGTCATCGGCTACGCCGGCCTGCTCAACCTGGGCAACGTGGCCTTCTACGCCATCGGCGCTTACACGGTCGGCGTGCTCACTTCGCCGGAGCTGGGCTTCTTCAACCTGAACTGGTGGGTGGCGGCGCCGATCGCGGTCCTGGTGGCGGCGCTGGCCGGCGCCCTGCTCAGCCTGCCGGTGCTCAAGACGCGCGGCGACTACCTGGCGATCGTCACCCTGGCCTTCGGCGAGATCGTGCGCCTGCTGGCGATCTCGGACTGGCTGCGCCCGTACGTCGGCGGCGCGCAGGGCATCCAGCTCATCGCCAAGCCCGCCCTCGGGTCGTTCGTGTTCGACGATCAGCAGAAGCTCTACTACCTGCTGCTGGCGGGCTGTCTGCTGGCCGGCTTCATCGCCTGGCGCCTGCGCGATTCGCGGCTGGGCCGGGCGTGGATGGCCATGCGCGAGGACGAGGATGTGGCCCAGGCCATCGGCATCAACCTGGTCTCCACCAAAGTGCTGGCCTTCGCCATCGGCGCGGCCTTCGCCGGGCTGAGCGGCGCCATCTTCGCCGCCAAGCTGGGCGCGGCCTACGCCCAGAGCTTCGGGTTCCTAGTGTCGATCAACGTGCTGGCGCTGATGATCATCGGCGGCATGGGCAGCATCCCGGGCGTAGTCGTCGGCGCGCTGGTGCTCATCGGCCTGCCGGAGCTGCTGCGCGAATTCGCCGATTTCCGCCTGCTGGTCTATGGCGCGGTGCTGGTGGTGATGATGCTCTTCCGCCCGGAGGGCCTGGCGCCGGAGGCGGCCATCCGCCGCGAGCTGCACGCCGAGAACAACGCCGGCGTGGAGCCGGCGGCCTGACCGGCCGGCGGACGCCCCACAGGAGTCGCGGACTATGTCCATGCTGATCGCTCGCAAAGTGGTGAAACGCTTCGGGGGACTGGTCGCCATCCACGACCTGGACCTCGAGCTCGGCAAGCAGGCCATCAACAGCGTCATCGGCCCGAACGGCGCCGGCAAGACGACGTTCTTCAACTGCATCACGGGGTTTTACAAGCCCGAGGGCGGCGAGATCCTGCTGGACGGCGAGTCGGTGGTGGGCCGCACGCCGGACCAGATCGCCCGGATGGGGATCGCGCGCACCTACCAGAACATCCGCCTGTTCTCCAACATGACGGCCATCGAGAACGTCCTGGTCGGCCAGCATGTGCACCTGAAGACCGGACTGGTCGGCGCCGTGCTGCGCCCGGCCGCCACCCGACAGGAGGAAGCCCACGCGCTGGAGGAGGCGCGGCGGCTGCTCCAGTTCGTGGGGCTGGCCGGCAAAGGCGACCTGCTGGCCAAGAACCTGCCGTACGGCGCCCAGCGCCGCCTGGAGGTGGCCCGCGCGCTCGGCAGCCGGCCCAAGCTGCTGCTGCTCGACGAGCCGACGGCGGGCATGAACCCGCGCGAGACGGAAGAGATGATGAACTTCATCCGGCGGCTGCGGGACGAGCTGGGCATCACCATCCTGCTCATCGAGCACCAGATGCGCGTGGTGATGGGCATCTCGGAGAAGATCTCGGTGCTGGACTACGGCGAGAAGATCGCCGAGGGGACGCCGGTGGAGATTCAGAACAACCCGCGCGTCATCGAAGCCTATCTGGGGCAGGGCGTCACGGCCGAAACGATGCGCCAGGATATCCGGGCGAGCGCGCCGCCGGCGGCAGGATAAACCCGCATGGCACTTCTAGAACTTGAGAACGTTCACACCTACTACGGGCAGATTCACGCGCTCAAAGGGGTCTCGGTGGAGGTCGCCCAGGGCGAGATCGTGACGCTGATCGGCGCGAACGGCGCCGGCAAGAGCACCACGCTCAACACGGTCAGCGGCCTGCTGCGGCCGCGCCAGGGCCATGTGCGCCTCAACGGCGAGGACCTGGGCCGCTACAAGCCGCACGAGATCGTGGCCAAGGGCGTCATCCAGGTGCCGGAGGGCCGGCGCGTGTTCGGCCGGCTGACGGTGACCGAGAACCTGGAGATGGGGGCGTTCACGCGCTCCAACCGGGACGAGATCCGCAGCACGGTCGAGCGCGTGTTCGGCCTGTTCCCGCGTCTGAAGGAGCGGCGCACCCAGCTGGCCGGCACCCTGAGCGGCGGCGAACAGCAGATGCTGGCCATGGGCCGCGCCCTGATGGCCCAGCCCAAGGTCCTGCTGCTGGACGAGCCTTCGATGGGCCTGGCGCCGGTGCTGGTGGACAGCATCTTCGCCACGATCAAGCGCCTGAACGACGACGGCACCACCATCCTGCTGGTGGAGCAGAACGCGCGCATGGCGCTGCAGGTGGCCCACCGCGGTTACGTGCTGCAGACGGGCGAGGTCGTCCTGACGGACACGGGCGAGAACCTGCGCCAGAACGAGATGGTCCAGAAAGCCTACCTGGGCATCCATTGATTCAACCGTCGGTGCGTGGAGCGCGCCGGGCCCCTCGCGCCGGTGGAGGAGCGCGGCGCCTCCTTCTATTCGCCGGCCTGGCCTGCCTGACGGCGGCCTGCGCCGCCCTGCCTCCGCCCGCCGCCCCGCCGGCGCCCACGGCCACGCTCGACCGCTGGCTGGAGTTTTTCCGGCATACCCCGTACCCGTTTGGCACGCCGCTGCCGCCGCCGGCCGCCTCGCCGCTCGACGGCACGTACACCAAGGTCGAGCCGAAAGCGGGCACGCCGGTCCCCTGTTTCCGCTGCCCGGACTACGCCCCGGAGGGCGGCGTCTGGAAATTGAACTTCGACGACGGCCTCTACCGGGTCCTGCACGTCGCCACCGGCTGGCGCAGCCTGGGATCGTTCACGGTGGACGGCGACCGGTTGACGCTGTTCAATGACCCCAACTGCAGCGACGTGACCGGCCACTACCGCTGGCGCCTGGAGGACGGCGCGCTGCAACTGGAGGCCGTCGACGATCCGTGCGCCATCGGCCTGCGGGCCGCCAACCTGGGCGCGCGGCCCTGGGCCGCCTGTCAGCCGCCGAACGAGGAGGCCGCCGTCACCGACCACTGGCCCAAGCCGGCGGGCTGTTGAAAGTGAGTTATACTTAGCGCAGCCATGAACGCGGAAACGCTGTACGAGCGCGCCACAACCGCCATTCGAACCCGGCAATTGGACGAAGCCCGGCGTCTGCTGTTTGAGGCGGTGCGCATTGACCCGCGCCACGAACGCGCCTGGCTGGCGCTGGCGTCCGTGCTGTCCGACATGGAACAGGCCATCGACTGCCTGAAGCGCGTCCTGGCCATCAACCCGGATAACCGCACCGCCCGCGAGTGGCTCAACCTGGCCATGCAGGAGCGCGCGCGGCAGGAGGCGGTGGCCGAGCACAACGCCGACCCGGCCCTGGACGGCGTCCGGATCGACGAGCCCGGCGACGAGGACCGCCCGGTGCCGCGGCTGGGCAAGTACCTCCTCGATTACAAATTCATCACCTCCGAACAGCTCAAAGCCGCTCTGCTGGCCCAGCGCCGCGAGGCGGAGGCCGGCCACGTCCGGCGTCTGGGGGACATTCTGCTGGAGCAGAATGCCCTCAGCCGGGACCGCCTGGACTTCGCCCTGCGCGAGCAGAACCGCAATTTCTACAGCCTGATCGACGAATGAGCCCGCGCCGGCGGCCGCAACCCGGCGGCCGCGTTGCCCGTAGTTAAATCGTCGCAGGAGGTGTGGTCATGCCTGATCCACAGGAAAAGCGCAACTGGCTCGGCCCCTACATTCCGCAGGGCAACGTCGTCAGCGAGGTCTTCCAGCAGATCAAGCTGGTCTATAACCTGATGCTGGACGGCCGCGTCCCGGTGATCACCAAGCTCATCCCGGTCGCGGCCGTGGCCTATCTGGTCCTGCCGATCGAGCCGACCGATATCCTGCCCATCCTCGGCCAGCTCGACGACGTGGCGCTGTTGATGCTCGGCACGCGCCTGTTCCTGGAGCTGGCGCCGGCCGAGGTCGTCCGCGAACACCTGCGCCGCCTCGCCGAGACCGCCCACTGGACGGTCACCGACAACCCGCCCCCGGCGGTCGATAAGCCCAAAGCCGACGAGGACATCGTGGACGGCTCCGTGAAGCCGGAGTAGAACGCGCGGCCCGCGCCATTGAAGTCAGGATAAAAGCGGCCGCCCCTCGATCCGAGGGGCGGCCTGATTCTGTCGCCGGCAGCGCCGCGGGGTTGCGCGCGCGGTCCCTACGGCCCCGCGCCCACCACCTGGGCCGGCGCCGTCTCCACCGTGCCGGACAGGTCGTAGGCCAGCGCGCCCGAGACGCGCACCGGGACCATCTCGCCCACCGGCGCCTCGCCGTCCACGATCACCAGCCCGTCGATCTCGGGCGCGTCGCGGTAGCTGCGCCCCACGCTCAGCCCGTCGCCGTGGCCTTCAATCAGCACCTTCAGGGTCCGGCCCACCAGGGCCTGGTTCTTCTCCAGCGAGATGCGCTGTTGCAGCGCCATCAGGCGCTCGCGGCGCTCGTCCTTGACCTCGGCCGGGACGGGGTCGCCCAGGACCGCGGACGCGGTGCCCGGCTCGAACGAGAAGGTGAAGGCCCCGATCCGGTCGAAGCGCACGGACTGGACGAAGTCGAGCAGCGTCTGGAACTCCGCCTCGGTCTCGCCCGGATAGCCGACGATGAACGTCGAGCGCAGGGCCAGGTCCGGCAGGGCGGCGCGCATCTTCTCCAGCGTGCGGTGGACCCAGTCGATATTGGACGGGCGGCGCATCCGGTAGAGCGTGTCCGGGTGGCCGTGCTGCAGCGGCATATCGAGGTACGGCACGATCTGCGGGTGCGCGGCCATCGTCGCGATCAGGCGGTCGGTGACGTAGCCGGGGAAGGCGTACATGATCCGGATCCAGTCCACGTCCGGCACCGCCCCCACGAGCGCCTCCAGCAGCTGCGCCAGGCCGTCCTTCAGCCCCAGGTCGTGGCCGTAATCGGTGGTGTCCTGGGCGATGAGCAGGATCTCGCGCACGCCGCGGTCGCGCAGGGCGCGGGCCTCGTTCAGGATGGCGTCGAGCGGGCGGGAGACGGCCGGGCCTTTGATGAGCGGGATGGCGCAGAACGCGCACGGCCGGCGGCAGCCGTCGGCGATCTTGAGGTAGGCGCTGGCGCCCTGGACGGCGGCGCGCAGCGCGCCGCGCTCGTCGGCGCCGACCGTGGCCGCCTCGTCCGGCAGATGGTAGAGCGGCTCGGGCCGGCCGTTCGGGCGGTCGCGCAGCCGCTGGACGAAATCGACGATGTCCATCCAGCGCCGCGTGCCGATGAGGCCGTCCAGCCCCGGCGCCCATTTGAGCAGCTCGCCGCCGTAACGCTGCGAGAGGCAGCCGGCCGCGATCAGGAGTTGGCCGCGTTTCTTGCCGGCCGCCAGCTGGTTGAGCACGTCCACCGACTCCTGCCGGGCCGGCCCGATGAAGCCGCAGGTGTTGACGATCAACACCTCGGCCTGGCGCGGGTCGGCCGTAGCCGTGAAGCCCGCGCCGCCGAGCAGTTGGGCCATGCTCTCCGCGTCGACCGTGTTCTTGGAGCAGCCGAGGCTGACCAGGTGGAAGTGCTTTGTCTTAATCTTGGCCATTAATCTGCTGGACCGCTGAAAGCGCCGGCGGTTACCCGGCGTTCTCCGCGCTCTCCGTGGTGTTGGATCGGGTTCAAGGTGTGGCCGTCGGCGCCGGGGTAGGCGTGACCGCGCCGTCGAGCGTCCACAGCCGGATGACCACCTCGCCCAGGTCGCCCAGCACGCCCTGGTCCTGTCCGTTGAAGATGACGCGCGTGCCCCGGCCGTTGCCCGTCCACACTTCGATCACCGTGTTGCCCACGAACTCGCGTGTCTGGCCGGGCGTCAACTGCCCCACGAAGGTCTCCGCGCCGTCCACGCTCACCCGCAGCCAAGTCCGCTGCTCGGCGCGCACCAGCAGGTTGACGCCCACGTAGTTGGGCCGCGGCGTGGGCAGAGGCGCCGTCGGAGTGGCCTCGGGCGGGAGCGTCGCCGTGGCGGCGCTGGCCGCCGTCCCCCCGGCCGCGGGCGCTGCGGCCAGCGTGCGGGTAGGCGTGGCGGCGGCGCCCGGGGCGGCGACGCTGGCCCACAGTTGCACCGCGCCCCATCCCAACAGCAGGCCGAACAGCATCGTGAAGGTCACGCCGATGAATAAGTCGCGGGTGAAGATGCGGCGCCAGCCGCCCTGCACCCGGGGCGTCGCGCCGGGCCTGGCGGACGCCCGGGCCGCGGCCGGGCGTCCGGGGCCGTTCAGCTGGGCCACCAGGTCGGCGGCGTCCAGGCCCAGGAACTCGGCGTAGTTGCGCAGGAAGCCGCGCGCCTGGGCCGGCGACGCGAACGCCGCCAGGTCCTCGGCCTCCAGCGCCGCCAGCAGTCTGGCGCGGATGCGGGTCTGGCGCTCAGCCTCGAGCAGCGAACAGCCGCGCGCCTCGCGCGCCGCGCGCAGCTGGCCTCCAAAACCGCTCACGCC
Source organism: Anaerolineales bacterium (assembly GCA_034434015.1). Classification (GTDB taxonomy): domain Bacteria; phylum Chloroflexota; class Anaerolineae; order Anaerolineales; family UBA6663; genus SpSt-583. The sequence continues at coordinate 10,829 of DAOUAB010000239.1, forward strand.
GGCCTCCGCCGGGCGGCCGGGACCAAACGACAAAGCCACCGGCCGCTCCGAGGCGCGTGGGCCGATGGTGTGCCCATCTGGTCGCGGCCGTCAGGGCTGCATCAGGCGGCGGGCGCGGCCTCGTCGGCCGGCGTCTCAGCCTCGACGGCCGCCTCGGGCTCGGCCGGGGTTTCGGGCGCCGCCGGCTTGATGGCCTCGCCCTCGCGGTGGATGATCACCTTAACCGTCGGGATCAGGTCGGTGGTCAGGCGCACCGGCACCTGGAACTCGCCCAGCTCGCGCAGGGGCTGATGGCCGATGTTGCGGCGGTCGATCTCCAGGCCGGAGACGTCCTTGATCTTGGCCGCGATCTGGGCGGCCGTGATCGAGCCGTACAGCTTGCCGGTCTCGCCGGCCTTGGCCGCGAAGGTGAGCGTGAGGGCCTTGATCGTGTCGGCCACACCCTGCATCTCCGCGTTCAGCTTGGCGCGCGCGATGGCGGCGTTCTGGCGCAGGGTCTCCGCCTGCTTGAGGGCGGCCGGCGTCGCCAGGACGGCCAGCCGCTGCGGGATGAGGTAGTTGCGCCCGTAGCCGTCGGCGACCTTCTTCACTTCGCCGGCGTGGCCGAGTTTATAGACGTCCTTGATGAGCAATACGCGCATGAGGTCAAGCCCTTTCCTTTCTTTGAGGCCGGGCGAAGGGTACAACGCCCGTATGCGGTTGTCGCCGGCGGCGACGTGGAAACTCCCGCCGGTTGCGGGAGCGGCAGGATTCTAGCAAAGAGTCGGGGTTACATCAAGCGCGGCAAAACGGAGGTGGTTCCCGCCGGTGGCGGTCGATTTCCGGCGCCCCGGCCCGGCGGCCAGCCCGGCGACGCCGGGCCGCTCAGCTCATCCCCGGGATTTCGCTCTGGGGATCGGGCCGTTCACCGCGCCGTTTTTCCATCACGACGCCGTCCTCGCCGCCGGAGTAGTAGCGCGCGATGCGGCTGACGGGCCGATAGCCGAACTCCCGGTACAGGGCCTGAGCGGCCGCGTTGGAGGCGCGCACCGTCAGCTTGAGGGTCGCCGGCCGCAGCTGCGCCTCGATCGCGGCCAGCAACTGCCGTCCCAGGCCGCGGCGCTGGTAATCCGGGTGGATACCCAGGGTGGCGATCCAGCCTTCGCGGCCCTGCCGGCGCAGGTCGCCGATGGCGAACCCCACCAGGCGTTCGCCGGCGCCGTTGGGCGCCATCACTTTCAGCCGCACGCTGGGCGTCAGCAGGGCGACGGTCAGCTCGAGGAGGCCCCAGGCGTCCGGCCCGAAGCAGGCGCGCTCCAGGCGCCAGACCGCAAGCAGGTCGCGCAGGTCGGCGCGGCGGATGTTGCCGGAGAGCGGGTCGGGCATGCTGTTCAAGCCGGCCACGCCGGCCGCTACTTTGGCGCCGGTCTGAAGGATCCCGGCCGAGGCCCGCCGGCGAGGGCGGCCGGCGCCCTCGTCCGGCAGGCGACCCCCGGTGCGGTTACTTCTTCTCGGCGCCGCTGACGAAGTTGGACAGCAGCGACGTAAACTCCATCGGGAAGATGTACTTCGTCGCCGGGCTGGCGCCGAGCGCCTTGAGCGTCTCGAAGTACTGGAGCGTCATCGTCTTCTGGTCGATGCTGCTGGCGGCGTTGTAAATCGTCTGCAGGGCGGCCGCAAAGCCCTCGGCGCGCAGCAGTTGGGCCTGCTTGTCGCCCTCGGCGCGCAGGATGTTGGACTGCCGCTCGCCCTCGGCCTGGAGGATGTTGGCCTGCTTGGTGCCCTCGGCGCGGTTGATGGCTGCCTCCTTGTCGCCGGTCGACTCGGTCACCAGCGCGCGGCGGGTGCGCTCGGCCGACATCTGCCGGTTCATGGCGTCCTGCACGTCGCGCGGCGGGATGATCTCGCGGATCTCCACGTTGGTGACTTTGACGCCCCAGCGCTCGGTGACCTCGTCCAGCTTGACGCGCAGCGTCTGGTTGATGTGCTCGCGCTGTGAGAGCACGTCGTCCAGCAGGATGCCGCCGATGACCGAGCGCAGCGTGGTGGTGGCGATGCCGGCCGCCGCCATCTCGAAGTTGCCCACGCCCACCACGGTCAGCGTCGGCTCGACGACCTTGTAATACCACAGGAAGTCAATCGAGATCGGGGCGTTGTCCTTGGTGATCGACGTCTGGTGCGGCACCTCGCGCACCTGCTCGCGCAGGTCCACGATCCGGCCCTGGTCGATGATGGGCAGCAGCAGCACGATGCCCGGCCCCTTCTGCCCGAGCACGCGCCCCAGACGCAGCACCACCAGGCGCTGATACTCCGGCACGATCCGGATGGCGGTGGCCACCACCCCCAGCAGCGCGACCACGACGATCCCCACGATGCAGAACAAGAACGTTCCCCCGGCGGTTAACCAATCCATGACGCCTTTCTCCTTTCGAGCCTGATAGGGCTGTGCGGGCCGGGCCTGTCCCGGCCCGGTGGATTACGGGCCGGCTGGCGGCTCTTCCGCCTGGGAC
>DAOUAB010000240.1:0-26246 GCA_034434015.1 Anaerolineales bacterium
GTCAGATCGCCGCCCACGCCCGGATACACGGCCAGGCAGATATTCTGGTTGGCGTTCGGCGATTTCACCCAGATGCCGATCCGGTAGGTCTGGCCGGCCGCCCAGCCGGTCAAGTTGTTGCCCATGCCGCGATCCGCTGAAAGGTTCGTGGTCTGGAGGCTCAGGCTCCGCTGGCCGCTATGGGCTTCCGTGGTGACGTAGGCGCTGTCGATGTAGCTGGTGTTCCCGAACTCGTACCAGTCGGTGGCGGTCTCCATCCCGGCGTTGCCCACCGTGAACAGCGCGGTCGTGTTGAGTTGCTGCTCCAGGAACGGGCGCCCGGACTTGTCCCGGTCCTGGTGAAAGCTGATGATGGAGCGACTCAGGACCGTCGCCCCGTCGTAGTCTTTCGCCGTCACCGTCGTCTGGTTAAACCCGACCAGATTGCCGATATCGTCCCCATAGAGAATGTCATGTGTTGGGCAATCGTACGCGCCAGGCCAGTTGCCCCAAAACCCGCCATTGGTGTTGTCATAGCATGGCGTCTGGTACTGGTAGTCCACGATGGCGGGCGAGCTATTGATGCCGTCGTACGTCCTTTGTTGGCTGACAACCAGCGAGAAGCCATAACCAGGAATCCCCCCGCCGGGCATGTTTTGAGAGCGACCATCACTCTGGTACGTGAACTGGACTGAGCCGCCGTAACCGTTATTGACCTGGGTGACGTAATCGTACTGATAACAATCAACCGGGTGATGGGCGTATGGAGCATAGGTAAAGGTCGTCATTGGCAAAGTGACGGCGCCGCTGCCGTCATACTCACGGATGGCCGTCACCCGATAAGTCGTCGTGGCCTGCTCGCAGTTGGTGTAACTGACGCTGTCCAGTCCAAAAGCTACTACCCGATACGCGTTGACGAGATCCAGGTGGTAAAGCCGGACCTGTGCGACGCGTTTGTCGTCGCCGGTGCCCAGGAACACGATCCGGCTGGCATAACTGCCGGTGACGCGGTAGATCGCCCCCGGCAGCATCAGGTTGGCGAAGTTGTAGCGGATGTCCAGCGGGCGTGATGAGTCAGTGTCGCTCCCGCTGGGCGTCCCGACGCTGCTGACATAGTTGTCGTGGGTGGTCCACTCTCTGTAGTCGTACTGAATCTGGTTCCCCCAGGCGTCCGTGACTGTATCGACGCGCCAGCGGAAGCCGGACGAATCGACGCCGGTTTCCACCCCGCCGCGCGTCACCAGCACCAGGCCATAACCCTGGAATTGTCGGCTCTCCGAGTCGGCGGTGGCGCCCAGCCGATACCGTGTGCCATCGCCGGTGGTCACGATCCAGTACATATCGCCCGGCCCTGTCCCCGAATAGCGTTTGATGCTCAGGCTCGGATCGTTGTGGGCGTAGTAAGTGGTGATGCTGTTGGAGGTGTTTTCGGGCGTGTAGATGTTGTGGCTCTGGCCGTTGATCACCAGTTGGTAGCTGTCCGGATGCACCAGCCGCACGTGCGAGCCATCATCGATCAGGTGCACGCCGTTACGCGAGATTTCGATGTTGTTGAACCCCCAACCCAGCCCCAGGGGCGCCTGGTCCCGATTGGACAGGATCATGCCGTCCACGCCCCGGCTGGAGTACGAGACATCGATGTTCGGCGTCAGCCCGTTGCGCCCCGGCGGGACCGCAATCGGGTACTGGTAGCTGGCCGCGCCGCTGTAGGTCGACACGGACGGCGGATTCCATCTGAAATGCCATGAACCAGGCTCGTTGCCCGTGCCCCACGTGGAGAAGTGATCGGTGAGCGCGCTGATCAGCCCATCCGGGCTGTGCTCCACCACATCCAGGCGATGCCAGAGCGATAAGTCGGTGGAATCGCGGTAGGCGATGAACCAGTTCTGATGGGGACTGACGCCCGCCAGGCCGCGCAGGTCGACCACGATCACGACAGGCTGATCGAACTTGTCGATTGGCTTCTGGCTGTCTGACCCAACGGCTTCCAGCGTAAAGCGGATCTTGCCTTGTGATGGGTCCCCCAGCGCCGGGAATGGCACCCGGGTGCCGCTGACCGGCGCCGTAGCGGCCAGGGCGGGGGCGGCCTCGGCCGGCGCGCCGTCGGAGCCACCGGGGGCATCTGGGGTGCTGGTGAGGTCAGCCGCGCCGCCAGGCGCCGGGTCGGTAGCTGCGGGCTGCACGGGAGCAGATTCAGTCGACGTGGCCTCGGCCGTCGGCGCCACTTGCGCTTCCGTCAGCGTCAGGCTGACATCTTCCGAAAAGACGCCCTTCTCGGCCACAACCATGACGCGGCCATCCAGGAAGAGCACGGCCGCGCCGGAGGCCGGCACCACGGCGCTCTCGCCCTGGCCTCTCAGGTTGGGTGATGAGGTCAGGATCGGCAGGCCTGCCGGCGCCAGGCTGGTGATGGGAATTGTGGCCGTGATGTCCGGAGTGGGTGTGACTGTCGGTGTGATGGCCTCGGTCGGCGCGTAAGTCGCCGACGGCGTCGCCGTCGCCGTCGGCTCCACGGTGTCCGTGAGGACCGGCGTGGTGGTCAACGCCGGGCCGATGATATCTGTGAAGATTGCCGTGGCCGTGAGCGTCTCGGCGGCGGTGGGGGATGCAGTCGGGGTCTCGCTGGGGGATGGCGTCTCGCTGGCCGGCGCCGTGGCGGTTTCAGTGACAGTGGCCGTCTCGGTCGCTGTCTCTGTGGCCGTGGCCTGGGCGACGGGCGCGTTTAGATCAAATTGACGTAAGGGGGGGGTGATGAGCTGTAGGCTGGCGGCGTTGAGCAACAAGTTTCCGGCTACGACCAGGCGCACGATCCGCTCGGTCCAGGACGACAGGCGCTTGAGATGCATGGCTTCGCTCCCAGAGCCGACCCGGAGTGCTCGGCCCCGGACCTGGCCCTGCCCGTATGGAATTGGTCTGAGTGGCTTGAGGAGGGGCGAAGAGCTGCGGCCCCCTGAGTGTCTTCACGGTCAACATAGCACGTCGCCGCCGGCGCGGTCAACTGACGATTGTCATACGGTCGCCTCGGCGTCCCCGGCCCGGACTCGGCGCTGGCGGACCTATACCAGGCTTCGCCGTTCCTATACTCTGACCATACTGTAGCCATACCCGGCCAGCCAACGCGCTTTCAGGGCGCGATTTGGGCAAGCGATACAAAGAACGAGCCTCCGCCTCACCCCCACTTCGCCGCCAGCCCGATGACGGCGCCGGCCAGCACCAGCCAGGTGGCGTTCACGCCAAAGCGCAACAGCAGCACCGCCGCGCCGGCGGCCAGCGCCACGGTCAGCGGATCGACCAGCGCGCTCTGGCCGAGCTGCACGGTGACGGCCGCCATCAGCGCCAGGGAGGCCACGTTGACGCCGTCCAGCAGGGCGCCCGCCCGCGCCGAGCCGCGCACACGCTCGAGGAACGGCGCGCTCAGAGCCACAAACACAAAGGCCGGCAGGAAGATGCCGAGCGTCGCCAGCAAAGCCCCCGGCAGGCCGCCCAGCACGTAACCGACGAACGTGGCCGTGGTGAAGACCGGGCCGGGCGTCACCTGGCCCACGGCGATGGCGTCCAGCAACTGCTGGTCGGTCAGCCAGCCCAACCGCGTCACGAAGTCCGCGCGCAGGAAGGCCAGCAGCACGTAGCCGCTGCCGTACAGCACCGAGCCGGTCTTGAGGCAGAGCCAGAATAACTGGAGAAGGTTGACGCCGCTGGAGGCGGTGACGAGCGCGGGGGTTGAGGCGACAGATGGCAGGAGCAAGAGACTGGAGACTGAGGGACGCCGAAGAAGCGCCGGGCCATGGCGGACGAGCAGCACGGCCAGCGCGCCGCCGAAGAGCAGCGGGATCTCCGGGAGGCCCAGCGCGTACAGCCCCAGCGCCAGCGCGCCCACCAGCGCCGTCAGCCGGTCCTTGATCGTCTTGCGGCCGAGCTCCCACAGCGCCTGGCCCACGATGGCGATAATCACGGGCTGGACGCCGTAGAGCAGCGCCGCGGCCTGGGGCGTCGTCCCGTACTCCACATAGGCCCACGCCATCGCTAATACAATCAGCATCGCCGGCAGGATGAAGCCCGCGCCGCCCGCGATCAGGCCCGGCCAGCCGGCGCGCCGGTAGCCGATGTGGATCGTCATCTCGGTGGAGTTGGGGCCCGGGATCAGGTGGGTGGCGCCGAGCAGGTCCAGAAACTCCTGATCGTCCAGCCAGCGGCGGCGCTTCACCAGTTCGTCGCGCATCAGGGCGATGTGCGCGGCCGGGCCGCCGAACGCCGTGAAGCCGAGCCTCAGGAAATAGAGCGTGACCTCGCGCAGGCGGGCCGCCCGCTCGCCGGCAGGCAGGGAGTGCATGCCGGACATTATCGCACGGCGCGTTTAATGGCTTTTGATCCGCCGCGCCGTCAGTTCCCCGGCGTCAGCGTGCGGATGAAGTTCACGATGTGCCAGCGCTCGGTCTCCGACAGCGCCTCCCCAAACGCCGGCATCCGGGCCGTGGGGAAACCGTCCGTGATCCAGGTGAAGACCTGCGCGTCCGAGTGGACGCCGGGGACCATGTGGACCTGCAGGTTGGCCGGCGGCGGGCGCAGCGTGGGCGCGAGTGGGCCGTCGCCCAGGCCGCGGACTCCGTGGCACGGCAGACAGTTTTCTTGATAGAGCGCCTCGCCCTGCGCCAGGGACTCGGCGGTGGCCGGGACCGGGTTCTTCAGTTCACCCGGCGCGGGCTGGAGATAGGCCGGCAGGGCGGCCAGCGCCAGGACCAGGAACACGAAGGCGGCCAACAGCATGACGGCGCCTGTCACCTGGAGTCCTGGCAGGAGGCGGGGCGCTAGCGCCTCCAGCGGTCGCCGCCAGGCCAGCGGGATCAGGCCCGCCGCGGCCAGCCCGAGGGCGATGAGCAGGGTCGCGGGGAGAGTCGGGACCGGCGCCTGCCACGGGCTGCCCGCCGCCAGCCTGGCCGGCGGCGGCACTTCCAGGCGGACCTGAGTCAGGGCGTCGTCCAGGCCGCGCCGCCGCACATAGATCGAGAGGTCCCACAGGCCGGCCTGCGTCAGATACGCGCCTTCAACATCATAGGCGCCGCCGCCCAGGGGCCGGAGGTCGGCGCTGGATTGTCCCAGCCCGGCGGCCGGATAATCGAACAGCAGCCGCACCAACTGAACTTCGCCGATGGGCGCGCCGGTCTCGTGATACAGATACAGCCAGAAGCGGTTGCGGCCCACCTGGTTCGGCGTCACCTGCACATGGATGTACAGGTCATCGGCGCGCGCGATGGTGTTGAAGGGCAGAGTGGTCTGGGAGGGCGGCGTCACGGCGCGCGGCGCCGGCGTCTGCACCAGCACGGCGACGCTGATCATCACGCCCAGCGTGAGCGCCGCCTCTACGGCCGCCCGGCGGTTGAGGGTCCGCGCCCGATCCGCCTCGCCGTCCTGCGGCGCCCAGCCGCGGACCAGCCGGTTGTTCAGGCAGGCCAGGCCCAGGGCCGCGGCGGTGAGCGCAAGCTTTATCAGCAGCACGCGGCCGTAGGTTGTGTTGACGACGCTCTCCAGGTCGGGAAACTCCACCAGGCTGTTGAACAGCCCGGTGAAGGCGAGCAGGAAGACCGCGAAGCCGGCCAGGTGCGAAAAGCGGCGCACGAGCGGGCCTAGTTGCGGCGCAGACCCGGCGCGCGTCCGCCGCGTGAGCCACATGAGCCACGGCAGCAGAAGCAGACCGCCGACCCAGGCCGAGGCGGCCAGCAGATGAAGGTAATCGCCCAGGATCGCCCACGCGCTGCCGGGCGCGGCGGCGGCATGGCTGCTGGCCGAGAAGCTGAACAACGCCGGGGCCGCCAGAAGTATCAGCGCCTCCCAGCCGCGATGCCGCGCGCCGAAGGCGCCCCGGCCCAGGCCCCAGGCCAGCCCCAGGCCGCTGAAGCCGAGCGTGAAAGCCAATAGCAGAACCTCGCCGCGCAGCGCGACGATCAGACCGGTCAGGTAGGCGACCGCCAGGATCAACGGCCCCCGGCCTGCCCGAGGCCGCGAGGTGAGCAGGACCAACAGGCCGCTGACGACGAGCGCCTGACGCGCCAGCGCCAGCACCGCCGGCCGCGTCCCGGTCGCCAGCTCCGGCAGGCGCGCCAGCTCCCCCAGCCGTATGGCCGTAAGGCCGACCGGCAGCCAGGCGCCGACGATGATCGCCAGCCCGCCCAGCCAGAACGCCCGCCCGGCCAGTTCGGCCCCGCGTGTTTCCACGGCATCGCCCGCGCCCGGCCGGCGGGCGCCGATCACGACGACGCGTTGAAAGAGCGGCGCCCCCAGGCAGAGGGCGGCCCCCATCAGGCTCAGCCAGCGCGCCGCCGTCTCGGCCAGGGTCGGGAGCTCGCCGCGCCCGGCCTCGCCCGGTGTGGCTGCAGCGCCGGTCGGGCGGGAGCCGTCCGGGTTGAGCACCGTGATCGGGAACGACCCCTGCGAGGGGTGTCCATCAACCTGTGAAAGCGTCTCCCAGGCGACGGTGTAGAGGCCGGGCTCCAGCGCCCCGAGCGGCAGCGTCATGTGCGCCGGGTCGGCCGGGTCGAAGCGCACCGGGCCGGCCGCGATCGCCTGGCCTGCCGGCCCGATCAGGCGCGCGCGGCTGAACCCGGGCTCCAGCGGCTCCGAGAACCACAGGTCAATGGCGGCCGGCGGCTGGGTCAGTTCGGCGTCTGCTTCAGGGCTCGAGCGCAGCAGGAGCGCGTGGGCGTGCGCCCGGCCGACCCCGGCCAGACCCACAGCCAGGGCCAGCGCCAGAAGCCAGCCGGGGCGCACCGCCGTGCGCCCCAACGCTTTGACACGGGCATCGGGATACGGCCGGATCAAGCGCACGCGCTCCTCCGTGGCCGTCGGCGCGGGCGCAGCGCCAGGCCGACCATGCCCAGGACCGGGATCAGACCCAATCCGCACGAGCCGCTGTCAGGGGGCGCCGCCGTCGGGGTCGGCCCGGCCTCCGGCCGAGACGCCGGGGCCGTGGAGGTGGCCGCCGGCGATTGAGGGGTGCTGGTGGCCGCGGCCTGCGGATCGAGCGTGAACGTGAAACTCTTCTCCTCTTCGTCCCCGTCCTCGGCCGAGAGCGTGTGCCAGGTGACCGTGTACTCGCCCGGGATCAGGTCGGGCCGCAGGGCCACTGTCAGGTGACGCCGGTCGTCGTCGTCGATGACGGCTTCACCGATGTGCGCGTCCGCGCCGTCCGGCCCGGTCACGCGGATCCAGTTTGCGCCGGCGCGCCGGAACAGGTCTTGCGTGAACCAGATTTCGACCCGGGCCGGCGGCGTCGCCACGACCGCCCCGGCGCCCGGTTCGGAGCGCAGGTAGTCGGCGTGGGCCTGGACGGGCCCCACGCACAGGAGCCCGCCCAGGATCACGAGAAGCAGCGCCGTGGGTCTAGTGCCCATCGCCGCCGGCGCCCAGCCATTCGCCCAGCGCGTGCGAGAGGTCGTGTTGGGCCTCATGCACCTCGTCGGCCAGCCGGGCCGACTCGTCGCCGTCGTCGGCCTCCAGCGCGGCGGCGAATTCTGCCAGCAGAGCGACAAACGCGTGGCCTTGTTCCGAAAGCTCATCCGGCCACGGCGCGCTGGCCAGGACGGCGTGGACCCGGTTGACGGCGCTCAGATAAGCGGGGTCCACTTTTTTCGTCTCGGCCAACGCCTCGGCCATATCGTGGAAACCGGCGGTGTCCATGAGGTACTGGGCGACCGCTACGTCGAAGGGGCTGATGGCGTGCTCAGCGGACCCCGCCTGCTGTTCCAGGGCGGCCACCCGGCTTTCCAGGGAGGTCAGTTCGTCCGCCCTGGTTTCCAACGAGGTCACGCGGCTATCCAGAGGGGACAGGTCCGTGGCGGGCGCGCAGGCGGCCAGCGCAAGCACGGCCGCCAGGCCCGCGGCAATCAAGGGACGCATGATGAGATTCTCCTGTGCGGCGGCGAACCCGTTCGCCAATGATGGGTTTGGTTGGGTCAACGCTTAAGGCGCCGCGCGATGCCGGCGCTCAAAGTGGGCGGCTCAAAGGAGGCTTTCCTCAGTCCGTCCCATTGGCCGGTCAGGCTTGCGGTTTCAGCGGGCGCGCGGCGGGGGTTTGAGGGAGGCGAGGTGGATCGACCCTGAGAGCGGTTCAGCCGGCGCGAAGGGCTGCCACACGCTCACGGCGGGCGCGGCCGCCATCGGCGCCGCGGCGATGAAGAGCCCCAGGCCGGTCGCTCCATAGAACGAGAGCAGGCCGCCCGGGCGTTCGGTGATGGCGAGCACCTGGGGGGTGGGTGATTTGGCCCCGGCGCGCGTGGGCGGCGGCGCGGGCCGGCCCGCCGCCGGACCATGGTGATGGTGGGCCAGGGCCAGCGCCCGCTCCTGTTCGGTGAGCGCGCCAATCACGATGTGGCTATGCCACGGGCTGAGTTCGACGGCGTGGTGGTCAAGGAGCGGGAGGGCGATGGTCAGGCCGGCGGCGGCCAGGAGGACGAGGCAGGTGAACAGGCGTGGCCGCCTGACGGCGGCTGTCGTCCGCTCCAGACGATACCCGACCGACATACTCCGAATTGTAGCATAGCCGACTCAGAGAATGCACGGCCTCTCAGGGGAAGTTTGCGCAACGCGCAGCGTTGCGCCATAAGCCGGGGCGTTAGCCCCGGCGCCCAACCCCGGCGACGTGGACACGCGCAACGCGCAGCGTTGCGCCGTAAGCCGGGGCGTTAGCCCCGGCGCCCGTAAGCCGGGGCGTTAGCCCCGGCGGCGGAACGCCAGCAGGCCGAGGCCGTTGAGCGAGACCAGCACCGTGCCGCCTTCATGCCCGACGACGGCCAGCGGCAGCGGCAGGCTGACGGCGAAGATCGTCAGCAGCATCACGGCGATCATGAACAGCGCGAAGCCCAGGTTGGCGATGAGCGTCCGGCGCGCCGCGCGGCTGAGCGCGATGGCGTAGGGCAGGTTGTGCAGGTCGTCCGACATGAGCACGACGTCGGCGGTCTCCAGGGCCACATCCGTCCCGGCCGCGCCCATGGCGATGCCGAGGGTGGCGGCGGCCAGGGCCGGGGCGTCGTTGACGCCGTCGCCGACCATAGCTACCGCCCCGTACTGCGCGCGCAGTTCCTTGACCAGGCGCAGCTTGTCCTCCGGCAGCAGGTCGGCGTAGACCTCGTCCACGCCCGCCTGCCGGCCGATGGCCTGCGCCACCTGAGGATTATCGCCGGTGAGCATCACCACGCGCTCCACGCCCAGCGTCTTCAGGTCGCGCACCACCTCGGCCGCCGACGGCCGCAGCACATCGGCGACTGCGATCAGGCCCAGGACGTGCGCGGTCCGGCCCTCGCCCAGGCGGGCCACCAGCACGGCCGTCTTGCCCTCAGCCTGCAGGCGCTCCAACGGCGCGAGCACGGCCGCCCGGTCCGGCAGCGCCCAGCCGTCGAAGTAACGCAGGCCGCCCACGGCGATGTCCTGCCCGTCTACCAGCGCGCGCACCCCTTTGCCGCTCTCGGACTGAAAGCCCGACACGTCCGCCAGCGCCAGGCCCTGCGCCTGCGCGGCCGACACGATGGCGCGCGCCAGCGGGTGCTCGCTCTTGGCCTCGACGCTGGCGGCCAGGCGGAGGACGTCAGGCGGCTGAGGCTGGCTGGCGGTTGACCACGGCCAGGCGATCACATCGGTCACCCGCGGCTTGCCCTCAGTCAGCGTGCCGGTCTTGTCGAAGGCCAGCACCTTCAGGCCGGCGGCCTGTTCCAGGTGGACGCCGCCCTTGAACAGGATGCCGCGCCGGGCGCCGTTGCCGATGGCCGAGAGGATGGCGGCCGGCGTGCTGATGACGAGCGCGCACGGCGAGGCCGCCACCAGCACCGTCATCGCCCGGTAGAAGGCCGTGTCGAAGGCTTCGCCCAGGAAGGCGACCGGCGCCACGGCGACGAAGGCCGTGAACAGGATCACGCCCCAGGCGTATTTCTGCTCGAACTGGTCGATCCAGCGCTGGGTCTTGGCCTTCTCGCTATGGGCCTCCTCCACCAGCCGGATCATCTTGGCCAGCGTCGAGTCCTGCGCCAGTTTCGTCACGCGCACTTCCAGGCCGCCGGTGGTGTTGATGGTGCCGGCCAGCACCGCGTCGCCGGGGCGCTTGGTGACCGGCATCGATTCGCCCGTGATCGGCGCTTGGTCCACGGCGCTCTCGCCCTCGGCCACGACGCCGTCCATCGGCACGCGCTCGCCGGGCCGGACCAGGACGAGGTCGTTGAGCACCAGGCGCTCGATGGGCAGCAGCGCCGTCCGCCCGCCGCGCCGCACCAGGGCCTCTTTCGGCCGCAGCTTCATCAGCGCGCGGATGGCGTGGCGCGTGCGGTCCATGGCGTAAGCCTGGAGCACGTTGGAGAGCGAGAACAGGAAGAGCAGCATCGCGCCCTCGAACGGCGCGCCCACGATCCAGGCGCCGGCCGCCGCCAGCACCATCAGCAGGTCCACGTCCACGGTCCGCTCGCGCAGCGCCTCCAGGCCGCCCTTCAGTCCGAAGACGCCGCCGGCGGCGTAGGCCACGGCGTACCAGGCGGAGACCACCAGCGGCGCCGCCGCGAGCCGCTCTGCGGCCAGGCCGCCCAGCATGGCCGCCAGGGTGACGACCGTGAGCGCGGCCTCCAGCCGGTCGGCCGTCACGTTGGCCTTCAGCCAGGCGCGCAGGCGCGGCCCGGCCGCCGTGGAAGCCGGCGCAGCGGCCGGGGCCTCCCCGGCGGGACGGACCGGCGCGCCCAGGTCTTTGACGTAGCGCGTGATCCGGTCCGGCGAGGTGCGCGCCCGGTCGTAGGTGACGCTGAGCACGCCGCCCAGGTAGCTGGCCGAAGCGCGCCGCACGCCGTCGAGCCGGCGCACCCGGTCTTCCAGCAGCAGCGCGCAGGACTCGCAGGCGCGGCCGCCGTGCGCGTCCAGGCGCAGCGTGCAGGTCTCGAAGCGCTTCTGGAAGGTCGGCGCCAGCGCCTGCGCGATCTGGGCCGCCTCGGGCGTCGAGAGCTGTCCCTGGTCGTAGGCGAGCGACAGTTCCGCGCGCTCCGGGTCCACCGTCACCTCGACTAGACCCGGGTGCGGGTGGGCGGCCTCGTGCAGCAGCGTGAGGCAGGGTTCGTGAAGGTGTTCAGTTGTAGCCGTCATGAGTTGGCCGCTGTCTGGGCCTGGCACTGTGGGCACAGGCCGTGATAGAAGACGCACAGGCCGCGCAATTCGTAGCCGGAGCGGCGCGAGACGTCGGCGACGGTGTGGGCCAGCGCCGGGTCCGCGTAGTCCTCGACGCGATGACAGCGCGTGCAGACGAGGTGGGCGTGCGGCGCCAGGTTGGAGTCGAAGCGCATGGCGCCGTCCCCGGTCACCACCAGTTGCTGCGCCAGGCCCATGCGGGCCAGCGTCTCCAGCGTGTTGTAGACCGTGGCGCGGCTGAACGTGGCGAACTGGGACGCGAACTGGGCCGAGAGTTGCTCAAACAGCGCCTGGGCGGTGGGGTGGGTCTTGCTCTCGGCCAGCGCCCGGCAGACGGCCACCCGCTGCGGGGTAACGCGCAGGCCGGCCTCGCGCAGCGCCGCGATCATGGCGCGGACGTGTTCATCAACCGGGCTGGTCTCGCCACCTGATTCTTTTGATGGTGCTTGCATAAAAATATATTTAGTCCTTATTTATAACTAGTATAAATTATAGTTGAGATGGGAGAAATGTCAAGCTACAGGCGCGCCTGGCTCACTGCCGCGCGCCAGGCTTCGGACTAAGAATTGCGTTTCTGCCGGGCGGCTTCGAAGAGCAGGATGCCGGCCGCCACGGCGACGTTGAGCGACTCGGCGCGGCCGGCCATGGGGATGTGGACGCGGTGCGGGGTGAAGGCGCGGGCGGCCTCGCTCGGCCCGTCGGCCTCGGAGCTGACGATCAGGGCCGACGGCGGACGCCAATCGACCTGGTCATACGCCTGGCCGCCGCGCGCCTCGGCCAGCCAGGCGGCCGCGCCGCCCAGTCCGCCGGCGAGTGTCTCCCAGCGCGCTTCGGCGATGGGCAGGTGAAAGTGCGCGCCCATCGCGGCGCGGACGACTTTGGGGTTGTAGGCGTCCACGGTGCCGGGCATCAGGCTGACCGACTCGACGCCGGCGGCGTCGGCGGTGCGCAGCACGGCGCCGAGGTTGCCGGGGTCCGACACCCGGTCGACGACCAGGGCGAAACTCGGGTTGGGGACCACCAGGAACGCGGGCATGGCCACCACGGCCAGCAGCCCCGAGGGAGTCTGAGTATCCGCGGCGGCGGCCAGCGCCGCCGGGGAGACGGCCTCCACCCGTGCGCCCAGCGCCTCGAGTTTGGGCAGCAAGGCGCGGCCGCGCTCGTCTAGGTCCAGCGTGTAGAGCGCCAGGCGGGCCGCCGCCCGGGCGCGCACGGCCTCCTCCACCAGGCGGACCCCTTCCACCACGAAGGCGGCCTCCTGCTCGCGCGCGCGGCGTTTTGTCTGAAGAGCCTGCGTCTGCTTGATGGTTGGATTGTGGGGGGAGGTGATCATACCGGCTGCTGCTCGAAGGCGCGTCGGAAGGCCTCGACGGTGGGCGCGTCGATCAGCGTGAAGCGGATTTCACGCACCGGTGTGGACGGGCGGGCGGCCCAGAAGTCGAGCACGGCCTGCACTGCGATCGGCGCGGCGCGGGCGACCGGGAAGCCGAAGAGGCCGGTGCTGATCGACGGGAAGGCGATGGACGCGAAGCCGTGGGCGTCCGCCAGCTCCAGGGCGGCGGTGTAGGCGGTGCGCAGGCGGGCGTCCTCGTCGCCCGATCCCCACACCGGCCCGACGGCGTGGATGACGAAGCGGCAGGGGAGCCGGCCGGCGCCGGTGAGGGCCGGCCGGGCGTGGCTGGCCGGGCCGTGCTCCCGGACCCAGGCGTCGCTTTCGGCCTGGATCACGCGGCCGCCGCGCCGCACGATGGCCGCCGCCAGCCCGCCGCCGTGCGCCAGCCGTTCGTTGGCGGCGTTGACGATGGCGTCGACGCGCTCCTCGGTCAGGTCGCCGTGGTAGAGCGCCAGGACCTGGCCGGCGGGCAGGGTAAGTTGGGCGACGAGCGTGGCCACGGCTTCGATTCTACCTAAAAACAAAAACCGCACCGAAAAGGTGCGGTTATCTGGCCTTCACCAGCCCGGCGCTCACAGCCGGGCCCACAGGTGGAACGGCGTCAGGCGCCCTTGGCGATGGCCACGACCTGGCTGAAGGCGGCGGCGTCGCGCACGGCCAGATCGGCCAGCATGCGGCGGTCCAGCGTGACGTTGGCCTTTTTCAGGCCGTCGATCAGGCGGCTGTAGGACAGGCCGTTGGCGCGCGCGCCGGCGTTGATGCGCGCGATCCACAGCCGGCGCAGGTCGCGGCGGCGGTTGCGGCGGTCGCGCCAGGCGTAATACAGGGCGTGGAGCATGCCCTCGTTGGCGCGGCGGAACAGGGTATGGTAAGCGCCGCGCTTGCCCTGGCTCCATTTGAGAATCTTCTTGTGGCGGCGGCGGGTGACGGTGCCACCTTTGACACGCATGGTCGTTTGCTCCTGCGAGCGGCTTACGGCCTGTGAACGTGCAAGTCACATGTTCGTGCGCGCAAGTCGCCCACACTAAAAAGGACGAAGGATGAAAGACGGGGGCAGGCCGGGTCGGGCCGCCGTTCGTCCTTCGTCAGGCAGCCTTCGCCTCAGGTCGAAGACTTGTCGTCGTAATGCTTCAGATACGGGGCCAGGCGGCGGACGCGCCTGGCGATCTTCTTGCCCTGGACGGGCAGCATCTCGGTGAAAAGCGCCTTGGTGCGGTCCGACGTGCGGCGGCGCAGGTGGCTCTTGCCCTTCTTGGTGCGCACCAGCAGCCCGCTGCCGGTCACGCGGAAGCGCTTGGCGGTAGCCTTATGGGTCTTGAGCTTCTGCTTGCCATGCGTCTTGGCTTTGCGCGGCATGGTCCTTCTCCTGTGAGTGTCGTGAGCGGCCGGCGCGGCCGCTCGTCGGTTCGATGGCGGCGGACAAAACTCACCGGGGCGGTCGTGCGGCCCCGGTGCAAAGACGGTCGCTCACACTGTGGCGGGCGCTGCAGAGGTTCAGGCCTGGGCGCCGGCCGCCTCCGGTTCGTCCGGTTTCTCTTTCCTGGCCGCCGGCTTCGCCCGCTTGGGGTTCGGCGCCAGCAGCATGATCATCGTGCGGCCCTCCAGCAGGGGCTGCTGCTCCACCACCGCCACGTCGGCCAGGTTCTGGGCGATCTCCTGCAGGTCCTTGATGGCGATCTCCGGGTAGGTGATCTCGCGGCCGCGAAACTTCACCCGCACCCGCACCTTCTTGCCTTCCTCCAGCCAGCGCCGCGCGTCCTTAACCTTGAGCCCGGTGTGGAAATCCGTGCTCTTCGGGCGCAACTGGATTTCCTTGACCTCGATGACCTTCTGCGCTTTGCGGGCTTCCTTGTCCTTCTTGGTCTTCTCGTACAGGAACTTCCCGTAGTCCAGGATGCGGCAGACCGGCGGCATGGCGTTCGGACTGACCTCCACCAGGTCTTTGTCCGCATCGCGCGCCATGCGCAGCGCCTCGTAGACCGGGATAACGCCGACGTTCTCGTTGTTGGGCCCGATCACGCGCACTTCGCGGGCCGTGATCTGCTCGTTGATGCGGTACTCAGATGTCGTGACTGGAGGAATAGGACTGTCCCTCGCGGCTAATTTCGGCCTCTTCGCAACGAACGCAGATGTTACCACACGGCCAGACGAGCGTCAATCATGTCCCGGATTCCAGCTGGAAGCCGGCCTGCGCCTCGCCCACCCTCAGCCCGCGCCAGTTGCGGAGCGGGTGCGGCGCGGCCAGGCCCTGCGCGGCCAGCGTCTCCAGGGCCGCCGGCGACAGCGCCCCCAGTTGGCGCAACGTCTCGGTGGCGGCCAGGGCCGCCGCCCGCGCGGCTCCGTCCGCGATCTTGAGGGCGAGGCCCAGCGCCGGCGAGCCCGCTCCCAGGGCGCCCGGGGCCAGCGCGATCGCCTGGTACCCTTCGGCGCCGCCCTTGGACGCGATCCGGCCGCCGCCGGCGCGCATCAGCTCGGTGTCATAGCCGCCCGGCCCGCGCACCATCTCCGGGTGGTCGGTCATGGCCGCGAACACCCGGCGCAGCGCGGCGGCGCGCGCGGGCGGCTGGCCGGCCGGGTCCGCCAGCCGGGCGAAGGCCGCCGCGGCGTTGACGAGCGGCACGGCGAAATTCGGGGCCGAGCAGCCGTCAATGCCGACCACGACTTCAGCCGGCCCCAGGCCGCACATCTCGGCCACGGCCTTGAGGATGGCCTGCTGCACCGGCCCCTCCGGGTCGAGGTAACCAGCCAGCGGCAGGCCGCGGTGGCGGGCCTGGGCCAGCATGCCGGTGTGCTTGCCGGAGCAGTTGTGGCGGTTGGGCGTAGGCGTCTCGCCGGCCAGGATCAGGCGCCGGACGGTCTCGGGGTCGTCGAGGGGGTGCACGCCGCAGCGCAGATCGGCCTCGCCCACGCCGATCCTGGCCTGCAGGCCGCGCAGCACATCCACGTGCAGGTCGAGGCCCCGGTGCGAGGCGCAGGTGAGCGCCAGCTCGCGCGGCGTGATCCCGAAGGCGTCGGCCGCGCCCGATTCCAGCAGCGGCAGGGTCTGGAACGGCTTGGCGGCCGAGCGCATGAAGACGACGGCCCGGGGATCGCCGGCGGACGCGATCAGGCGCCCGCGCGCATCGGCCACGGCGATGGCCCCGGCGTGGACGGACTCGACCAGCCCGTCGCGGGTGTATTGGATCAGGCGGGTGAAGGCCATGGAGGGCGGGTCGCTGAAAGCCGTCAGCGCTCAGCTTTCAGCCGTGGGCGGATCACTTCAGCGGCGCGACGGTGAGCTGATCGTACAGGTGCTCCAGGCCGGCCCGGATGCGGCGCTGGTACACGTTGCGCAGATCGGCGGGGCCGGGGACTTTGCCGAGCAGGTCATGGGCCACGTTTTCCAGTTCGACGCGCGGTCTCCGGCTGCGGACAAAGGCCTCGACCTTGCGGCGGGCCAGTTTCAAGAAATCTTCGGTCGGCTTGACGCCGTCCTTGTTGGTGACCGCGCCGCGCCCCGGCACGATGAACCGGGCGGCCGTCCGTTTCTTTCGCAGGTCGGCCAGCGCGTCCAGCCACGCGTCCAGGTCGGCGTCCGACAGGAAAGGCGGGGCCTTGTGCGTGACCGCGTCGCCGGTGAAGACCACGCCGTGAGACGGGATCTCGACCCACACCGCGCCGGGCGTGACGCCGGGCCGGTGGACCAGCTGCACCTCCCGCTCGCCGACGACCAGCGTCAGCCGGTCGGCGAAGGTGATCTGCGGCGGCACCGCGCGCAGCCCGCTCAGGTCGCCGACCAGCTCGCTGTCGGCGCCGGCCTCGGCCGGCATGTTGCGGTACAGCTCGGGCAGCATCCGCACCCGCTCGTACGTCAGTTCATGGGCGATGACCGGGGCCTCGAACCACTGGTTGCCCAGCGTGCGGTCCCGGTGATGGTCCAGGTTGATGACGAACTGGATCGGCTTCCCGGCGGCCTGCTCGAGCTGCTGGCGCCAGGCGCGCGCGTCGGCCGGATGGGTGGGCGTGTCGATGCACACGACACCGTCCGGGCCGACGACGGCGCCGACCGTGACGCCCGGGAACTTGGTCTCGACGAAGATGTCTTTGGCGAGTTTCTGCATGTTCGGAAGGCGTTTCCAACCTGGCGGGCTGTTCGGCGGGCTCCGTCGCCGGTCCAGGCCAGGCGCTGCGGCGGCGAAGTGCGCGAAGGCTGGCGCAGGCTCACGCCTCCTTCGCGCCCAGCCGCTTGAAGGCGCGACCGGCGCGGATCAATACGGCAACGTGAAGCTGAACACCGCCCCCTGGCCGGGGGTGCTCTCCACCCAGATGCGGCCGCCGTGGGCCTCGACCGCCAGCTTGCAGAAGGCCAGGCCCAGCCCCAGGCCCTTGGGCGCGGCCTCGCGCTGCAGGCGCGTGAACTTGCTGAAGATGCGGCTGTGCTCGGCCGGCGGGATGCCGGGGCCGGTGTCCCGGACGGCCACGGTGAGCTCCTTGGGGCCGGACCGGGCGCTGACGGTCACGGTCCCTTCGCCGGGCGTGTACTTCACGGCGTTTTCGATCAGGTTGATGATGACGCGCCGGATCATGTCGGCGTCGACGTCCACCATCGGCAGCCGCGGCGGGATATCCCGGCGCAGCCGGATGCCCTTGCCCTCGGCGATGGCCGCCACCTGCTCCAGGGCGTCGCCGGCCAGCAGGTTGATGTCGGCCTGCTCTTTGTTGAGCGTCATCTGGCCGGCCTCCAGGCGCCGCAGGTCCAGCAGCGAATCGACCAGGCGCGACATGCGCAGGGCCGAGCGGTTGGCGATGGTGATGAGCGACTGCTCCATCTCGCTGTCCGGCGGGAGCGAGGCCTGGACGACGTCCAGCGACGAGATGATGTTGCCGAGCGGGCTGCGCAGGTCGTGGAAGATCATGCTGATCAGGTCCTGGCGCATCTCCTCCAGCTGCAGGCGCTCGGTGATGTCGCGCTGGATCCACTGGATAAACTCCTGGCCCCGGCGCTGGATGAGCTTGGCGTGGACCTCCATGGGGATCTCCAGGCCCTGCTTGGTGGTGATGCGCGTCTGGTACGTGATCTCCTGCCCGCCGCGCAGGTGCTTGAAGCGGTCCGAGCCCAGGAAGGCCGTGCCCATGCGGTGGACGGTGGTGACGCGCAGGCCGATCAGCTCGTCGCGGTTGTAGCCGAAGACCTCGACCGCCTTGCGGTTGGCGTCGGTGATCAGGCCGTCCTGGTTGGTGATGATGATCGGGTCGATGTTGTCCTCGAACAGGCTGGAGAAGCGGCTCTCGGCGGCCTTGAGCTCCTCCACCTGCTGGGCGTGGACGATGGCGGTGGCCGCCAGGGAGGCCAGGCTTTCCAGCAGGTTGAGCGTGTCCGGCGCGAAGCGGCCCTCGGTCGGGTTCATGACCTCGATCACGCCGATGACGTCGTTCTGCAGGCGGACGGGCACGGCGGCGCTGGCGCGGGTGAGCAGGCCGGTCTGCTGGTCCAGGCCGCGCTTGAAGCGCGGGTCGCGCGGGACGTCGGTGGTCAGCACGGCCTGGTTGGTCTGCGCCACCCAGCCGGCGATGCCGTCGCCGAGTTTGAGTTCCAGGCCCTTGATCCGCTCCGCCATGCGGCCGACGGCGTCCCGGAAGGTCACCAGGCCGTTCTTCACCAGGGCGATGGACGCGGTCTCCACCTTGAGCAGGCTCTGGGCGTAGCGGGTGACGCGATGGAGGACCTCGTCCAGGCGCAGGGTGGAGTTGATGGCCTGGGCCGTATCCGCCAGGGCGCGCATGGCCTGGGCGCGGCGCTCGCTTTCGGCGTAGAGCTGGGCGTTCTCGATGGCGACGCCGGCCTGGTCGGCGATGGCCGTCATCAGGGTCAGGTCGTCGTTGACGAAGCTCTCGGCCGGCACGCGCACCAGGGTGAGCACGCCGACCACGCGCGCCCGGCCGAGCAGGGGCACGGCGATGGCGCTCTTCGGGCCGGTGACCTCGTCGTCCGGGCGGCGGCCCCAGCGCGGGTCGCGGGAGGTGTCGGCGACCAGGGCGGGCTGCCGGTTGCTGAGCACCCAGCCGGCCAGGCCGTTCTGGAGCGTCCCGCCCAGCCGTCGCTCCGGGTCCGGCTGGAAGGCGTTGTCCATCATCAGGGCGGAGTACAGGACTTCGCTCTGCTCGTTGAGGACGATCACGCTGCCGGTCTTGGCCTGGGCGCTGTCGACCGTGGCCTGGAGCACGCGCTGGAGCAGCTCGGCCAGGTCCAGGCGGCCGGAGATCTCGCGGCTGATGCGGTACAGAAGCGCCAGGCGGCGCTGTTCGGTGAGCGGCGTCGTCGCCATAAGGCTATCAGCATCCCCCGTAGAAGCGGTGCATCTCAATCCGGCGAAAGGATTCCACGAAACCCTGGTCCAGGAAGGCGGGCAGGTGCGGGTCGGCCTCCAGGACGTTTTCGGCCTGCGTGTCCAGGTCCGGGAAGCGCGTGTACAAATGGCCCAGCATGGCCCGGCCGACTTCGGCCGGAGCTCCGGCCAGCGTCCGCAGGGTCAGGCGAGTAAGCAGCATCGGGAGGCCGTGAAACGTCTGCTCCTGGAAGACCAGCCAGCCGGCGCCGCCGTCCGGCAGTTGGAGCGTCAGCGCCTGCACGTGGCCGGCGCGGGTGATAGATTCGGTCTCCGTGATCCAGGAAGGCGTGTCGGCCCGCCCCGCGAGCAACGCCAGGGCGTCGGCGCCTTCCAGCCACTCGACCCGGCCGGCGGGGGCCGAGGCCGGGGGGCCGGGCGGCCGCCGCAGCACCAGCAATTCGTGGCGGGCGATGAAGCCGCACTGGATGAACAAATTATACGCGGGAGTGTTGTTTTTGATGACCTCCAGCACGTTGAGCGGGATGGCGCGCGCGTCGCTGGTTTGCAGCAGCGCTTGCAGCAGGGCGCGCCCGATGCCGCCGCGACGCGAGGCGGGCAGGACGCCCAGACGCGTGATCCACGAGCGGCCGGGGCGCACCCCGAGCATCGCCAGGCCCAGTATCTGGCCGTCGGCCGAGGCGTCCACCGCCACCACCGAGGCGTCCAGGTCGACGTCATAGGTGTGGATGTATTCCGCCAGGCGCGCGGCGTTCATGGGCATCGGCACCAGGTAGTCGACGCGGGTCTGATTATAGGCCGCCGTCAACTGCGCTACCGTATAACGGCTGGCGGGGACGAGCTGGACGGAGGCGCTCAATTGGATGCCGGGGGCCAGGACCGCCATTAACGCCCGCCCCTGCTGAGGTACCCCGCGATCTGGTCGGCGAAGCGGGCGACGTTGATGGGTTTGGGGATGTAACCGTCGCAGCCGTAGGCCGTCACCATGCGCTGGGCGGTCTCCTCCGGCCAGGCGGTGCAGGCCACGATCGGGACCCGGGCCAGGGCCGGCACGCGCCGCATCCAGGTGACGAGCGTCTGGCCGTCGGCGTCCGGCAGGCCGAGGTCGAGCAGGATCAAATCCGGCGGCTGGTCCACGGCCATCTCCAGGCCGCTCTCGGCGTCCGGGGCATGCCGGACCTCGAAGCCGCGCGCGCTCAACACGCGCCGGGCCAGTTCGGCGTTGTCCGGGTTGTCCTCCACCACCAGCACGCTCGGCATGCGGCGAGTATAGCATAGCCAGGCGGCCGGAAAGCCGGGGCGGACAAGTGTGAAGGCGGTTTGACGGTCTCAGCCCAGGAGTTCGGGCGGCTCGGGGATGGGCAGGCTGTGGGCCGGGCCGAGCTGCGCCGCAATCTGGCGCGTGATCAGCTCGAAGTGGTCCGGCCGGGCGACGAAATCGAGATCGTCGGCGGGGAGGACCAGCACCGGACACAGGCGGAAGTGCTCGATCCACAGGTCGTAGAGCGCGTTCAACTGCTCGAGGTAATCCGGGTCGATGCGGGCCTCGAACGCGCGGCCGCGGCGGGCGATGCGCTGGACGAGCGTCGGCACCGAGGCGCGCAGATAAACCACCAGGTCCGGGGGCGGCAGGAAGCTGAGCACGCTCTCGTACAGGTTGCGGTAGGTGGCGTAATCGCGCGGGCTGAACGCGCCCTGGTCGTGCAGGTTGCGGGCAAAGACCTCGGCGTCCTCGTAGACCGAACGGTCCTGGATGACGGCGCTGGGATGGTCCGCAATCTCCCGGTGAATCTGGAGCCGGTTGGCCAGGAAGAAGACCTGGGAGTGGAAGCCCCAGCGCGGCATGTCGCTGTAGAAGTCGGCCAGGTAGGGGTTCTCGACGACGGCCTCGAAAAAAGGCTGCCAGCCCCACAGGTCGCACAGCCGCTGGACGAGCGTGGATTTGCCGACGCCGATGTTGCCGGCGATGATGACGTGGCGCTTCATCAGGCTCCGTTTTGATCCGCCCAGGTCTCCACCCATTCGTCAATACGGGTCAGGTAAGCGAGCGCGGCGTTGACTCGGGCGCGGAAATCGGCGGGCGAGGCCAGGCGCAGGCGCTCCAGGAAGGCCGTCCACGGCTCGGCGTGCGGGCTGTCGCCGGGCAGGTGGCGGATAACGGCCTGCCAGGTGTAGAGCATCAGCCACAGGCTCTCCGCGGCGCGGTCGGCCTGGATCTGGGCCTGGAAACCGCCCTCGTACACCGTGCGGCGCGCGGGATGGATGAGCTCGTCGGCCGCGGTCTGGCCGGCCCGGTAGGCGGCCGACCAGTCGGTGAGCAGGACCTGGGCCTGGCCGGAGTCCAGTTGCGGGCCGCCGAAGAGGGCCAGGAAGTCGTCGTAGATGGCCGGCTGGCCGAGCCGGCGGCTCGCCGCCTCCAGCTTCATCAGCAGACGCCGCCCGGCGCCCGGGAAGCCGGTCAGCGAGATGGCGGCGTTGGCGCTGTAGAGCAGGGCCTGGCAGAAATTGGCCAGCGTGACCGGGGCCGTCGGCTCCTGGCCGGGCAGCAGGCCGACGTGGAGCTCGCCCCGGGCCAGGGCCAGGAAGGCGCGCGCCCGCGCCGCCACGAAGTCCGGCCGGTGGAACTGCCCGCGCGCGCTGGACTGGGCCAGCTCGAAGACGTGCGCCGGGTCATGCAGGAAGACCGGCTCGCACAGCTCCGGGCCGCGCCAGGGGTGGACGCGCAGGCTTTTGGGGTTGGCGTACTCGGACCGGGCGCGGTACTGGATGTCCAGGATCACCTGGTCGGTGAGGCGCAGCACCTCGCGGCCGAGCGGTTCGGCGTTGTCGATCAGGATCAGGTCGATGTCGGTGGCGCCGCCCAGCAGCGGCTCCCCGGCGGCGACCGAGCCGGTGAGGTAGGCCGAAACCAGGCTGGGGCGGGCGGCCATCCGCTGGGCAGCCGTGTCCCGGGCGATCTTGATCAGCGTGGCGCGGTCGATCAGGGTCATGTGTTTTCACCACGAAGCTGCAGAGACGCGCCGTTCACCCAGAGCGGGGGAAGGGTGAGTCAGGCCGTCGGGTCCGTCCCCAGGCCATCGGGGAGCGGCAGCAGCGGCTGATACTCCAGGCCCAGCGCCGTGTGGATCTGCTCAACGACCAGGCGCAGGTCGTCCGGGTTGGCCACGAAATCCAGGGGCGCGGCCTCGATGGTCAGCACCGGCGCGCTGGTGTAGGCGGCGAAGAACTCGTCGTAGGCCTGGCCCAGCTCGTGGATGTAGGCCCGCTCCATGTGCTGCTCGTAGGGCCGGCCGCGCTTGGCGATGCGGCGCATCAGCTCGTCGGTGGGCGCGCGCAGATAGACCAGCAGGTCCGGCCGGACGACCTTCTCGGCCAGGGCGTCGTGCAGGCGGCGGTAGAGCTCCAGTTCATCGCCGCGCACGTTGATGCGCGCAAAGAGCGCATCCTTGGCGAAGGTGTAGTCCGCGATCACGGCGCCATTCTGCTCGAGCTGCCGCGGCACTTCACGCTGCTGGCGGTAGCGCGAGAGCAGGAAAAAGAGCTGCGTCTGCAGGGCGTAACGCGCGCGGTCGGCGTAGAAGTCCGAGAGGAACGGGTTCTCCTCAAAGACCTCCAGCACCAGGCCGGCATTGAATGTGGGCTGCAAAAGCCGCGCCAGCGACGTCTTGCCGACGCCGATGACGCCTTCGATGGCGATGTACATGCGCGCTTCCGGGGAGGGCTCTCCGAGTTCGGGGAGAGTATAGCCGGGTTTGACGGGGTGACAAGGTTGCGGAGGTGAGGGGGTGACGGGGACGTTTTCGTTCGCAGGAGCACCTCGCACGCGCGACTGGAGGGGGATGGCGACTTGGGCGGGGGGCGCGGGCCCAGCCCGGCAGGTCGCAGGCCCAGCCCGCTCTTGCGATGTCTCCGGCGACGCCGGCGCTGCGCGCGGCGGGTCTCATGCTAGAATCGGCGCGCTATGGACCTCCTCTCCGGCCTGAACGCACAACAAACGCAAGCCGTCACCGCCGCGCCGGGCCCCACGCTGGTGCTGGCCGGCCCCGGTTCCGGCAAGACGCGCGTGCTCACCCACCGCATCGCCTACCTCATCCACCACCTGGGCGTGCCGCCCTATCGCATCCTGGCAGTGACCTTCACCAACAAGGCCGCCAATGAGATGAAGCAGCGGGTGCAAAAATTGCTGGGGACGGCTGACGGCCCGCCGGGGGGTGGAGACGGCCCGCCGGGGGGTGGAGACGGCCCGCCGGGCCGTCTCTACAGGGGTGTGACCATCGGCACGTTCCACTCGATCTGCGCGCGTTGGCTGCGCCGCGAGGCCCAGCGCCTGCCGGTGACGCGCGACTTCGTCATCTTCGACGCCAGCGACCAGGAGGCCGTGGTCAAACAGGTGGTCCAGGAGCTCAACCTGGACGACAAGAAATTCCGGCCGGCCGCGCTGCTGAACAAGATCAGCGCCGCCAAGAACGAGCTGATCGGGCCGGACGAGTACCCGGCGCCGACCTACGCCGCCGAGATCCAAAAGCGCGTCTACCAGCGCTACCAGGCGCTGCTGGTCGCCAACAACGCCCTGGACTTCGACGACCTGCTGACCGAGGTGGTCCGGCTGTTCCGGAGCCAGGCCGACGTGCGGGCGAAGTACCAGGGCGCGTTCGAGCACGTGCTGGTGGACGAGTTCCAGGACACCAACACAGTGCAGTACGCGCTGCTGCGCGAGCTGACGGCGGTCCGACGCAACCTGTACGCCGTCGGCGATCCGGACCAGAGTGTGTACCGGTGGCGCGGCGCCGATTACCGCAACGTCCACAAGCTCAAAGAGGATTTCCGCGATCTGACCACGATCCTGCTCGAGGAGAATTACCGCTCCACGCAGTTGATCCTGGACGCGGCCATGGCCGTGATCGACAAGCACCCGGGCCGCACGCGCAAACAGCTCTTCACCCAGCGCCGGGGCGGGCCGCACATCCTGATGGTGGAGGCCTACAACGAAGACGACGAAGCGCGCGCGGTGGTGGAGACTATCCAGGGATTGACGGCCGACGGCACGTACCAGTTGGGCGATTTCGCCGTGATGTACCGCACCAACGCTCAGTCCCGCGCGGTGGAGGACGCTTTCGTGCGCGCCCGCCTGCCTTACAAGCTGGTCGGCGCCCAGCGTTTCTACGGCCGCAAAGAGGTCAAAGACCTGCTGGCCTACCTGCGCCTGGTCCACAACCCGGCCGACTCGGTCAGCCTGCTGCGCGTGATCAACACGCCGCCGCGCGGCATCGGGACCAGGACGCTGGAGACGCTCCAGGAGCTGGCGCGCGCGGCCGGGGTCATGCCCGGCGACGTGGTCCGCGACCTGGGCGAGCGCGGGCCGCAGTCCCCGTACGCCGCCCGGCTCGGCTCCAAGGCCGCGGCGGCGCTCTCCGGTTTCGGCGTGATGCTCAATCACTGGATCAGCGCGCGCGGCGAGCTGAGCGTGGTGCAGCTCATGGACACGGTCCTGGAACGGGTCGGCTACCGCCACTTCCTGCTGGACGGAACCGAAGAGGGCGACGAGCGCTGGGCCAACGTGCTGGAGCTGCGCGGCGTGGCGCAGGAGTTCGGCGAGGCCACTCTGGCGGACTTCCTTCAGGAGGTGGCGCTGGTCTCCGACCAGGACACGCTGGCCGAGGCCGGCCAGTCCCCCGTCCTGCTGACCCTGCACGCCGCCAAGGGCCTGGAGTTCCCGGTGGTCTTCATCGTCGGCCTGGACGAGGGCGTGCTGCCGCACCAGCGCTCGTTCGACGACCCGGAGGCCATGCACGAAGAGCGGCGCCTGATGTACGTGGGCATGACGCGCGCCAAGGACCGCCTGTACCTGCTGCGCGCCTTCCGCCGCTCGCTGTACGGCGACTCGTCGGTCGGCGAGGCGTCGCGCTTCCTGTATGACATCCCGGACCGACTGCTGACCGGCCAGAAACCGCACAAACAACGGCGCGCTTCCGAGAGCTACCAGCGCATGACGACCTGGGAGACGCCGGCCGGGCGGGGGCGGTCGGTCAACCTGAGCCGCGGCGCGCAACCTCAAACCGCCGGCTCCACCCCCCCGGCCCCCAGTGCCACTTACCGGACCGGCCAGCGCGTGAAGCATCCCTCGTTTGGCGAGGGCATCGTCATCGAAAGCCGCGGCGCGGGCGAGGACGAGGAGGTGACGGTGGCCTTCGAGGGGATGGGCATCAAGCGCCTCCTGGCCCAGGCCGCCCACCTGCAGTTGCTAAAGGGCTGAATGCCGTCCCACACTCCCTACGATCTCCTCGGCGTGGCGCCGGGCGCGAACACGGACGACATCCGCGCCGCCTACCGGCGCCGCGCCGCGCAGGTCCACCCGGACCGGCAGCCGCCGGAGCAGAAAGAGCAGGCGGCCGAGGCCATGCGCCAGCTGAACGCCGCGCGCGACCTGTTGCTCGACGCGCGCCGCCGGGCCGCCCTGGACGCGCAGCTGCGCCAGGCGCGGGCTGCGCCGTCCAGCTTCGCCGACCTGGCGCGCGAGCGGCGCACCCGCCGCCGCTTCCGGCAAAACCTGAGCCTGGCGGGCTGGGTGATCCTGCTGGGCCTGTTGGGCGGGCTGGCGCTGGTGGCGCCCGGGGCGGTGGGCCTCCTGCTCCAGGCGGCGGCCGGCATGGTCATCGCCTTGTTCAACCTGTTCATGCCCGTGCTCATTTCGGTCCTGCTGGCGCTGCTCTTTATCTCGCTCAGGAAATCGTGATGCGCCTCGCCCTGAACGGCTGGTTCCTGGCGCATCACCCCCAGACCGGGACCGGCCAATATCTGCGCGCCCTGCTGACGCACCTTCCACAAGTTGCCCCGCAACACGAGGTTGTGTTGGTGGCGCCCGGCGACGGCGCCCTGCCGCCGGAGGCCGAGGCGGTGCGCGTGCACCGGGTCCGGTGCGGGGCCGGCGACCTGGACAAGGTCTGGTTCGAGCAGCGCCTGTTCCCGGCCGCCTGCCGCGCGCTCCGGGCCGACCTGGCGCACGTCCCGCACTGGGCGCCGCCGCTGGCCTCCCCGGTCCCGGTGGTCGTGACTGTCCACGACGTGATCCCCCTGATCCTGCCCGAGTATCGCGGCGGGGCGCGATCCCGGCTGTATACGGCGCTGGTCACGGCGGCCACGCCCGGCGCCGCGTTGATCCTGGCCGACTCGGCGGCCACGCGCCGCGATATCGTGGAGCGGATCGGGGTGCCGGAGGACAAAATCCGCACGGTGCCCTTGGCGGTTGACGCGCGGTATACCGCCAGCCACGATTGGCGCGAGGACGACGCCATCCGGGCGAAATATGGTCTGCCGGAGGCCTACGTGCTCTACCTGGGCGGCTTCGACGCGCGCAAGAATGTGCGCGCCCTGCTGAGCGCATGGACCTGGGCGGCCGGCTCCAT
>DAOUAB010000241.1:0-4735 GCA_034434015.1 Anaerolineales bacterium
TACCTGAGCTACACGCGCCTGGCGACCGAGGGGCGCGTGACGGCGCGCGGTCAGACCTTCGCCGTGACCGGCGAGAGCTGGTTCGATCACGAGTGGAGCACCAGCGCCCTCGGCCCGAACGGCCTGGGCTGGGACTGGTTCAGCCTGCAACTGAGCGACGGCCGCGAGGTGATGTTCTTCCAGATCCGGCGCGACGACGGCGGGATCGAGCCGGTCTCGGGCGGCACGCTCGTCCAGCCGGACGGCTCCACCGTGCGCCTGCCGGCCGAGGCCGTGCAAATCACGGTGCGCGAAACCTGGACCAGCCCGGCGACGCAGGGCCGGTATCCGGCGCGCTGGACGATCCGTATCCCGTCTGAGCAGATCGAGCTGGACGTGGAGCCCTGGCTGCCCGAACAAGAGATGCGATTGACGTTCGCGTACTGGGAGGGCGCGGTGAGGGTGGCCGGCTTAAGCGGCGGCGCCGCCGTCACCGGAGCCGGCTATGTGGAGATGACGGGCTACGCCGGCAGCATGCAGGGGGTGTTTTAGAGGCCTTCAAGAAATGCCAGCACCGCGGCATTGAACGCGTCCGCCTGATCGATGGGCGAGGCGTGGCCGGAGTCGGCCAGGACGAGGGCGCGCGCGCCCGGGATGCGGCGCGCCAGTTCCTCGCCCGCCGCGCGCGGCACCGTCCGGTCGCGGTCCCCCATCACCACCAGCACCGGGCATCGGAGCGACGTCAGGCCTGCCCGGCCGTCGAACTCCAGGATGGCGCGCATCGCGGCCCAGTACGCGGCCCTGGAGTTGCGGCTCAGGCTGGCGACGGCCGCCTCATAGAATGGGCGCTGTTCCGGCTTCGGGAACAGGCCGCGCGCCACAAACGCCGCCACGTCGGCCACGGGCCGGGTCCACAGCAGCCAGGCGCGCTGCGCGCCGCGCACCAGGCCGGAGATCCCGGCCGGCCGGTAGCGCGCGAACGTGTTCACCAGCGTCAGCGAGCGCACCCGTTCCGGATGCCCCGTTCCGAGCGCCAGCGCCGCGCAGCCCCCCAGCGACAATCCGACCACGTGCGCGGCCGGCAAGCTCAGGTGCGTCAGCAACTGGGCGACGTCATCCGCCATCGCCTCGATGCGGAGCGGCCCCTCGAACCTGGACTGGCCGTGCCCGCGCAGATCGAGGGTGATGACCTGGTGCCGCCGCGCGAAGGCCGGGACCTGGAGCTGCCAGTCGTCGGCGCTCGAGCCCAGCCCGTGCAGGAACACCACCGGCGAGCCGGCGCCGGCGACCTCGTAACGCAGTTGGAAACCGTTGATCGCCAGTAAGGCCATAGAAGCTGACTGCACCTGGGGCAGCCGACGGATCTTGCCACGGATTACGCGGATTTCATCATGATCTTATCCGCGCCAATCCGTGAAATGCGCGGCTAAAACCTTACCGATAAACTTCCTTGAACTCGTCCGGCGCCACCGGCAGCGTGATCTGGCCCTCGGCCGGGTCGCCCACCAGGGTCACGCGCTCCGGGCGCTGGGCGGCCAGGAAGGCGGTGTAGGCGGCGACCAGCGCGTCGAGCTGGTCGTGCGTGTACAGGCCGGAGAAATTCAGCGTGCCGGAGCGCAGGTGGTGGCGCGTGATCTCCTCGACGGCGTCCATCGGGTCAGGGACGTTCAGGCGCTCGTCGTACAGAACCAGCTGGCGCTGCAGGCGGCCCTCCAGCGTATCCTTGCGCAGCGGGCGGTGACCCAGCAGGACCGTGTAGCAGCCGTGCGGGTGGACCTCCAGCACGAGGCGCTCGGCCGTCAGGCCCGGCTGATAGAGTTGGAAGCCCTCGGCCCGCAGCGTCTCGAACAGGCGGAACCCCATCTGTATCCAGCGCGGGGCGTCGTCCACGGCGCGCGGCGTCAGGTACAGGCCGATGCCGCGGCGGCGCATCTGATATTCGCACACTTTGCAATTGGCCCAGCTCCGGCGGCGCGGGTCCAGGCCCAGGCGCGCCCGGTAGGCCGGGTCGGCCATCAGCCCGGTGTTGGGGCTTTGCGGCGCATCGATCGCCACTACGGCCGCGGGGTAGCCGGTGACCAGGTCCACCACCGCGTCGAAGCGGCCCTGGCCGAGGGTGACGTCCAGGCGCTCGTCCAGCAGTGCGTAATCGATCAGGCGCTCGCCGGCGGTCGGGTCAATGCCGATGAAGACAGGGCGCGTCATGGGTGGGACCGGCTTTGCAGGAAGGCGGTCAACAGGCCGGGGTCGCCCTTGTACGGCGGCAGCCACGGGCGCTGCTCCACCTCGCGCAGCACGCGGGCCAGCGACTTTCCACCGGCCAGCATCTGTGCGGCGACCAGCGGGCGTGTGCGATGCAGGCCCCGGGGTCCGTGCAGCAGGACCACCCGCCGGGCGGCCAGCGCCCGGCTGATGAAGTCCACGCCCAGCGTCAGGTGGTCGAGCGTGTAGGCGGCCTCGTCCGCCACCGGCAGCCACAGCCAGGCCCACGGCAGCGGGTCGGTGAAGACGCCCGGCGCCTCGTCCACCACGCTGACGACGGCGCTGGCGCCGGTCTGCGCCTGGAACTCCCGCCAGCGCTCCAGCACGAAATCGCCGCCGGCGGCGTAGACGCCGTCCATGACCCAAGTCATACCGGATGAGTATAGTGTAACTCTTGGAAGGGACAAGGACTCGCCCTATACTTAACCGCGCGCCGCACCTGCGCCCCATTCCCGCTTGCAAACGAGGCCTGATGGAAGACCTGACCGGTAAACAACTTGGCCCATACCAGATCGTGGGCGCGCTGGGCGAGGGCGGCATGGCCGCCGTCTACAAGGCGTTCCAGCCCAGCATGAACCGGTACGTGGCGCTCAAGATCCTGCCCCGCCACCTGGCCGGCGATCCGCAGTTCGTGGCCCGCTTTCAGCAGGAGGCCAAGGTGCTGGCGCAGCTCCAGCACCCGCACATCCTGCCCATCCACGATTTCGGCGAGGCGGACGGCTACTCTTATCTGGTGATGCCGTACGTGGAAGGCGGCACCCTGCTCAGCCTGATGAAGGGCGAGGCCCTGCCCCTTAAAGAGGTCCGGCGTCTCGTCAGCCAGATCGGCGACGCGCTCGATTACGCCCACTCCCTCGGCCTGGTCCACCGCGACGTCAAGCCCAGCAACGTCCTGCTCGACCCGCGCGGCAACTGCCTGCTCACCGACTTCGGCATCGCCAAGATCGTCGAAAGCAGCGCCAAGATCACGACCACCGGCGGCATCGTCGGCACGCCGGCCTATATGTCCCCGGAGCAGGGCCTGGGTTTCAAGCTGGACGGGCGCAGCGACCAGTATTCACTGGGCGTCATCCTGTACGAGCTGGCGACCGGCCGCGCGCCCTACAACGCCGAGACGCCGATGGCGGTGGTCATCAAGCATATCAACGACCCGCTGCCGCCGCCGCGCACGCTCAACCCGGAGCTGCCGGCCAGCGTCGAGCGCGTCATCCTGCGCGCGCTGGCCAAGACGCCGGGCGACCGCTTCGCCACGGTCGGCGACTTCGTGCGCGCGCTGCAGGCCGCCATCCCGGAGACTGGCGTGTTCCCGGCTGTGGACGCCGCGGCGATCGCCGGGGCCGCCGAGACGGTGACGGCGGAGCGGCCTGCGGGCGGCCCGGGCGCGAAACCGGCCCGGCGCGGGCTCGTCTTCGCCGGGATCGGCCTGGGCCTGCTGGCCGTGGTCGTGGCCGCTTTCCTGATCCTGAACGGCGGCGGGGCCGGCGGGAGCGCCGCCACCGGCGCAGCGGCCGCGTCGCAGACGGCGGCGGCCCTGGCCGCGGCGCCGTCCGATACCCCTGCCCCGCCGGCGACGGATACCGATACGCCGCCGCCCACCGACACCCCCGCGCCGGCCACGGCCACCGGGACATCCACGCCGGCTCCCACCGCGACCGAGGCCGGGCCGGCGGCCACGCCCACCCTCGGGATCGGCGCCACGCAGGTCTCGGCGGTCGACGGCATGGTCTCGGTCTACGTCCCGGCCGGCGTGTTCCGGCGCGGCGCCGCCGAGGGCGACTCCGCCGCCCTGGCCTACGAGAAGCCGCAGCGCGAGGTGACGCTGGATGCGTTCTGGATTGACCGGACCGAGGTGACCAACGCGCAATACGCGCAGTGCGTGGCCGCCGGACGATGCCGCGCGCTCAACAGCCCCAACTCCGCCACGCGCAACGGCTACTACACCGATCCCGCTTTCCAGGATTATCCTGTGATCCGCGTGACGTGGGACGATGCCCGCAATTATTGCCAGTGGGCGGGCGGCCGCCTGCCGACCGAGGCGGAGTGGGAGAAGGCCGCGCGCGGCGTGGACGGACGCCTGTTCCCGTGGGGCGACGACCAGCCCGGGCCGGCGCGCGCCAACTTCAACCGCACCATGGGCGACACCGCGGCGGCGGACGATTACCCGGAGGGCGTCAGCGTCTTCGGCGCCCTGAATATGGCCGGCAACGTGCAGGAATGGGTAAGCGACTGGTATCAGAGCGATTACTACCGGACCGGGCCGGCCACCAACCCGGGCGGGCCGGACGCCGGCCAGTTCCGGGTGCTGCGCGGCGGGTCCTGGCGCTCACCGGTGGCGGAGGTGCGCGCCACCCATCGCAACTTCGCGGAGCCGACCATGCGCGACAACGCCACCGGCTTCCGGTGCGCGCGCTGAGGCCGGGCCATCCCATGCGGCGACCCGCAGGCAGGTCCAGGGACAGATGGAGGAACTGACCGGCCGGCAGTTAGGGGTGTA
>DAOUAB010000242.1:0-42764 GCA_034434015.1 Anaerolineales bacterium
TTACGGGCGTGGAGCACCGCCTGGAGTTCGTCCGCGAGCTGGGCGGGGCGCGCTGGTACAACGACTCGATCGCGTCCGCCCCCGAGCGCGTCCTGGCCGCCCTGCGCTCATTTGACGAGCCGGTGGTGCTGCTGTTGGGCGGGCGCGACAAGAAGTTGCCCTGGGAGGCGCTGGCGCAGCTGGTCCGGACGCGCGTGCGCCATACCGTCCTCTTCGGCGAGGCGGGCCCGCTGATCCAGCGCGCGCTGACCGCCGCCGGGGTCGGCCCGGCCGAGCACACGCGCTGTGAGCGGCTGCGCGACGCCGTGGCGGCGGCCGCCCGCCATGCCCGGCCGGGCGACGTGGTCCTGCTGTCGCCGGGTTGCACGAGTTTCGACGAGTTCAAGGACTTCGCCGAGCGCGGCGAACGATTCAAACAATGGGTGAGGGAGCTGTGAGATGAGCGTTGCCGAAAACACACAAGCCCGGCCGGCGGCCAGGAAGCTCAACCTGTCGTTCGATATGCCGCTGGCGGTGACCATTGGGGCGCTGCTGATCTTCGGGTTGATGATGGTTTACTCGGCGACCTTCGACTGGTCTTACCGTGAGCACGGCAACCCGGCCACGATCTTCATGCGCCAGTTGCAGTGGGTCGGGGTCGGCCTGGTATGTATGATCATCGCCGCCCGCGTCAACTACCACGTCCTGCGGCCGCTGTCGGTGGCGCTGATGGCGGTGACGGTCGCGGCCCTGGTCCTGGTGCTGGTGATCGGGACCACCCGCTTCAACGCGCAGCGCTCGTTTTTCGGCGGCTCCGTGCAGCCGTCCGAGCTGGCCAAGTTTGCCACCATCGTCTACCTGGCGGTCTGGCTGGCCTCCAAGGGCGAGCGGATCCGCGAGATGAGCTACGGCATGGTGCCGTTCGGCATCATCGTCGGCGTGGTGGTCACGCTGATCCTGCTCCAGCCGGACCTGTCGGCCGCCGGCACGATCCTGCTCATCGCCACGCTGATGTTCTTCATGGCCGGCGCCGACCTGTTCCAGATGGGCATGGTCGCCCTGGTCGGCGCCGGCACGGTCGGGCTGCTCATGCAATTGCCCATCAGCATCGCGGTCACCGGCCGCCAGCGCCTGGCCGACTACCTGGCCGGCCTGCAGGACCTCACCCAGGCCTCCTGGCACGTGAAGATGGCGGCCAGCGCCTTCGTCAGCGGCGGGCTGTTCGGCCGCGGCCTGGGCGAGAGCCATCAGAAATTCGGCTTCCTGCCGACGCCGCACACCGACTCGATCTTCGCCATCATCGGCGAGGAACTGGGCCTGCTGGGCTGCCTGCTGGTGATCGCGCTGTTCGCCATCCTGATCTGGCGCGGTTTCAAGATTGCGTCCCAGGCGCCGGATGCGCTCGGCGCCACCCTGGCGGCCGGCATCGTGTGCTGGGTGACGTTCGAGGCGCTGGTGAACATCGCCGTGATGGTGGGCGCCTTCCCGTTCGCGGGCAACGCCCTGCCGTTCATCAGTTACGGCGGCTCGAACCTGGTGGTGACGCTGACGGCCATGGGCGTGCTGCTCAACATCTCGCGGCGCGCGGAGGCGCAGCCGCTGACGCGCAAGGTCCGCGCCACGGGGTCGTTCAATGATGCGGCTTTTGATCTCCGCCGGTGGAACGGGCGGGGGCGTGTATCCCGCGCTGGCCGTCGCTGAGAAGTGGCTGGGGGCCGGCGGCGGGGAAGACCCCGGTCCCCGGCCTGCACTGCTCTGGCTCGGCACGCGGGAGGGGCTGGAAGCGGAGATCGTCCGGCGCGCGGGTCTGCCGTTCACGGCGATCCACGCAGCCGGGCTCCACGGGGTGGGCTGGCGCCGGCTTCCCGGCAATGCCTGGGCGCTGGTGCGCGGGGTCTTTGAAAGCCTACAGGTGATCCGGCAGTTCCGGCCGGGCGTGGTGTTGGTGACGGGCGGTTTTCTGGCGGCGCCGGCGGCCCTGGCGGCCTGGCTCCTGGGCGTGCCCGTGGCCGTCTACCTGCCGGACCTGGAGCCCGGCCTGGCCTTGCGGGCCGTCGGCCGGATCGCGGCGCGGGTCATGGTCACGGCCGAGGCGGCCGGCCGGTTTTTCGACCCGGCCAGGGTGGTGGTCACGGGCTACCCGGTGCGCGCCGGCCTGGTCCGGGCCACGCGGGCTGAGGCGCAGAGGTATTTCGGCCTGGACCCGGCGCGGCGCACGATCCTGGTGACGGGCGGCAGCCGCGGGGCGCGCAGCCTGAACCGGGCGACGCTGGCGGCGTTGCCGGAGTGGTTGAAGGATAAGCAGGTGATTCATTTGACGGGGTCGCTGGACTGGCCGGAGGTGGAACAGGCGCGCGCCGCCCTGCCGGACGATCAGCGCGCGCACTACCACGCGCTGCCCTTCCTGCACGAGATGGGGCTGGCGCTGGCGGCGGCGGACGTCGTGGTCTCGCGGGCGGGGGCGTCCAGCCTCGGCGAGTATCCGCTTTTCGGGCTGCCGGCCGTCCTGGCGCCGTATCCGTACGCCTGGCGCTACCAGAAGGTGAACGCCGATTACCTGGTGGCGCGCGGCGCCGCCCTCCGCCTGGACGACGCCGACCTGCCGACGCGGCTGGCGGGCGCGGTGCAGGACCTGCTGGCCGACGAGGCGCGGCTGGCCGGGATGCGAGCCGCCGCCCGCGCGGCGGCGACGCCGGAGGCGGCCGAGAAAATCGCCCGCGAGCTGACGGCGCTCGCCCGAGCACACAGGTGACAGGGATGTCGGTCTTTGACGCGGGGTCCTTGATCCTTGTCGCAGGTAGGCGCCTATGATGACTCTGCCGGCCGTCTTCTGGTTGCTGGTGATCATGTTCGGCATCGTAGGCGGCTTCCGCGGCTGGGCCAAGGAGATGCTGGCGCTGTTCAGCATGGTCCTGGCGCTTTTCCTGATCTATGTCCTGGAGGCGTATGTGCCCGGCATCCGGACCGCGCTGGCCGCCCAGGAGAGCAGCCTGCAGTTCATCCTGCGCGCCATCCTGATCCTGCTGCTGGCCTATTTCGGCTACCAGAGCCCCAACCTGCCGCTGGCGGTGTTCGGCGGCAAGCTGGCCCGCGAGAAACTGCAAGACTGGCTGCTCGGCACGGTGCTTGGGATGCTGAACGGCTATTTCATCGTCGGCTCGCTGTGGTACTACCTGCATGAGGCCAACTATCCGTGGCCGGAGTTCGTGTTGGCGCCGACGCCGGATGTCGCCGCCAACATGATCCCGTTCCTGCCGCCCAAGGTGATCGGCGGGCCGCCGTACATCTTCTTCGCCATCGGCGCGGCGTTCGTGTTCGTGATTATCGTGTTCCTATGAAGCACGTGCATTTCGTGGGCATCGGCGGCGCCGGCCTCTCGGCCATCGCCAAAGTCCTGCTGGAGTCCGGCTGGCGCGTGAGCGGCTCGGACGAGCGGCCCTCGGCGCTGGCGCAGGCGCTGGCCGCGCAGGGCGCCCGCGTCTACGCCGGCCACGCCGCCGAGCACGTGGACGGCGCGGAGGTGGTGGTGATCTCGTCGGCGGTGCCGGCCGATAACGTCGAAGTGCAGGCGGCGCGGACCCGCGGGCTGCCGGTGTTGAAGCGCGCCGACTTCCTCGGCCAGCTCATGCACGGGCGGCTGGGGATCGCCGTCGCCGGCACCCACGGCAAGACCACCACCACGGGCCTGATCGCGTTCATGCTCGACCGCGCCGGCCTGGACCCGACCTTCATCGTCGGCGGCGTGCTGGTGGACTACGGCACCAACGCGCGCGCCGGGCAGGGCCGGCCGTTCGTGATCGAGGCCGACGAGTACGACCACATGTTCCTCGGCCTGCAGCCGGCGGTGGCGGTGGTGACGAACGTGGAACATGACCATCCCGATGTTTACCCGTCGCTGCGGGAGATGCAAGAAGCGTTCCGGGCCTTCGTCGGGCTGCTGCCGCCGGACGGGCTGCTGGTCGCCTGCGCGCGCGACGCCTTCGCCCGGCGCCTGGCCGAGGAGCGGCGCGCCGCCGGCGGGCGGGCCGTGGTCTATGGCCTGCGGCGCGAGGACGAGTTCCGGGCCGACTCGCTCCAGCTCAACAGCGCCGGCGGCTACGATTTCCTGCTGGTGCGGCGCGGCGAGACGCTCGGCCTGGTCCGCAACCGGCTGCCCGGCGAGCACAACGTGCTCAACTCGCTGGCGGCCCTGGCCGTGGCCGACGCCTGCGGCGCGGATTTCAACGCGGCCCGCAACGCCCTGGCCGATTACCGGGGCGCCGGGCGGCGCTTCGAGGTGAAGGGCGAGGCGCGCGGGGTGACGGTGGTGGACGATTACGCCCATCACCCCACCGAGATCCGGGCGACGCTGACCGCGGCCCGGCGGCGCTTCGGCGGGCGTCCGCTGTGGGTGATGTTTCAGCCGCACACCTACTCGCGCACCCGGGCGCTGCTGGCCGACTTTGCGGCGGCCTTCGCCGACGCCGACCACGTCATCGTGGTGGACATCTTCCGTTCCCGGGAGACGCCCGATCCCACGATCACGGCCCAGGACATCGTGCGCCGGATGCAGCACCGCGATGTCCGCTACCTGCCGACGCTGGCGGAGGCCGCCGACGCCCTCAGCGCCAGCCTGAAATCCGGCGATGTGCTGCTGACCCTGGGGGCCGGCGACGGCGACTGGGTGGGGGCCGAGGTGTTGAGGCGGCTGGGCGGCTGATCGCCCCGGCTCCGCGGCCTCGATGAGCCGGGAGCCGGGGAGAGGCAGGTGGAACATGGCGCTGCGATCACATATCTCGTGGGTGTATATGTCCGAGAAAACCAAACTGCGCGCGGCCTTCGGCAGCCGGTTGAAGGAAAACGAGCCGCTCTCCAAATACACCTCGGCGCGCATCGGCGGGCCGGCCGAGTTCTTCGTGATCGCCGAGAGCGCCGAAGAGCTGGCCGAGCAGGTCCGTTCGGCGCGCGCCCTCGGCCAGACGCCCTTCATCCTGGGCGGCGGCGCCAACATCCTGGTCAGCGACGCCGGCGTGCGGGGCCTGGTCATCCTCAACCGGGCGCGCGGGGTGGAGGTCCGCGAGCAGGACGAGCCGCCGACCGTCCGGGCCGAGTCCGGCGTGAACCTGGGCCTGCTGGCCCGCCAGTGCGCGGCGCGCGGCCTGGGCGGGCTGGAGTGGGCGGCGACCGTGCCGGGCACGGTCGGCGGGGCGGTGTACGGCAACGCCGGCGCGCACGGCGCGGACGTCGCCGCGAACCTGCGCATGGCCGAAATCTTGCACCAGGACGGGACAGTGAAGCGCTGGACGCCGGAAGAACTGGCGTTCGGGTACCGGACGAGCGCCCTGAAGCGCCAGAAGTCCGGGCATGTCATCCTGGCCGCCGAGTTTGCGCTGACGCGCGACGATCCGGCCCGGCTGCAGACGCGGATGGAGGCCTTCGTGACCCATCGCAAGCGCACTCAGCCGCCGGGCGCCAGCCTGGGCTCGATGTTCAAGAACCCGCCGGGCGATTACGCCGGGCGCCTGATCGACGCGGCCGGGTTGAAGGGCGCGCGGGTCGGCAACGCCGAGATCTCGAGCCTGCACGCCAACTTCTTCATCAACCAGGGCGAGTGCCGCGCCGCCGACGTCTTCGCGCTCATCCACCTGGCGCACGAGGCGGTGAAAGCGCAGTTCGAGGTGGACCTGGAGCTGGAAGTGGAACTGGTCGGCGAGTGGGGTGGGCAGTGCTAGCAAGTCTTGGGCCGAGAACTGTCGGCGGTCCGTCGGCCGCCGGCAGTCTGCCTCCTGAACGATGACGCGCAAGATACGCCTCGGCTTGATCTTCGGCGGGCGCTCGGCGGAGCACGAGGTTTCGCTTATGTCCGCCCGGTCGGTGTTGCAGGCCCTAGACCCGGCGAAGTACGACGTGACGCTGATCGGCATCAGCAAGACGGGCAAATGGCTGGCCGGCGGCGATCCGTTGCAGGCGCTGTCCGGCGGGGACGCCACCTCCGTCTCGGAGGCGGCGCTGCTGGGCGAGCCCGGCAAGCGCGAGTTGCTGGCCCTGCGCGCCGACCCGGGCCGGCGCGCGGTGCAGTTGTCGGCGGTCGCCGAGCTGGACGTGGTCTTCCCGCTCCTGCACGGCCCGTACGGCGAGGACGGCACGGTCCAGGGTCTGCTCGAGCTGGCCGATCTGCCCTACGTCGGCTCGGGCGTGCTGGCCTCGGCCCTGGCCATGGACAAGGCGGTGTGCAAGCAGTTGCTGCGCGCCGCCGGCCTGCCCGTGACCGACTGGCTGCTGGCCACGCGGGCCGAGATCGAGCGCGACGCCGAAGCCGTCGCCCGGCGGGCCGAGGCGCAGTTCGCCTACCCGATGTTCACCAAACCCGCCAACCTGGGCTCGTCGGTGGGCGTGGTGAAGGCGCACGACCGGGCCGAACTGCTGGCCGGCCTGCACGAGTCGGCCCGCTACGACCGGCGCGTGCTGGTGGAGCGCGGCGTGAACGCGCGCGAGATCGAGGTGAGCGTCCTGGGCAACACGGGCGGCCGGAGCGAGCCGCAGGCGTCGGTGTGCGGCGAGATCGTGCCCAGCCGCGAGTTCTACGATTACGACGCCAAATACGTGGACGACGCCTCGGAGCTGATCATCCCGGCCCGCCTGCCGGCCGAGACCGCCGCGCGCGCGCGCGAGTACGCGGTGCGGGCGTTCCAGGCCATCGACGGGGCCGGGCTGGCGCGCGTCGATTATCTGCTCGACCGGGACGACGGCGCGCTGTACCTGAACGAGATCAACACCCTCCCGGGCTTCACCCAGATCAGCATGTATCCCAAGCTCTGGGAGGCGAGCGGGATCGGGTACGCAGAGTTGCTCGACCGCCTGGTGGCGCTGGCTCTGGAACGCCAGGCGGAGAAGGACCGGACGGTCAAGAGTAAACTGTGAGCCGCCCCAGCGTGGAGTCGACGATCATGATGGCGAACTCAGACAAGCCCAGCCGCGCCGAAAGGGTGCGCCGCCGCCGCCAGCACGAGCAGCGGCGCCGGTTCCAGGCCGCCGCGCAGCAGGCGACCACCGTGCGGCCGCTGGTCAGCCGCCCGCGCCGGGTGGAGGGCCGCGGCGTGCGCCCGGCCTTTGGCCGCCGGGGGCGGTTTGCCATCGCGCTGCCCGGCGGCGAGGCGCTGACCCTGCCGACGTTCGAGCTGCCGGATTGGGCCGGCACCTGGCGTATGGCCAGCCTGACCATGGTGGTGCTGCTGGGCGCGATGCTGCTGCGCCTGCTGACCGATCGCGCCATGTACGTCACCGCCATCAACCTGGGCGGGGCGTCGTTGGTGCCGGCCGAGGAGATCTTCGCCGACTCCGGCCTGGCCGGCCAGCACATCTTCTGGGTTGACCCGGCGGCCCACGTCGCCCAGATTGAGGCCATCCCCGGCATCGCCTCGGCGCAGGTGGAGGTGGCCTGGCCGGCGCAGGTGACGGTGGTCGTCGCGGAGCGTCAGCCGCGGGTGACGCTGGTGGAGGCCGACAAGAAGTGGTGGGTGGACGCCTCCGGCCAGAAGTTCAAGTCGCGCGGCGACCTGCCCGGCCTGCTGCCGATCGTCAGCGAGGCCGGCGCGGAGCTGACCGGGCTGCCGCCGGAGGCCATCCAGGGCGCGCTGCAATTGAAGGAGTTGCGCGCCAACATAGAAAAACTATACTACCACCCGGCGCGCGGCCTGAGCTACCAGGACGGGCGCGGCTGGCGCGGCTATTTTGGCGTCGGCCTGGACATGCCGCAGAAGCTGGCGATCTACGAGCGGCTGGTTGATGAGTTGATGCAGGAAGGCGCTCACCCCGTGGAGATCAGCGTAGAGGACCTCCAGGCGCCGGTGTACAAGGAGTGATTGGTAAGCGGCCATTACCAATTGCACAGGACCGCTATGGATGACTCTCCGCTTTTGGTTGGGATCGACGTCGGCACCACCAAGGTCTGCGCCCTGATTGCGGACGTGGACGACGCCGGGCAGTTCCGCATCCTGGGCGTCGGCCTGGAGCCGTCGCAGGGCATGCGCAAAGGCGTCGTGGTCGACGTCGAGCAGGCCAGCCGCTCGATCGCGGCTGCCGTGGACAAGGCCCAGCGCAGCGCCGGCTTTGAGATCGGCGCGGCTTTCGTCAGCCTGGCCGGCGCGCACGTCGCCTCGGTCAACAGCCGCGGCGTGGTCGGCATCGGCGGCAGCGGGCACGGCATCGAGCAGGACGACATCGACCGGGCGCTGGATGCGGCCCAGGCCATCGCCATCCCGCACGGGCGCGAGGTGCTGCACGTCATCCCGCGCGGCTTCATCGTGGACGGGCAGGAGGGCATCCGCCAGCCGCTGGGCATGCACGGCTTCCGGCTGGAGGTGGAGGCGCACATCATCACCGCCGCCACGGCCTCGGTCCAGAACCTGACCAAGTGCGTGGAGGCGGCCGGCGTGCAGGTGGAGGCCTACGTCCTCAACCCGCTGGCCTCGGCCGAGGTCACGCTGACCGACACCGAGAAGGAGATGGGCGTGGTGGTGGTGGACATCGGCGGCGGCACCACCGACCTGGCCATCTACATCGACGGCAACGTCTGGCACACCACGGTGCTGGCGGTGGGCGGCAACCACCTGACCTCGGACATCGCCCACGGCCTGCGCCTGCCCGCCGACCTGGCCGAGAAGATCAAGATCGAGCACGGGGCGGCGCTGGCCGCCGAGGTGCCGCTGCACGAGGT
Source organism: Anaerolineales bacterium (assembly GCA_034434015.1). GTDB lineage: Bacteria > Chloroflexota > Anaerolineae > Anaerolineales > UBA6663 > SpSt-583. Next base: position 8,675 of record DAOUAB010000242.1, read on the forward strand.
CTTCGCCGTCCAGCCGTTCGGCGAGGACAACCCGCTGCAGGTGACGCGCGCCGACCTGGCGACGATCATCGAGGCGCGGGTGGAGGAGATCTTCGGCCTGATCCTGCAGGAGGTGAAGCGCACCGGCTACGACGGCCTGCTGCCGGCCGGCCTCGTGCTGACCGGGGGCGCCAGCCAGCTGCCCGGCATCCGCAAGGTAGCCAGCGGCGTGCTCAACCTGCCGTGCCGGGTGGCCGCGCCGCAGAACCTGCACGGCCTGGTGGATAAACTGACCGGCCCGGCGTTCTCCACCAGCGTCGGCCTGCTGCACTGGGCCCAGCGCGAGAGCTTCGCGCCGCCGGCGCGCAAAAGCAAGAAGAAGTCGCGGACGATTGACCTCGGCCGCGGCATGGAGTTTTTCAAGCGATTGTTGCCGTAACGACCCTCCCCCCTCGCCCCTCTCTCCCGCTGAGAGAGGGGAAGGGGGAGGGGAGCAGAGCGCCGTTGGGAGCCGGCGTTCACCAGGATCATTTGAGGAGGAAGCTAGATGCAACCGTTGTCACAGCCCGAGTCGTTTGCCCGCATCAAAGTGATCGGCGTCGGCGGCGGCGGCAGCAATGCCGTCAACCGCATGATCGAAGAAGGCATGGGCGGCGTTGAGTTTGTCGCCGTCAATACGGACGCCCAGGCCCTGCTGCTGTCCAACGCCCCCCGGCGCGTGCGCATCGGCGACAAGCTGACGCGCGGCCTGGGCGCCGGCGGCGACCCCGAGAAGGGTCAGAAGGCGGCCGAGGAGTCGGCGGAGGAATTGTACGAGGTCGTGCGCGGCGCCGATATGGTCTTCATCGCCTCCGGCATGGGCGGCGGCACGGGCACCGGCGCCGCGCCGGTGGTGGCCCAGGTGGCCAAAGAGTGCGGCGCGCTGACCATCGGCGTGGTCACCCGGCCGTTCACGTTCGAGGGCAACCGGCGGTCCCAGTCGGCCGAGACCGGCATCAACCGCCTCAAGGACCACGTCGACACGCTCATCGTCATCCCCAATGACCGCCTGCTGCAGATTGTGGACAAGCGGGCGTCGCTCAAGGACTCGTTCAAGATGGCGGACGACGTCCTGCGCCAGGGCATCCAGGGCATCTCGGAACTGATCACGGTGCCCGGCCTGATCAACCTGGACTTCGCCGACGTGCGCGCCATCATGTCCGAGGGCGGCGCGGCGCTGATGGCCGTGGGCCGGGCGGCCGGCGAGGACCGCGCCCGGCTGGCGGCCGAGCAGGCCATCTCGTCGCAGCTGCTCGATATCACCATCGACGGCGCGCGCGGCATCCTGTTCAACGTCACCGGCGGCCCGAACATGACCCTGTTCGAGGTCAACCAGGCGGCCGCCATCATCAAAGAGACGGCGCATCCGGAGGTCAACCTGATCTTCGGCGCCGTGATCGACCCGAACCTGGGCGACGAGATCCGCATCACGGTCATCGCCACCGGTTTCGAGCGCACCAGCGTGCCGCGCCGCGCCCTGGAGCGCCCGGCCGCCCGTCCGGCCGCCGCGTCGCGCCCGACGCACCACGCGCCGGCCCAGGCCGGCGAGCCGCAGTCGGCGCGCCAGGACCTGGCGGATTTCCAGCCGCGCTCCTACAACACCGACGACCTGGACATCCCGGCCTTCCTGCGCCGCCGGTAATGCGTCGGCGCCGCCGTTAACGCTTCTGACCCCGGCGAGGCCCGCGTCAGAAACGCCTGATCCTGGTCCCATCTGCTCCCCTCTTAGCTCCTGCGCCCCTTCCGGCTGTGCCTGGCGGGGCGCAGGGGCTTTTCTGAACCGGCTGCCTGCCTGTCCGCCCGCGGGCGGCGGCGATAAGGCGTTGGAAGCCGGTTAGTTAAAGCGTTCAGCGCCCGGCCGTCAATTCGATCACGCGCAAATCCAGTTGAGGGGTTTATCAAGAAACTTTAAGACGCACCTATTGCGTTGGACTCCCCTTTTTGCTAGACTGTAGCCCCCTAAGCCTAAAATATGGGATAGGTAATTGTACTGACGCCATATATGGCGGTTAATTGCAAGTGAGCTGAGATGCGTTGTCCGTACTGCGGCGCCGCTGATTCGAAGGTCATCGACACGAACCACGACGCCAAAGGGGGCGTCCGTCGGCGCCGCGAATGTCTGACGTGCCATCAGCGCTTCAGCACCTATGAGCGCGCCATCCTGGCCACGCCCCTCATCGTCAAGCAGGATGGCACGCGCGAGGAGTTCGACCGCGAGAAGCTGATGCGCGGCATCCGCATCTCGTGCGCCAAGCGCCCGGTCTCGGCCGCCGACATCGAGCGGCTGGTCGGGGAGATCGAGGCCACGTTGCAGACGATGGGCAAGAGCGAAGTGTCCAGCCGCGTCGTGGGGGATATGACCATGGCCGGCCTGAAAGAGCTGGACCTGATCGCCTACGTGCGCTACGCCATCGTCTACCTCGGCCTGGACGATCTGAAGTCTGTCCGCGACGAAATCAACCGCCTGCTCGATAACGCCTAGCGCCGGCCGCGCCGACCGCCTGGGGGCCGGCGCCGCCGTTCAGCCTGGGACCGTATTCTGTTGAGGAGAATCCGATGTTAGAGAAGACCGCATCCGCCTCCGTCCGCACGAATGGCAAGCCGGCCGAGGCCGGCCACGCCGCGCCGCGCGAGATCAAGCTGAGCGACAACGCGCGCACAGTGCTGGAGAAGCGCTACCTGCGCCGCGGCCCGGACGGCAAGCCGGCGGAGACCATCGAGCAGATGTTCTGGCGGGTGGCTCACCATGTCGCCCTGGCGGAGCGCGAGCATGGCGGCTCGGAGCGCGGCGTCGAGGACGCCTTCTATGATCTGCTGACCACGCTGCGCTTCTTCCCGAACTCGCCCACCTTCACCGGAGCGGGCACGCCGCTGGGGCAGCTGGCGGCCTGTTTCGTGTTGCCCATCACCGACGACATGGGCCGCGACCCGGCCGGCATCTTCCAGACCCTGCGCGACGCCGCCCTCATCCAGCAGACCGGCGGCGGCAACGGTTTCTCGTTCTCGCGCCTGCGCCCCAAGGGCGCGCTGGTCAAGTCCTCGGCCGGACAGGCGACCGGGCCGGTGGGGTTCCTGCGGGTGTACGACCATGCGTTTGGGGAGGTGAGCCAGGGGGGCGCGCGCCGGGGCGCCAACATGGCGGTCTTGCGCGTCGATCACCCCGACGTCGAGGAGTTCATCACCTGCAAGACCAATGAAAACAGCATCACCAACTTCAATATCTCGGTCGGCATCACCGACGCCTTCATGCGCGCGGTGGAGGCCGACGCGATGTGGGCGCTGCGCTTCCCGGACGTCCATTCGGCGGAGTACAAGGGCTTCCGGGGCACGCTCGAGCAGGCCGAGGCGGCCGGCGTCCCGATCCGGACCTACAAGACGGTGCGGGCGCGCGAGCTGTTCGCCAAGATCGTCAAGCAGGCGCACCACAACGGCGAGCCGGGCGTGCTCTTCCTGGACGCCGCCAACCGCGACAACCCGGTGCCGCACCTTTACCAGCTGGAGGCCACGAACCCGTGCGGCGAGCAGTGGCTCGGTCCCAACGAGAACTGCTGCCTGGGCTCCCTCAACCTGGCGCAGCACTTCGGGCCGGTGGGCCAGGACGGCCGCGGGACCGTGGACTGGGAGAAGCTGCGCGAGAGCACGGTGCTGGCCACGCGCTTCCTGGACGACGTCGTCTCGGCTAACGCTTACGTCCCGGCCGTGCCGGCGCTCAAGGAAGCCGCCTACCGCGCCCGCCGCATCGGCCTGGGCATCATGGGCCTGGGCGACCTGATGTACCATGCCGGCATCCGCTACGGCTCCAGGGAAGCCCAGGAGTTCGCGGCCCAGGTGATGGAGTTCGTGCGCTTCCATTGCATGAAGACCAGCATCGACCTGGCCCGGGCGAACGGGCCGTTCGAGGCGATCAAGGGCAGCCTGTATGATCCCGACAATCTGAAGTGGACGCCGCCGACGCCGCTGGCGCCCTATACCCACGACTTCGGCCGCCCGGCCCTGGACTGGGGCGAGATCGTGGCCGGGATCAGGCAGCACGGCATCCGCAACGCCGCCCAGACCACCATCGCGCCCACCGGCACCATCGCCACGGTGGCGGGCTGCGAGTCCTATGGCTGCGAGCCGGTCTTCGCCCTGGCCTACATCCGCCACGTCAACGACAAGGGCAAGGACCTGAAACTGACCTACACCAGCCCGCTCTTCGAGAAGGCCCTGATCAACGCCGGGTTGGACGAGGCCACGCGCCATCGCATTGTCGAGCAGGTCATGCTCAAAGGCTCATGTCAGGACATCCCGGAGGTGCCGGCGCACATCCGCCACACCTTCGTCGTCTCGCAGGACATCACAGCCGAAGAGCATGTGTACATGCAGGCCGCCCTGCAGCGCTTTGTCGACAATTCCCTGTCGAAGACCTGCAACTTCCCGGAGGGGGCCACCGAGGACGACGTCGCCAAAGCCTACCTGTTGTCCTGGAAACTGGGCTGCAAGGGCCTGACCGTCTACGTCACCGGCTCGCGTGAGAAAGTGGTCCTGGAGACGCATGCCACGGCCAGGGCCAAGGAACAGAAGGCGGAGATAACGGTTCCGCCGTTGGCGACCGTCGCCCCGCCGACGCCGACCCAGCCGATGCTGTTCCACGAGTCCAAGAAACCCCGGCCGGCGCGGCTGAAGGGCGGCACCATCCAGGTCAGCACGCCGTTGGGCAAGTCGTTCGTCACCGTCAACGAGAACGGCGGCGACCAGCCCTTTGAGGTCTTCATCAACACCGCCAAGGCCGGCAGCGAGACGGCGGCCGTCTCGGAGGCCATCGGCCGCCTGATCTCGTACATCCTGCGCCTGGCGTCGCCGATCGCGCCGGTGGACCGGCTGCGGGAGGTCGTGAACCAGCTGAGCGGCATCGGCGGCGGTCGCGCCATCGGCTTTGGCCCGAATCGGATTGCGTCCCTGCCGGATGGCGTGGCGCGGGCGCTGGCCGAATACCTGAACGACGCCCCGGCGGCGCAGGGCCCGGCCGTCGGTTCAGCGCCCGCCGGGTCGGCGCCCGACCCGGCGCCCGCCGCGCAGATGCCGTTGCCGGCGGCCCCGCACACCATTGGCGACCTGTGCCCGGAATGCGGCGAAGCCTCCCTCGTCAACGAGGAGGGTTGTCGTAAGTGCTACGCCTGCGGCTTTAGCCAGTGCTGACCGGCGTCCGGCCCCCTGTTTATGGTCACGGCGCCCCGGCCGGGTCATCGGTTAGAAACCGTTAGACAGTACCCTTGACCCCCGCCATTCGGCCGTCGCCTCACGTAAAATTCAAGCCGGGTCCTTTGGACCCGGCTTGAATCTTCTTTCCGGCTAACGCTGCGTCTCTTCTGGCTGACTCAATATCTAGGTAAAATGGCGGACGGGAGCAACACGCACCGCGCATGGCGAAGACGAGTGAGTGGGTTGGGCGCGAACTGAATGGCTACACCGTAGTCGAGCTCATCGGCTCGGGCAGCATGGCGGACGTGTACCTGGCGCGCCAGCCGAGCATGAACCGCTGGGTCGCCATCAAGATCCTGTCTGGCACGTTGACCGACGACAATCAGTTCGTGGCGCGTTTTCGCCAGGAGTCGCAGATCGTCGCCGCCCTGGAACATCCGCACATCCTGCCCGTCATCGATTACGGCGAACTGGATGACACCCCCTACCTGGTCATGCGCTACATCAGCGGCGGCACGCTGCAGGACCTGTTGCACAAAGGTCCGTTGTCGCCGGCGGAAGTCCTGCGCTACCTGACCGAGGTGGGGCGAGGCGTGGATTACGCCCACAGCCTCGGGGTGGTCCATCGCGATATCAAGCCCAAGAACATCCTGCTGGACACGCGCGGCAACTCGTTCATCACCGACTTCGGTCTGGCCAAGATCATTCGCGGCGGCGGATTGACGCACAGCGGCGTGGGCATGATCGGCACGCCTCATTACATGAGCCCGGAGCAGGGGCGCGGCCAGCCGGTGGATGGGCGCAGCGACCTGTACTCCCTGGGCGTGATGCTGTACGAGATGCTCACCGGCCGGGTCCCCTTCGACGCCGACAGCGCGGTGGGCATCGTGATGCAACACATCAACGATCCGGTGCCGGCCGTGACGCAGACCAACGGGCATCTGCCGCCGGCGCTGGATGCCGTCATCGCCCAGGCCCTGGCCAAGGAGCCCAAAGACCGGTTCCAGTCGGCGCAAGAAATGACCGAGGCGGTGGCGGAGGCCTTCGGGACGCGCGCGTTCCCGGTCTCGCTCTCGCCGCGCGCGCCGGCCTCGGCGCCGTCGAGCGACTTCCGCTGGACCGACCAGGCGGATTCTCCGGCGGCCCGGCCGCTGCCGCGCGGGCCGCTCCTGGCGGCGTTGGCGGGCGTGGCGCTGCTCCTGACGGCGGCGGCGTTTTGGGGGGCGCAGCTCCTGTCGGCCGATGCGGGCCGGACGCCCCTGGCTCAGGCGACGGCGGCGGCGACCACGCGCAGCGCGCCCACCACGCCCGCCCCGGCCTCGGCGACGACGCCGTTCCTGACGGCGACCGGGGCGCGGGCGACGGCGCGGCCCGCCACCCCGACCTCGCCCGCGGCGCCGGCTGTGGTGAACACGGTGTCGGCGCAGGATGGGATGGAACTGTTAGGCGTTTCGGCCGGCGCCTTTCCGCTGGGCGCTGCGGCCGACGATCCGGACGCCCTGGAGGATGAGAAGCCGCAGGTCACCGTCCGCCTGGACGAATATCGGATCGACAAGACCGAAGTGACGGTGGCCCAGTTCGCGAAGTTCGTCCGTGAGACGGGCTACGTCACCGACGCTGAGGCCGGCGTCAACGATGGTCGGAGCGGGGCCAGAAAGGGCGGGTGGGTTTTCTCCGGGGACGACACCCTCTTTGTGGTGAACGCGAGCTGGTTGTTGCCGGAGGGTCCGGGCGCGTCGGGCGCCCAGGAGCGGCCTTTTGCGCCGGTGGTGCAGGTGAGCTGGAACGATGCGCAGGCCTATTGCGCGTGGGCGGGCCGGCGCCTGCCGACGGAGGCCGAGTGGGACCGGGCGGCGCGGTCCGTGGACGGGCGGCGCTATCCGTGGGGCGAGGCTTTTGACGGGGCCCGGGTCAATTTCTGCGACAAGAACTGCCCGGCGCGGTGGCGGCGCACAGACTGGGATGACGCGGCGACGCGCACGCGCAGCGTCGGCTCGTATCCGGAGGGCGCCAGCCCGGCCGGGGCGCTGGACATGTCCGGCAACGTGTGGGAATGGGTGTCGGACTGGTACGATTTTGGCGGCTATTTTTACCTGACGCTGGCGCTCGTCGACAACCCGGCCGGTGTCGAGGCCGGGACGGAGCGGGTCGTCCGGGGCGGCTCGTGGATCGACACCGCCGACCGGGTGCGGGCGTCGGCCCGCAATCACTTCACCCCGGAGAGCCGCAACAACTTCACGGGGTTTCGGTGCGCCGCCGATATACCGTGAGCCAGGGCGGCCGGGGCAGCCGCGCTTGGGCCAGCGTCCCGGCTCAAAATTCCTTGACAAGCCCTCTCCGGTCGGCTAGAATTTCGGCGTCAACACCCGGCGTGCTCACAACGGGTATGCTCGCCGAGATAGCTCAGTTGGTAGAGCACGCGACTGAAAATCGCGGTGTCCCCAGTTCGATCCTGGGTCTCGGCATTGGCGGTCGCTTTGCGGCCTTATGCGGGCGTGGTTCAGTGGTAGAACGTTTCCTTGCCAAGGAAAAGATCGTGGGTTCGAATCCCATCGCCCGCTCTCGAATGGCAGACTGACCCTCTGCCATTCATTTTTGATCACGGCGACGTCGCCAAGTGGTAAGGCAAGGGTCTGCAAAACCCTCATGCGTGGGTTCAAATCCCACCGTCGCCTCCTGAGCAACGTGCGTAACTGAAAGCGGCCAGGGATCTGTGAAAAATCACAGGGACCCTGGTCGCTTTTGGCTCCCCCGACCAGGGTGCTGAAGGACCCTGGACGGCCCAGGGCCTCAGGGTCCTGCGCCGACTGTGCCCCCGGCCCGCCGACAACAGCAAACACCGGCCAATGGCCGCCCGGATGGACGCGTTCGATTTCAGCCTGCCGGCTTTGGGGCGCTTTCCTATGCCGAGGGCCGCACGCAAGCCGCCGTGAGCGGCGATGTGGCCTTGGCCGCATGGGTCCTGAACGACGCCGGCCGGCTGCCGCGTTTAGGGTTTCAGACGCGCCGCCAGGTCCCGGATCATGTCGCGCTGCGCCAGGCGCGCGAGCCACCGGTCGGGCAGGCCGGGTTCCCCATAGTGCGCGCCGGCGACCTGACCGCAGATGGCCGCGGTCGTGTCGGCGTCGTCGCCCAGGTTGGCGGCCGCCAGGATCGCGGCCTCAAAGGTGGCGGTGGTCCAGAAGCACCACAGCGCGGCTTCCAGGCTTTCGACCACGTAGCCGCTGCCGCGGATGGCGTCGGCGCTTTTGCGGCGGTACTCGCCGGCGCTGATCCGCCGGATGGAAGGCGTCTCCAGGGGGACCGGGCTGGGCTCGAACAGCACACGCTCCTTGTCCCAGCCGCTCAGGGCGCGGACCAGCACGATCGCCAGCCAGCGGCAGGCGTCCAGGCATTCGGCGGCGCCGTGCGTCGTGCGCGAGCTCTCGGCGGCGTAGTGGGCGGCCTGCGCCTGGTCCGGGAAATAGCGCATGGGCACCGGCGCCAGGCGCATGATCGAGCCGTTGCCGGCCGTGTCCGGGCGGGTGGAACCGCTGAAGGGATCGCCGGTGTTGCGGAAGCGTTGGAGCGCCTGGCGGACGGTGGCGCCGATGTCGAAGCAGGCGCCGGTGCTGCTCAAATAACCGTGGTCCTGCCAGGCGCAGTAGCGGCGCATCTGGTCCAGCGCGTCGAAACGGCCCGTTTCAACGAGGCTGGCGGCCAGGCATAACGCCATCGAAGTGTCGTCGGTCCACTGGCCGGGCTGGAGTTGAAACGGCCCCTGTCCGAGCATGTCCGTGACCGGCGGGAATGAGCCGCGCGGCCTGAACTCGACCGTGGCGCCGACGGCGTCGCCCACGGCCAGGCCGAGCAGGCATCCGCGAAAACGATCCAGCGTTTCCATAGCTTAGCGTGCGTGAGCGCCGTTCGGCCGGCAGAGAACGTCTCCGGCGATGGCCGGCCCGCCCCGGCAGGATTTCCGACCGCGCCGAGGTGACAGGCAGGCCCGGCAATCTATTGTCGCCGAAAACAGGCGCCACGGCGCGGTCATGTATCTTGACAACTCTAAAGAGGTATGATAGCTTTTCTTACAGCCGCATTGTTGACAATAATAGACCTCTGAACATGCGGACGTTTTTTTGCCTACGCAAGTGAAACGTTTCATGTAACGAGACGTTGACATCCCTCATCCAGAGTAAACGCACCGGATCTCGACGCCAACGCCATCTTCCCCGAGGAGAGAATGACCAAGAAATTCGAGAATGCCTACGGTTACTTTTCGGAAGATGGAAAAGAGTACATCATTACGACCCCGTTGACGCCCCGGCCCTGGGGCAACGTCATCAGCAACGGCGATTACGGCCTGATGATTTCGCAGACCGGGTCCGGCTACAGCTGGCGCGGGAACGCCGGGCAGAACCGGATCACGCGCTCGTTTCAGGACCTGATCAAGGACAACTGGGGGAAATATTTCTACATCCGCGATCTGAAGAGACAGGTCTACTGGTCCGCGGCCTATAAGCCGGTGATGCATCCGTATAACGCGTATGCGGTGGTCCACGGGATCGGCTACTCCCTCTTCCGCCAGCGGGTCGAGGACATCGACAGCGAGTTGACCGTCTTCGTGTCGGCGACCGATCCGGTGGAGATCTTCCGGCTGAGGCTGACCAACCAGAGCCGGGAGGTGCGCGAACTTGACGTCACCTCTTATGCCGAATGGCTGTTAGGCTTTGCGCCGGACGAGCACCGCGAGTTTCACAAACTCTTCATCGAGACCTCGGCCGAGGCGGCCGCCAGCACGGTCTATGCGCGCAAATGTCTGTGGGGCTTCCCGGACGACAAGGGCCGGCATAACAACATCGATTGGCCCTTCACCGCTTTCATGTCCGTCAGCGAGCCGCTCAAGTCGTTTGACTGCGACAAAGAGACCTTTCTCGGCCTGTACCGCAACGACGACCGGCCCCGGGCAATGGCCGAGCCCCGGCTGGCCGGCCGGACGGGCAGATTCACCGATGCAATCGCCTCCCTGCAGATTGACGTGACCCTGGCGCCCGGGGAATCCAAGACGGTGGTCTTCACCCTGGGCGTCGCCGAGGACGGCCGGGAGGACCCCGGCGAGCTCATCCGCCGCTATACGTCGGTCGAGAAAAGCGAGCAGGCCCTGCAGGCGGTCAAGGCGTTCTGGTCGCGCTTCATCGACACCGAGAAGGTGGAGACCCCGGATGACGCGCTCAACTTCATGACCAATTACTGGTTGAAGTATCAGTCGATCTCCTGCCGCTTGTGGGGCAAGTCCGCTTTCTACCAGGTCTCGGCCGGCTATGGCTTTCGCGACCAGCTGCAGGACAGCCAGATTTTCCTGATCAGCGAGCCGGAGTACACCCGGCGGCAGTTGCTGCTGCACGCCGCCCAGCAGTTTGTCGAGGGCGATGTGCTGCACTGGTGGTTCTCCATCCGCGGCGGCGGCCCGCGCACCAACTGCTCGGACGACCTGTTGTGGCTGCCGTTCATCCTGGAGGCGTATCTCGCGGAGACGGGGGATTTCAGCCTCCTGGATGAAAAAGTCCCCTACCTGAACGGCCCTGCCGACACCTTCTACGATCATTGCAAACGGGCCATCGAGCGCTCCTTCTCGCGCTTTTCGCCCCGGGGCATCCCCTTGATGGGCGATCATGACTGGAACGACGGCCTGAGCGCGGTCGGGACGCTCATGCGGGGCGAAAGCTTCTGGGTGGCCGAGTTCTTATACATGATTCTCGGGAGCTTCATCCCGATCGCCCGCCGGCGGTCAGACGACGGCTTCGCCGCCCGGTGCGAGACCGTGCGCCAGAGCCTGAAGGAGGCCCTGAACCGGCACGGCTGGGACGGCGAGTGGTACCTGCAGGCGACCACCGATGACGGCCTGCCCCTCGGATCCAAGGCGAATGAGGAAGGCAAGATCTTTCTGATGCCGAACAACTGGGCCGTGATCAGCGGGGCGGCGGACGCCCAGCGGGCCCGGACGGCCATGGCGTCGGTCACGCAATACCTGTTGAAGGATTACGGGACCCTGCTGAATGACCCTGCTTTCACCCGGCCCCGGCCCGATGTCGGCTATGTCACCCGGTATGCGCCCGGCCTGCGTGAGAACGGCGGGGTGTACACGCACGCCGCCACCTGGTCCGTGTGGGCCTATACGCTGATCGGGCGACCGGACCTGGCCTATGAAGCCTATCGGAGGATTTGCCCGCCCAACCGGAGCCGCGACATCGAGGTCTATAAAGCCGAGCCGTATGTGACCCCCGGCAATATTGACGGGCCGCTCTCGGAATACTACGGCCGGGGAGGCTGGACCTGGTATACCGGCTCCTCCCAATGGCTGCACCGGGTGGCCACACACTGGATTCTGGGCGTCCGGCCGCAGGCGGACGGCCTGTGGGTGGACCCGTCCATCCCCGCGGATTGGCCGGGCTTCAAGATGACCCGGAAATTCCGCAACGCCGTGTATCAGATCGACGTCAAAAACCCGGCGCGCGTCAGCCACGGCGTCCGGTCCATGACGGTGGATGGCCGCCCTCTGACGGGCCAACTGCTCCCGGTTTTCAATGATGGGCTGACCCATACCGTTGAGGTGGTCATGGGGTAGACCGGCCTGGGGAACCGGGGTCGAACGCCGGGCGAAGCCGGCGCGGGATCACCCGGCCGGGGTCAGGAGGTGCCTATTGGAGTAAACTGAATCATACCGGTTTCTTCTGTGCGCCCTGGAACAATCAAGAGGAGATACACAATGAAAGCGTCCGCTAAGCTGATCAACTTGGCGATGATCGCGACGGTCGTGGCGAGCCTGGTCGCGTGCGCGCCGCAAGCGACGCCGACGGCGCAACCCGCCGCGACACAGCCGGAAGCGGCCACCGCCGCGCCGGCCACGGCTGCGCCGGCCACCGCCGCGCCGGCCACGGCCGCGCCGGTCGCCACCGCGCCGCCCGCCGCGCCTGAGCCGATAACGCTGCGCTACGCGAACTGGAACCTGGGGACCGAAGAGGAGAACAACATCCAGAGGCAGTTGATCAAGGCCTACACCGATCTGAACCCGCATGTGACGATTGAGTTTGTGGATATGTCCGGCGAGGGCGGCTGGGACGCCGTGCTGACGGCCTACGCCGCCAAGGGCGAGCTGCCGGATGTCTTCATGGCCAACAACGTGCCCCTGTACGTCTCCAATGGCTGGCTGGCCGACCTGACCGACCTGGTGAAAGATGACGCGGACTGGCAGAACGTCCCGCAGGTCCTGAAGGATGCCTTCACGTACGACGGCCGGGTGCTCGGCCTGCCGGCGGCCCAGTTCATCATGGGCTACTTCGTCAATAAAGACCTGTACGAGGCGGCCAACCTGGATGCGCCGGAGTACGGCTTCTCCCTCGACGAGTTCAACGAAGGGATCGAGGCGTTGACCGACGTCTCCAAGGGCCGCCTGGGCCTGGACGAGCAGGAGTTCGTGGCGGGCTGGTATCCGAGCACCGTCGACAGCAACCTGAAGTGGTTCAGCTTCGACGGGACGAACATGAACTACAACTCCGCCGCGTTCAAGGAGGGCCTGGCCAAGATGGGCGAGGTGAAGCCGTACACCTGGCAGGGCCTGTCGGATGAGCAGAAGGCGAACTTCAAGTCGACCGGGCCGTGGGAGCTGTTCCTGAACCAGGAAGTCGGCCTGCGCTGGGACGCGTCCTGGAACGTCCCGAACTACATCCAGAACGCGACCTTTGAGTGGGACTTCGTCGGCATCCCCGGCGGCAACCAGGCGCTGGTGGCCGACGTGATCGTCGTGTCCAAGACGGCCGCCGATGTGGAACAGGCCTACCAGTTCGCCAAATGGATGACGTTCTCCTCCGCCGCCTATATCAAAGAAGCCGAACTGGCCCGCGCCGCCGGCTCGGCGCCCAAGATACCGGTCTCGATCGACGAGGCGTCGCTTGAGCTCTACAAGGAGTTCGTCGACAAGCCGGGCGTCCTGATGGCGCTGGACAACCTGGACAGCAGTCTGATCGAGTCCCTGGCCAAGATCGTCCCCGGCTACATCAACGCGCGCTGGGAGGGCAAACCGGGCATCGACATCGGCGAAGACAAAGACGTCAACATGTGGTACATGTTCAACTTCGCCAACGAGGGCCGCTACAAGTACGAGGACTACGCCGCCAAACTGGAGGAGTTCGCCAACAAGATCCTGGCCGAAGCCAGGGCGTCCATGAACAAGTAACCAACGGACAGACCAGGGGCGTTGCGGCAACACAACGCCCCTGGCGCTCGGCCGCGAGCGGATCACACCGGGGTGGGCCCATGACGCGCATCAGGTTGCTGAGGATACTGGGGGCGGCCTTGATCTTGATGACGACGGCGCCGTTTTCGGCGCGCGCCGCCGGGGGCGACGCCCGGCCGGCGCCGGGCGCCCGCCAGTTCGCGCCCGCGTCCGGCCCGGTCGCCTCCGGCGGCGGCCTGGAGGTCCTGGCCGACGCCTTCGGGCGGCCGCTGGCCGGAGACGAGGTCGCCGGGCTGTACCCCAAACCCAGCGTCTTCCTGCAGACGGGCGACCGCGTGCAGTTCGCGGCGGCCGTCCCGGAAGACGGGCTCTATACCGTCGCGTTCGACATGGCCGCGGCCGAGTCCTTCCTGAACGGCCCCGAAGGGCAGCTGCGGATCGACGGCGCGTTCCCGGTCCCAGACGCCCGCCGCATCGTCTTCCCCATCTTCTACAAAAACAGCCGCGACCAGTTCCCGCTCGACCGCTACGGGAACGAAGCTTTGATTCGCCAGGAGCGGCTGATCCGCTGGAGCCGGGCGGCGATGCGGGACGTGAACTTCAGCCAGCCGTACCCGGTGCCGCTGCCGCTCACCCGGGGGACGCACACCTTCGAATTTCAGGTCACCCAGGAGTCCCTGTACCTGGGCAGCCTGTATATTGAGCCGTTGGCCGCCTACCCCGATTACGACGCGTACCGGCAGGCCAACCCGGCCCCGGATTCGTCCGGGGTGCTGATTGAGCTGGAGGCCGAAAAGCCCGCCTACAAGAACGACACCTCCATCCGCCCGATCAGCGACCGCAGCCTGGACGTCACGCCGTACGACAGTTACCGGTTGCTGTTGAATACGCTGGGCGGCGAGAGCTGGGGGCGCAGCGGCAGCGCGGTCTACTACGAATTCACGGCGCCCGCCGACGGCCTGTACCTGATCACGCTGCGGGCGCTCCAGAACACCAAGAACAACTTCACGGTGTTCCGCCGCATCACGCTCAACGAGGCGGTGCCGTTTGCGGAGCTGAATGCGGTGGCGTTCAACTCGTCCGCGCGCTGGTCCAACCTCACCCTGGGCGGCGACGCCCCCTACCGGATTTATTTGAGAAAAGGCGTCAACGTGCTGGGCCTGGAGGCGACGAACTGGCCGTACGCCGTGGCGGTGGAGCGCATCCAGCGGGCGCTGCTGGACATCAACACGCTGTCGCTGGAGATTAAGAAGCTGACCGGCAATCAGGTGGATCCCTTCAAGGAGTGGGAGATCTCCGAATACATCCCCGATCTGCGCGAGCGCCTGCTCGCCATCGCGGCCGATCTGCGCGCCGACCGCGAGGTCCTGGCGGACATCAATCAGACCGGCGGGTCCCAGGAAATCCTCATGTACGAGATGGCGATCGACAACATCGAGTTCCTGGCCCAGGATCCGGACAAGATCCCCAGCCGGCTGAACCGTTTTTCAGAGGGCTCCGGCTCGGCCGCGCAGCTGCTCGGCAAGATCCTGCCCTCGCTCCAGAGCCAGCCGCTGGCCCTGGACAAGATCTATATCCACTCGCCGGACAGGCAGCCGCCGGCGGTCGAGACGCCGTTCCTGGTGTCCCTGACCGAGGGCTTCAAGCGCTTCCTCCACTCCTTCGCGCCGGACCCGTACCAGTCCATCGGCGCGGCCGAGGACGAGCTCGAAGTCTGGGTGAACCGGCCGCGGCCGTACGTCGACCTGCTGCAGTCGATGACGGACGAGACGTTCACGCCGCAGACGGGCATCCAGGTCAAGTTCTCGATCATGCCCAACGAGTCCAAGCTGGTGCTGGCTAACGCCGCCGGCATCCAGCCCGATGTCGCCCTGGGCGTGAGCACCAACGTCCCGTATGAGTTGGCGATCCGCAACGCCCTGAAGGACCTGCGCGCGTTCGAGGACTTTGACCGCTTCATCCGCATCTATTCCCCCGGCGCGCTCCTGAGCTACATCATCAATGACTCCGTCTACGCCATCCCGGAGACGCAGGACTTCTGGGTCACGTACTATCGGAAGGACATCCTGGATTCCCTGGGCCTGCCGGTGCCGCACACCTGGCAGGAGGTCATCGCCATCCTGCCGGAGCTGCAGCGGTACGGCCTGAACTTCAACACGCCGCTGTCCAGCGGCGGCGGCACCAAACCCTACCTGTTCACCGCCCCCTACATTTTCAACCAGGGCGCGCAGCTCTACAGCGCCGACGGCTTTGCCACCGGCCTGGACAGCGACGCGGCGATCAACGGCATCAAGTTCATGGCCGAGAGCTTCACGCTCTACGGCATGCCGCTGACGACGGCGAGCTTCTACGACAGCTTCCGCTACGGCAGCCTGCCCATCGGGGTCTCGAACTTCACGACCTACCTCCAGCTGATCACGGCGGCCCCGGAGATCGACGGGTTGTGGGACATCGATCTGTATCCGGCCACCGTGTTGCCCGACGGCACCCAGTATCGGTATGCCACCGGCTCGGCGCAGGCCTGCCTGATGTTTGCGAACACCGATCAGCCGGAAGCGGGCTGGGAGTTTATGAAGTGGTGGATGTCCACCGAGACCCAGGTGGCGTTCCAGCAGCAGCTGGTCCTCAACTACGGGCTGGAGTACCTGTGGAACTCCGCCAACCTGGAGGCGTTCCAGTACTCGCCGATTCCGCGGACGCACATCGAGGTGATCCTGGAGCAGTGGCAGTGGCTGCAGGAGCCGGTCAAGCTGCCGGGCAGCTACATGCAGGAGCGCGAGCTGAGCAACGCCTGGAACCGGATCGTGTTCGACGGGGTCAACCCCCGGGTGGCGATCGACAGCTCGGTGATCATCATCAATCGGGAGATCGCCCGCAAGATGGAGGAGTTCGGGTATCTGCGGGACGGCGTCAAAGTCCGCGAGTTCAAGATCCCGACCATTGAGACCGTCCGGCAGTGGATGGAGGAGGGCAGCCGATGACCACCAAAACGAGTCAGCCCCCCCTCGTGGCGTGGCCGCAGGCGTCGACCGGTCAGCCGGCCGCCGGCCCGCTGCGACAGTGGCTGGACCGGGAGGGCAGCGCTTACGCTTTCCTGTCGGCGTACGGTCTGGCGTTCATCGTCTTTATCGTGCTGCCGGTGCTGGCGGCCTTTCTGCTGTCCTTTACGTTCTTCGACACGATCCAGCCGCCCCGGTTCCTGGGCCTGAAGAACTATGTCGTCCTGCTGACGCAGGACGAGGTCTTCATGAAGTACGTGCTGCCCAACACCATCCAGTTCGCGGTGATCGTCGGGCCGGGCGGCTATGTGCTGTCCTTCCTGCTGGCCTGGATGCTGGCGCAGCTCCCCAAACTGCCCCGTTCGCTGCTGGCCCTGGTGCTGTACTCGCCGTCCATGACCTCGGGCGTGGCCATGACGGTCGTCTGGCTGACCATCTTCAGCGGCGACCAGAACGGTTACCTGAACAGCCTGCTGCTGAGCCTGAACCTCATCCAGGAGCCGATCCAGTGGCTGCAGTCGCCGCGCTACCTGATGACCATCATGATCATCGTCACGCTGTGGAGCAGCATGGGGGTGGGCTTCCTGGCCATGCTGGCCGGCATCCTGGAGATCAACCCGGAGATGTATGAGGCCGGCAGCCTGGACGGCATCAGCAATCGCTTCCAGGAGATCATCCACATCACCATCCCGTCGATGAAGCCGCAGATGCTGTTCGGCGCGGTGATGTCCATCGTCGCCACCTTCCAGGCCGGCACGATCGGGGTGACGCTGTCGGGCGGCAACCCGACGCCGCAGTACGCCGGCCAGTTGATCGTCAACCACATCGAGGACTTCGGCTTCCTGCGCTACGAAATGGGCTACGCCGCGGCGGTGTCGGTGGCGCTGCTGCTGATGGTGCTCTTCTTTTCCCGGCTGGCGAACCGGCTGTTCGGCAGCGAGAACTAGGAGGCGAGATGCGACGCACATGGTTCCGGCGGTGGGGCGGCTTGCGCAGCAGCGGGATCAACCCCCCGGGTTTTCATCCCAGCCAGCTCAAGTTCTACGTCATCCTGCTGCCGCTGGTCGCCTTCATGCTGCTGCCGATGCTCTTCATCTTCTCGCACGCGTTCAAGCCGCCGGATGAGCTGTTCGCATATCCGCCCCGCTTTTTCGTCGTCAACCCGACCCTGAAGAACTTCAACGACCTGTTCAACAAGATGTCGGCCTCCGGCGTCCCCGTCAGCCGGTATCTGTTCAACAGCGTGATGATCACGCTGCTGACGGTCGGCGCCTCGATCCTGGTCTCCACGACGGCGGCCTACGCCCTGTCGAAAAAGCGCTTCAAGCTGAAGAAGGCGTTGTTCGCGATCAACACCGTGGCGCTGATGTTCGTGCCGATTGCGGTCACGATCCCGCGCTTCCTGATTATCGAGCGGCTCAACCTGCTGGACACGTTCGCGGTCCACATCCTGCCGGGCCTGGCCATGCCGGTCGGCCTGTTCCTGATCAAGCAGTTCATCGACGGGATCCCGGACGAGGTGATCGAGGCCGCGCAGATCGACGGCGCTTCCGATGTGCACATCTACTGGGGCATCATCCTGCCCATGATCGTCCCGGCCATCGCCACCATCGCCATCCTGACCTTTCAGGCCACCTGGAACAACGCCGAAACCTCCACCCTGTACATCAACAACGAGAGCCTGAAGACCTTCGCCTTCTATCTGAGCACGCTGACGTCCACGACCGCCGGCGCCAACGCGGTGGCCGGCCAGGGCGTGGCCGCGGCGGCCTCGTTGATCATGTTTTTGCCCAACCTGATCATTTTCGTGCTTCTGCAAAGCCAGGTCATGAACACGATGTCGCACTCAGGCCTCAAGTAGCCGGCGGCTTGCCCGCGCCGGCCCGGTTTGCCGCACGCCGCTATGAAAAAGCTCTTCTGGTTGCTCGTCAGCGCCCTGATCCTGAGCGTCGCGCCGCTCCCGGCGCGGGCGGACGCGCCCTACACCACCTGGGCCCTGGGGCCCGGCGGGCGGGGGGTGATGACCCAGGACGCGTATCGGCCCGTCGCCGAGATCGACCTGCCGATCTCGGCCGCCGAGGATATGTTTGTCGCCCCGGATGGGGACCTGTATATCGCCGACACCGGCCACGGCCGGATCGTGCGGCTCGAAAACTTCCAGATCACGGCGTCGTACGGCGAGGACCGGCTGACCGGCCCGACCGGCCTGTTTGTGGACGAGCAGGGCGTCCTGTACGTGGCGGACGCGAAGCAGAACGCCATCTTCATCTTCGACGCCGACGGCCGCCTGCTCAGGCAATTCGGCCGGCCGAGCGAGCCGCTGTTCGGCAAGAACCGCGAGTTCCTGCCGCGGAAGATCGCGGTGGATGCGCGCCAGAACCTGTACATCGTCAGCGAGGGCTCGGTCGACGGCCTCGTGCAGATGAACACCCAGGGTCATTTCATCGGTTACTTCGGCGCCAACGCCTCGACCATGTCGCTGAAGATGATCCTGCAGCGGCTGTTCCTCACCCGGGAACAACTGGATCAGTTCGTCAAGAACGAGGCCGCTTCCCCCTCCAATCTCGCGATTGACTCCCAATCGCTGATCTACACGATCACGGCCGGCACCTCCTTCCGGCAAAGCATCCGCAAATTCACCATTGCCGGCAAGAACATCTTCCCGGACTCGTACGGCTCCACCACTTTCCGGGACATCCACGTCACCGACACCGGCCTGATCCTGGCCGTGGACGCCGACGGCGCGATCTTCGAGTATGACCTGAACGGCACGCTGCTGTTTGTGTTTGGGGCCAAGGACAACGGCGAGCAGCGGCTGGGCACGCTGACAAACCCGACGGCCATCGGCGGCTACGGGGAGACCCTCTACGTGCTCGACAAGGACAAGAACGCCATCGTCGTTTATGAGACGACGGCCTTCGCCAGGACCGTGCACGAGGGCGTCCGCCTGTACATGGAGGGCTATTACCGCGAGGCCAAGCCGTACTTCGAGCAGGTCCTGGACTACAACGGCTCCTTTATCATGTCCTACCAGGCCATCGCCGACGCCTACTTCAAGGAAGGCCAGTACGCCGAGGCCCTCACCGCCTACCGGTACGCCGAGGACCGGCAGGGCTATTCCCAGGCCTTCTGGGAGCTGCGCAACGCCGTCCTGCAGCGCTATTTGACCCAGGCGCTGGGATGGTTCTTCGGCCTGTGGCTCGTGCTCCAGGTCGGCACGCGGCTGGACCGGCGTTTCCACTGGTCCGAGCCGGTCCACACCCGCGTCAAGGGCTGGCAGCGCTTCAAGCTGGTCGACGACCTGGCGTTCCTGTTCCGGTTCATCCGCCAGCCGGCCGACAGCTTTTATTACATCAAGAAGGACCTGCGCGGCAGCCTGCTGTTTGCGGGCCTGCTGTATGTCTGGGTGATCGTGGTCCGGGTCCTGTCGCTGTATGTCACCGGTTTCGCGTTCAACCCGTTTCTCTCCCCGGCGGATATCCGCGTGGAAAACGAGGTGCTGACCACCGTCCTGTTGCTCGTCCTCTGGAACGCCGCCAACTACCTGGTCTCGACCATCAGCGACGGCGAAGGCCGGGTCCGGGACGTGGTCATCGGCACCGCCTACAGCCTGTTTCCCTACGCGCTCTTCGCCCTGCCGATCGCGCTGATCTCGAATGTGCTGACCCTGAACGAGGTCTTTATCTACTCCTTCTCGCTGGACCTCATGTGGGCCTGGGTCGGGCTCATGCTGTTCCTCATGGTGAAGGAAATCCACAACTACTCGCTCTGGGAAACGGTGCGCAACCTGCTGATCACCGTGTTCACGATGGCCCTGTTTCTCCTGACCGGCTACATCCTGTACGTCCTGTTCAACCAGTTGTTCGACTTTATCTCGGCCATCATCCAGGAGGTCGGCTTACGTGGCTAAGCAAACGCGACTCCTCCACAGTCTGGCCGCCCTCGGCCTGCTCCTGGGATTAACCGCCCCGCCGCCGGCGAGGGCGGCCGACGGCTCCGGGCCGGCGCTGGGCGGCGTCCGGGCCGACGGGCGCGCGGCGCAGGCCATTCCGGCCTCCTATGAACCGATGGCCGAGAACGCCGTCTTCCAGTTGTACGCCGACCGGACCACCCTGGCCTTCAAGGTGGTGGACAAGCGCAGCGGGTACGTCTGGAGCTCCAATCTTGACGAGACGACCGAGGACGACCGGCTGAACCGGACCTGGACGGCCTTCGCCCGCAGCGGGATCAGCATGGACTACCTGGACCGGAAGGCCATCAGCAAACGCGCCTCCATCACCAACGCCGAGCATACGCTCGAGTTCACGCCCGACGCCCAGGGTTTTGCCGCGGCGGTGACCTTTACCGACGCCTCGATCACGATCGGGGTCCGGGTTCGCCTGGAGGCCGACGGCGTCCAGGTGGAGGTGCCGTTCGAGTCGATCCGGGAGGCGGACCCCGACTTCAAGCTCGGCCTGTTGCACGTCTACCCTTTCCTGGGGGCCACCAAGGAGGCGAGCGTCCCGGGGTACATGTTCATCCCCGATGGCTCCGGCAGCCTGATCCGCTTCGGCGCGACGACCAAAGCCAAAAACATGTTCTATGGCCGTTACTACGGCGCGGACCTGGGCATGATCAGCACGTTGCCCTGGGACCCGACGATCAACCGGCCGCACAAGATGTCCATCCCGGTCCTGGGGATGGCGCACGGCGAGGGGCAGAACGCCTTTATCGCCGTGGTCGAGCAGGGCGCGGCGTACGGCGAGATCCAGGCGCACCCGGCCGGGGTCATCACGAAGTTCAACTTCATTTACAACGCCTTTATCTACAACGAGAGCTACTTCCAGGCCACCAACCGCTCCGGCGCCGGGGTGACGACGTTGCAGCCCGCCACCAACCGGTTTGACGTCAGGATCCACTATCGCTTTCTGACGAAGGGCGACGGCGACTATGTGGGGATGGCGCGCAGTTATCAGCAGTATCTGGTGGACCGCGGCGTCCTGAAAAAGACGGACGAGCCGGCCGGCGCTATCGGCCTCCGTCTGGAGTTCCTGGCCGGCGAGAAGGAGCGCGTCCTGCTCTGGCATCGCTTCATCCCGATGACGACCATCCGCCAGATGGCCGCGATCCTGGCCGATCTGGACCTGCCGCGACCGGAGGTCGTCTACTACGGCTGGCAGCCGCTGGGGGCCTCCAGCATGCCGCCCGATTCCCTGCGGCTGGAGGGCGGCCTGGGCAGCCTGGATGAGCTGCGCGCCGTCGTCGCGGCGGTGGCGGCGCGGGGCGGCCATTTTTCCCTGTACCTGGATCCCCAGGCCGCGCTGCGCGATGAAGCCGGCTATTCGCCCCGCAACGACCTGGCGATGTCCATCACCAACGTCAACCTGCTGGGCTACAACCGCAACAAGGTCAACTACTACTTCAATCTGGAGGCCCTGAGCCGGCGTTATGCGGGGCTCAGCCGGGGGGTGTTCACCGACCTGGGGGCCGGCCTGGCGATCGACGGCCTCGGCTCGACGCTCTACAGCGATTTCAAGGTCAATCATCGCCTCAGCCGGGAAGACGCGATCCGGCGCTATCAGGCTTTGCTGGCCGACCACCCGGGCCGCACCGCGTTCTATCGGCCGAACGACTATGTATTTGGCGCGATGAGCGCCTATTACGACATCCCGTTGTCCGACAGCGGCTATCTCTATGTCGCCGAAACGGTGCCGTTTCTCCAGATCGTCCTGGCCGGGTATGTCCCCAGCTACGGCCCGGCCCTGAATTTCTCCTCCAACCTGCAGGAAGATCTGCTGCGGCATGTGGATTTCGGCGTCTATCCCGCCTACTTCCTCAGCCAGGAGGTCACCGCCAAAATCCTCAACACCAGCTCCAACTGGATCTACACCTCCTCCTATGGCCAGTGGGCCCAGGAGATCAAGCAGACCTATCAGTGGCTGAACCGGCTGCTGGGGCCGGTGGCGGGCCAGACGATCGAGGCGCGGCAGACCCTGGCGCCGGGCGTCGTCGCCACCACCTACCGCAACGGCTACCAGCTCATCGTCAACTACAGCGCCCAGCCCTACCGGGCCGGCGCGGTGGTGGTCAACGCCCGGGATGCCGTCCTTCAGGAGGTGCAGCCGTGAAAGGACGTCCGGCCCCGGCTGGTCGGGGCATACGGCCGAGCCTCCGCGAGGCCCTGCATGGGTACGGGTTCGTCATGCTGTGGATCGTGGGGTTCGTGATCTTTACGGCGGCCCCCCTGATCCAGACCTTTGTCTACAGTCTGAATCGCGTCACGGTGGAGGCCACCGGCATCACCTACGAGTTTGTGCGCTGGGCGAATTACTCTCGGGCCCTGTTCACCGACCCGACGTTTGTCGAGCTGTTGATCGGCTACGTCATCGAAACGCTGGTGTCGCTGCCGATCATCCTGATCTTCTCCATGATCATCGCCCTGTTCCTGAACCTGGATTTCAGGTTCAAGGGCCTGTTCCGGACGATCTTCTTCCTGCCGGTGGTGATCACCAGCGGGCCCGTGATCCAGGAGTTGACCGCGCAGGGGGCGACTTCGGTGCCCGGCATCACCAACACGGGCGCGGTGGCGGCCTTTCTGGCCGAGCTGCCGAGTTACCTGCGCAACCCGGTGGAGTACCTGCTGACCTCGTTCATCCTGATCCTGTGGTTCTCCGGCGTCCAGATTCTGATTTATCTGTCCAGCCTGCAAAAAGTTGACAAGAGCATCTATGAGGCGGCGGCGATCGACGGGGCGTCGGCCTGGGAATCGTTCTGGAAGATCACCCTGCCGTCGCTGTCCACGACCACGCTGATCATCGCGATCTATACCATCATCGTCCTCTCGCATTTCTCGGAGAACAAGGTCGTCAAGTACATCTACGGGCAGACCTATGCGGTCGAGGGCGGCATCGGCTACTCCAGCGCCATGTCGTTTGTCTACTTCCTGGTGCTGGTGATGCTCCTGGCGCTGGTTTTCTTGGTTCTCCGCTTCCGCGCCCGGGAGCGGACCGGTTGAGAGGCGGTCGCCGGCTATGCGACAAATGATACGCGACCACTGGAGAGGTTTTCTGTTCGGCACCCGGACCAGTTACGGCCTGATCTTCACGACCGCGCTGTACCTGCTCCTCATCGCCATCGGCTTCGTCTATCTGTACCCGCTGCTCTTCATGTTTGTGACCAGCCTGAAAAGCCCGGCCGATTTGCTCAACCCGATGGTGCAATGGGTGCCGACCGAGCTCTATATGGGCAACTATGTCAAGGCGTTCCGCGTCCTCGATTACCCCAAGACGTTCTGGTCGTCGGTCCTGATCAGCGTGGTGCCGTCGGTCATCCAGGCGGCCGTCTGTTCGGTGATCGGCTACGGGCTGGCGCGCTACCGGTTCCCGGGCAAGGGCCTGATCTTCGCCCTGATCCTGGCCACGTTCATCATCCCGGCGCAGAACACCGTCATCCCGCAGATGCTGACCTACCGCCGCCTGGGGCTGCTGGGCCATATCGCCGCCCTGATCCTGCCGGCCTCGGCCGGGCAGGGCTTCAACAGCGCGATCTTTATCCTGATCTTTTACCAGACCTTTCTATCTCTGCCGAAGGTGCTGGAAGAGGCCGCCCGCCTGGACGGGGCCTCGGACCTGGAGATTTTCGTGCGCATCGGCCTGCCGGCGGCCGTGCCGGCCTTCGTGATCTCGATCATTTTCTCGACCGTCTGGTACTGGAACGAGACCTATCTGACCGTGATCTTTCTGGAAGGCGGCCTCCAGTCGCTGCCCATGCAGTTGTCGAAGTTCGTCCAGGCGTATGAGAACCTGTATCCGCCCGGCGTCGTGAACATCTTCGACCGGTTGAACGAGGCGGTGAAACTCAGCGGCACGTTCCTCAACATCCTGCCGCTGCTGGTGATGTACTTCATCCTGCAGAAATGGTTCGTCGAGTCGGTCGAAAGGTCCGGTATCACCGGTGAATAAGCCCGGCGCCCTGATCCTGGCCCTGGCGCTCGCCGTCGCCGGCTGCGCGGCCCCCGCGACCGCGACCGACCGCGCCCCGACGCCGACCGCCACGGCGGCCCCGACCGCGACCGCCACGGCGGCCCTGACGCCGACCGCCACGGCGGCCCCGACCGCGACCGCCACGGCGGCGCCGACGCCCGCCCCGATCGAGACGGTCATCGAATTCGAGATGAAAGGGGCTTTCGACTTCTTCTGGGAGCAGGCCAACACCGACCTCGGCAGCCCCGGTTACGGCCTGATCCGCGACCGCTATCCGGGCTCCGCGGGCATCGCCAGCCTCGCGTCCGTCGGGTTCGGCCTGACCGCCTACCTGATCGGCGTCGAAAAAGGCTATATCACCTGGGACGCCGGGTATGAGCGCGTGGACCGGACGCTGGACACCCTGCTGGCGATGGACCGGACCGAGGGCTTTTTCTATCACTTTGTCGAGATGGAAACCGGGCGGCGGGCGTGGAACAGCGAGGTCTCGTCCATCGACACCGCCATTCTCCTGATGGGCGTCCTGTCTGCCGGACAGTATTTTGGCGGCGGGATTGCGGCCAAAGCGCAACAACTGTATGACGGCGTGAACTGGCCCTGGTTCCTCGATGAGACGCGCCAGATGTTCCACATGGCGTACCGGCCGGAGACGGGCTTTGAAGGCTACTGGGACTTCTACGCCGAGCAACTGATGCTCTATGTGCTGGCGGCCGGATCGGACACCCACCCGGTTGACGCGACGCCGTATTACACCTTCACTCGGCACTACGCCCGCTACGGCGACGGCGAGCCCTTCATCCATTCCTGGTTCGGCTCGATCTTCACCTATCAGTACAGCCATGCCTGGATCGACTTCCGCGGGCGCTTCGACCGCGAGGGCGTCAACTGGTTCGACAACTCGGTGGCGGCCTCGCTGGCCCAGGTGAATTTTGCCGCCGCCATGGAGCCCAAGTACCAGACGCTTGGCCCACGGGCCTGGGGGCTGTCGGCCTGTGACGGCCCCGACGGCTACAACGGGCGGTATGGGGCGCCCCCCTCCGGGTATGACAACCGGGCGCACGTGATCGACGACACCCTCCCCCCCTATGGGGCCATCGGCTCCATCATTTTTCTGCCGGAGGCGGCCCAGCAGGCCATGCTGAACTACTATACGCTCGAGGCGCTCAAGGGGCCCTACGGATTCAAGGACGCCTATAACCTGAGCGAGAGCTGGTACGCGACCGATGTCATCGGGATTGACAAGGGCATCGCCCTGCTGATGCTGGCCAACCATGAAAGCGGCCTCGTCCACGCGGTCATGATGCAGAATCCGCACATCGTGCAGGGGCTGGAGCGTCTGCAGATCGGGAAAGGCGATTAGGGACGCGGTTGCATGACCACCATCAAGGATGTGGCCCGCTACGCCCGGGTCAGCGTCACGGCGGCCTCTTATGCCCTGAACGGCACGGGCACGATCAGCGCCGCCACGCGCCAGCGCGTGCTGGCCGCGGCGGAGGCGCTGAACTATCATCCGAACGCGTTTGCCCGCAACCTGAAAAAACGGAAGACGCACACGATCGGCGTCTTTATCACCCGGTTTGGCGGCTCGTTCTACGAGGAGATCCTCGAGGGCATCCACGACGCGGTCCTGAACACGGACTACGAGTTGATCGTCTGCCCGGAAAGCCGCACGAAACGAAGAATCCTGACGCACCGGCAGGTCGACGGGGCCATCGTGTTTGACTCAAAAGTCAAGAGCGACACCCTCCTGCGGCTGGCCTCGAAGCGCTTTCCGGTCGTCGTCCTGGACCGCTATCTGGAGGCCGATTATCTGCTGCCCTTGCTGGTTGACAACCCGCACGGGGCCCGCGAGGCGTTTTATCACCTGTACGACCAGGGGGCCCGCCGCCTCGCCTTCATCTCAGGCGCGGCGGACTCGTTCGACAACCTGGAGCGGAAAACGGCTTTCCTGAGCGCGGCCGAACAACACGGCCTGACCGTCCGGTGTTACAACGGGAACTTCACCGAGACATCGGGCTATGAAATTGCCCGGGTGATCATCGAAGACGGCGCCTGGCCGGAGGCGGTTTTTTGCGCCAACGACCAGATGGCGCTGGGGTTTATCCGGGCGATGAAAGAAAGCGGCCTGAAAGCGCCCGACGATATAGCCGTGGTGGGATTTGACGACATCCAGATTGCGCGCTACACGCAGCCGAGCCTGTCCACGATCGGAGCGTCGCGCTTCGCCTGGGGCTCGGCGGCGGCCACGCAGTTGATCGAGTTTCTGGACAAGGAGCGCCCCTTCGTGCCCTATCGGATCCCCACCCGGCTGATTCCGCGCGAATCCTCCAGGAAGACGCGCCACCCGGTGGAGCCATCGCCCGCGTCCGGCTGATCCGCCGCCCCCGGCGCCAGCCGCCTCCTTTCCCGTCGATAACTCGCCCGGCGCCGGACCGCCGCGCCGGACCACACGACTGAAGGCCCGCTATGGACCCGCTCCGCCTCCTGCACGATGAGTTGAAAGGCTCCGTTGATTTTTTTCTCGATTTCACCAATCTGAAGCCGGACAGCCCGGGCTTCGGCCTGACCGTGGATTCCACCCGCAAGCCCGGGGTGGCTTCCATCGCCTCGGTCGGGTTCGCCCTGACGGCCTGGGTGATCGCCAGCGAGCGGGGGTATCTGAGCCGCCGGACGGCGGCCGACATCGCCCGAAAAACCTTGCGGACGCTGTCCGCGCGCGCCAGCCAGCATCGCGGTTTCTTCGCCCATTTCCTGCACATGGACAGCGGTGAGCGCGCGGGGCGGTGCGAATTCTCGACGATTGACACCGCCCTCTGTCTGAACGGCGTGATCACGGCCGCGGCGTACTTCGCCGACGACGAGCTCCGCGAGCTGGCCCGGCGACTGCTCGAACGGGTGGATTGGCGCTCCTTCGTCTTCGAGCGGGACGGCCGCGCGCTCTTCCGGATGGCCTACAACCCGGACCGGGGCGGGGATTACGTCACCGGCGAGCCCGGTTTCATCTCCCAGTGGGACATGGCCGCCGAGCAAAAGATGATGTATCTGCAGGCCGCCGGCCAGGTCGAGCCGGCGCTGGCCCGGCGGCTCTATCAGGGGTTTTCGCGCGACCGGCGCGAGTATGCGGGTCAGCGCGTCATCGTCAACCCGGGGGGCAACCTGTTCGCCTATCAATTCAGCGAGGCCTGGCTGGACACGGCGCGTTACCTGGACCCGGACGGCGTCGATTGGTTCGACAATGCCCGGCGCGCGACGCTGGCCAACCGCCAGTTCTGTCTCGACCAGGCGGACCGATACCCGACTTATCATGCGAACAGCTGGGGGCTCAGCTGCGGCGACGGCCCGTGGGGCTACGATGTGTCGGGCAGCGCGCCCTGCCTGGGCGAGCCCAGGCACAATGGCACAGTGTCGATCTACGGCGCGCTGGCGTCGCTGCCCTTCCTCCCGGAACCGGTGATGGACATGGCCCTTTACCTTCGTCGTCAGCACCCGCAAACCTGGGGGCGGTACGGCTTCTTCGACGCCTACAACCTGGCGGTCTCCCCGCCCTGGTACAGCGACGCGCTCTACGGGATCGACAAGGGCTGCTCGATGATTATGATCGAGAATCACCTGAGCGGGCTGATCTGGGACACGTACACTCACAGCCCGGATATTCAGACGGCGCTGTCCGTGCTGGGTTTTCGGCGGCGGGAGGATAAGCAGAATGACTGACTTCTACGCGCGGGACGGCCAGTTCTGGCTGGGCGGCCAGCCGCTGCTGATTCAGGCGGGCGAGTTTCACTACTTCCGGACGCCCGCCGACCAGTGGCGCCACCGCCTGGGTTTGCTGAAGGCCGCCGGCTTCAACGCCGTGGCGACGTACATCCCCTGGCTGTGGCATCAGCCGGACGAGGGCGACTCCGATTTGGACGGCCACAGCCACCCGATGCGGAATCTGGCCGGCTTCCTCGACCTGGCGGCCGGGATGGGGCTGTTCCTCATCGCCCGGCCGGGGCCGTACATCATGGCGGAGACCATCAACGAGGGCATTCCGCCGTGGGTCTTCCGCCGCTATCCGCAGACGGCTTGCATCAGCCGGGGCCAGACCGTTCAGAACATCGCCAGCTACCTGCACCCGGATTTCCTGGCGTGCGTCTCCCGATGGTATCAGGCGGTCTTCGCCGTGCTGACGCCGCGCCAGGTCACCCGCGGCGGGCGTATCCTCATGATCCAGCTGGACAACGAGATGGGGATGATCCACTGGGTCCGGAACCTCCTCGACGCCAACCCGGACACGCTGGCCCGCTTTGCGGCCTATCTGCGCGGCGCTTATGGCGACCGGCTGGGCCGCCGGTACCCGGCCGCGGACCTGGCGGAGGCGCTGCGGCAGGGGATCCTGGACCCGCGGGAGCCGTACGCCGGACACCTTGTCGAGGATTACCGCCGTTTCTACCGGGCCTACCTGCGCGAGTATGCGGCCTGGCTGTGGTCGCAGGCGCGGGCCCAGGGGATGGAGGTGCCGCCGGTCATCAACATTCATGGGTTTGCGAACGGCGGCAAGACCTTCCCCATCGGGCTGTCCCAGTTGATCGCCGTGATGGAGATGGACGGGGTCCTCAGCGCGACCGACGTCTATCCGGGGCAAATCGGCGAAGGCACCTATCACCAGTTGCTGCTGGTGAACGAAATGACCCGGGCCCTGCAGAACAAACAGCAGGCGCTCTTCTCGGTGGAGTTTCAGGCCGGCGGAAACAATGACTTCAGCAACAGCCAGTCCTCGCTGTACGACCTGCACAGCCGCCTGTGCCTCGCCTCCGGCATGCGCGCCATCAACCATTACCTCTTTTTCGACGGCGAAAACGACCCGCTCCTCAGCCCGGTCAAGCGCCACGACTGGGGGCACCCGGTCCGCAAAGACGGCACATTGCGGAAGCACTACGCCCGTTATCCCAGGCTGTCCCGTGTGTTGCGCGCCTACGGGCCGGCCCTGATCCTGTCGCGCCCCAAAACCGTGACGACTATCGGCTTCCTGCTGGATTATTTCATGACCGAGGTGAACAACGAGTTCACCCAGGAGGCCGCCAACGTGCTGACGCATCAGCGCGAAGTGATCCTGTTCGACATGCTCGCCCGGGGGCTGGCGCTGACGCACCGCCCGTTCCGGGCCGTGGAGCTCAGCCGCGGCGAGCTGGACGTCCGGGAGACGCCGGTGTGCTGGGTGATGCTGGAGAAACAGTGCGACGCCGCCGCGCAGCAGAAGCTGGTCGATTACGTGCGGGCGGGCGGAAAACTGATCCTGGCGGGGCGGATGTGCGTCGAGACCTTCGACCACAGCGCGTGCACCCTGCTGAAAGACGCGCTTGGGATCGTCCAGGCCCGCAGCGACGCGCCGTTCACGGCCAGTTCGCTGAATGTCTTCAACCATCGCGATGTGCCGGCCTCCTTTGTGGAGACCTATTCCGGCGATTTCGACGAGGTTTTTGCGACGCGGGGCGACGGCGAGGTGGTGGGCTTCGTCAAGCGCCTCGGCCGCGGGGAGGCGCTGGTGTTCGGCGCGGCCGTGCCCGCCCAGACGCTGGAGGACCTGGATATCGTCCACCAGATGGCGCTGCGGATGGGCTGCCCGCCGCTCTTCCGCCTGAGCCAGTGGGCGGATGTCCGCCTCAGTTGCGGCGACGACGGCCATTTCCTGTTCATCAACAATTATCAGGATGATCCGGTCGAAACGACGATCGAGCATGAAAACGCGGCCGTGCTGGGCGGGCATCCGGTGTCGCTTCCGGCGCGCCGAGGCCTGATCCTGCCGATGGAGTGGCGGCTGAACGACGCGGTCACGATCCACTATGTGACCACCGAGATCGTCGACGTGGCGGAAGATGACGCCGGGATAACGCTCAAGACGGAACAGGGCGAGTTCTGGGCCGAGCTGACCCTGCGCGGCTATCGCTGCGACTCCGCGACCACGCTCCAGCGGACGGCCGAGACCGAGCGCATCCGGGTCCACGGGAAAGAGGCCGTCCTCGTGCTCCGGCGGACCGCTTGACCGGACCCGCGCCAGGTGGTACAAGGTCTCCGGCACACGCACCCGGCCCCGGAACGACCCGCGGCGGCCGCGCCTCGGCTGTGCCCAGGCCTATGACCACAACCCAGAAACACTATCTGACCGACATGGACGGCGTCCTGGTCAGCGGACGCCAGATGATCCCGGGCGCCGACGCCTTCATCGAGCGGCTCAAGGCCAGCGGCGCCGAATGGCTGGTGCTGACCAACAACCCGCTCTACACCCCGCGCGACCTGGCCTACCGCCTGCAGACCATTGGCCTCGATGTCCCGGCCGAGCGCATCTTCACCTCCGGCATGGCCACGGCCCGCTTCCTCCAGGCTCAGCGCCCGGAGGGCACCGCCTTCGTCATCGGCGAGAGCGGGCTGACCGGCCCGATCCACGACGCCGGCTATGTGCTCACCGACCACGACCCGGATTATGTGGTCCTCGGCGAGACGCACAACTACAGCGTCGAGGCGATCACCAGGGCCGTGCGGCTCGTGGCCGCCGGCGCGCGCTTCATCGCCACCAACCCGGACCCCAACGGACCGTCCGAGCACGGCCTCGTCCCGGCCTGCGGCGCCATGGCCGCGCTCATCGAGCGCGCCTCCGGCGTGACGCCGCTCTTCATCGGCAAGCCCAACCCGCTGATGATGCGCCTGGCGCTCAATTATCTGGGCGTGCATTCGGAGGACGCCGTGATGATCGGCGACCGCATGGACACCGACATCATCGCCGGCGTGCAGACCGGGCTGAGCACGATCCTGGTGCTGACCGGCGTGACGCCGGCCGAGGCGGTGGGGCGCTATCCGTATCAGCCCAGCCGGGTCGTCGACTCAGTGGCCGAGATCATGCCCTGAGCCCACCGGCGTGGACACCGTGATCGTTTACACGGACGGCGCCTGCGACCCCAACCCGGGCCCCGGCGGCTGGGCCGCCATCCTGCTGTCCGGCGCGCACCGCAAGACGCTCACCGGCGCCGAGGCGCACACCACCAACAACCGGATGGAATTGCAGGCCGTCATCGCCGCGCTGCAGGCCCTGAAGCGGCCCTGCCGGGTGCAACTGCACACCGACTCGGAGTACGTGCAGAAGGGCGTCACCGAATACCTGGCGCGCTGGAAGGCGCGCGGCTGGCGGACGTCGGACAAGCGCTCGGTGGCGAACCGGGAGTTGTGGGAGGCCCTGGAGGCGGCCATGCAGCGCCATCAAGTCGAGTGGCGCTGGGTGAAGGGCCACGCCGGCGACCCGCTCAACGAAGAAGTGGACCGGCTGGCCGTGAGCCTGATCCCGCGCGCCGATCTGCCGCTGGCCGATCCGGACGCGGCCCATGTCTTCACCGGCGTCTCCTGCCGGGGGCAGGCCGGGCCCGGCGCCTGGGCCGTGATCGTCCGGGCCGGCGACGTCGTGCGCGAGTTGAGCGGTTACGAGGCCGCCGCGTCGGCCAACCGCTTGCACGTGCTGGCGATGGTCCGGGGCCTGGAGGCCGCGCCGCCCGGCCGACCCGCGCATGTATACACGCCGTCCGACTACGCGGCGCAGGGCGCCGAGAAGTGGGCCCGCACTTGGGCCCTCCACGGCTGGCGGACGAAGGACGGCCAGCCCGTAAAGCATCATGACTTGTGGCAGGCCGTGCTGGCCCAGGCCGCCGCCCGCCCGGTGCGCTGGCACTGCCTGAAAGATGCCGCGCACCCGGCCGAGTCGCAGCAGGCCGAGGCCCTGGCCCGGCAGGTGGCGCGCGGCGGGCCAGGCGCGTAAGGCTGGAGGACCGGATGCGTCCAGCCGCGTTCTTTTGTGGAGGTCCACATGTTCAGCCGGCTCCGACTCCTGCTTAGCCTCGCGCTTCTGTTCCTGCAGGTCGCGCCGCACCCGTCCGCGCTGGCCGCCACCGCTCGCCCCGCCACGGCGGACATCCTCCGGCAGCTCGGCGGCCAGCCGTGCCCGGAGGGCAGCGCCTTCACGTGCGTCACATTGACCGTGCCGCTGGACCACTTCAACCCGGCGGATGCCCGCACCCTGCCGGTCACCTTCGCCGTGTTGCCGGCCGCCGGCCGGCGGCAGGGGATGTTCGTGACGGCCACGGGCGGGCCGGGCACGTCCGGCATCGCCGCGGCCGATGCCTATACCGCCGCGTTTGACCCCGACCTCCCGCGCCACTTCGACATCGTCTTCTTCGACCAGCGCGGCGTGGCCCTGTCCGGCGGCCTTACCTGCCCGGACGCCGCCGCGGCGTATTACCGGGCCGACAGCCGCAGCGAGACGCCCGAACAGGAAGCGGCGCTCAAGGCGGCGGCGCGGACCTTCAGCCAGGCGTGCGTGGACGAGATGGGGGGAGCGGACCTCCTGCCGTACCTGGGCACCCGTCAGGCCGTCGAGGACCTGGAGCTGTTCCGCCGGGCCATGCAGGACGAGCAGTTCGTGTTGTACGGCGAGAGCTATGGCACGCAATACGCGCAGACATACGCCGCCTGGCACGGCGAGCACCTGTCCCGCCTGGTCCTGGACGGTACGGTCGACCTCACCCTGAGCGGGTTCGAGTATTACGCGGGCTGGACGCAGGCCTTCAATGACGTCCTGGTCCTCAGCCTGCAGGCGTGTGACGACGACCCCGCCTGCCTCGCCGATCTGGCCGGCGAGGCCGTTGCGGCGTACGACGCTCTGGCCGGCCGCCTGAAGCTGGGACCGATACCGTTCCGTTTCCCGCTCCCCGCCGGCGGCTTCGCGCGCCGCGCGTTCACGTTCGCCGACCTGGAAGTGGCGGCTTCCGGCCAGATGTACACCGAAGGCGACCGGATGCTGTTCACACGCGCGCTGGCCGCTTACGCCTCGCGCCGGGACCTCGCGCCGCTTGCGCGCCTGCTGTATCTCTCGCTCGGCGTTGACCCGCAGACGCTGGACGCGATCCCGGACCCCGGTTATTCGGATGGCATGTATTACGCGGTGGAGTGCCGGGATTACGGCTACCCGGGCGCCACGCCCGACGATAAGGCCGAGAACTATCTGCGCGCCGGCGACCCGGTCGAGGCCGCCGTGCCGCGCCTGGCGTCTCTGTTCTATGGCGATCTGCCCTGCGCCTTCTGGCCGGACGCCGCTTCCGACCTGACTCGCCCGGCGCCGTTGACGGCCGAGGGGATTCCGACGCTCGTCCTGGGCGCCACCGCCGACCCGGCTACGCCCATGAGCAACGGGATCAGCGTGTACCAGCGCCTCGCCGACGGCTATCTGATCACACAGCAGGGCGGCCCGCACATCATCTTTGGCCGTGGGAACGCCTGCCCGGACGACCTGGTGACGGCTTTCCTGGTGCGCGGCGTGACGCCGGCCCAGCGCGAGACCGAGTGCCCGGGCGTGGTGGCGGACCCCTATGTGCCGCTGGCCCCGCGCCGGGCCGACGCTTTTGCCAACCCGCTGGAGGCCCTGGCCTCGGCCGAGACCGAGATCACGTACCTGCCTGAGTATTACTACTGGGACGGCGCCACGCCGACCAGCGCGGGCTGCGCCCTGCAGGGCGCGCTCGGGTTTCGGCCGGATGGCGCGCAGTACGCCTTCGACCTCGACCGGTGCGCGTTTACGGCCGATTTCGTCATGACGGGCGTTGGCGCGTATGACCCCGACCGCGACCGGTTTGTGCTGGACGTCGTCACGACCGGCCGCTGGGGGTGCGCGCTGCGCTACGTGCGGACCGGCGAGCGCACCT
>DAOUAB010000243.1:0-6508 GCA_034434015.1 Anaerolineales bacterium
GGCTGCAGCAGCGCTCGCCGGGCCCGCTGCTGCCCAGCGCCTACCCGCTCACCATTCTCGGCCTGGTCGTGTTGGTCACCGGGACCGGCGCGGCCTACCGCGATTACTTCGTCCAGTGGGCCGGCCTGCGCAGCCAGCGCCTGAACAACGACGCCGACCTGACCGGCATCGCCCACTATCTCAACCGCCACCCGCTGGAGGGCGCCACCCCGTACGTGTCTGCCATCCATTACCGCCACCCGACGCTGGCGTACCTGGCGCGCGATTTCGGCCAGATCCGCTGGCTGACCGGCGGCGCCTCGCTGGCGGTCCCGGCCGACGGCGCGGCGCTCTATCTGCTGGCGGCGTCCGCGCCCCTGCCGGCGGAGTGGATCGCAGGCTGGGCGCCCTATCGCCTCGAGGCGCGCTTGGGGCCGGACAACCGCCCGGAGTTCGAGGCGTACCGCTTCGAGGCCGGCCAAACCCCGCCGCTGCCGGACTTCACACCGCTGGACGAGAACTTCGGCAACGCGCTGTCCCTCACCGGCTACCGGCTCACGCCGGACGCCGAGACGCTGGCGGTGGACCTGCGCTGGCGCGTGGAGAACCGGGTGGCTTTTGAGGATTTGCTGCCGTACGCGCGCCTGTACGACGCGGCCGGCCGGGCCTGGGCGCAGAGCGGCAACTTCACCTACCCGTCCGCGCAATGGGCGCCCGGCGACACGCTGCTCACGCGTCAGCTCATCCCGCTGCCCGCCGGTCTGCCGGCCGGGGACTATGAAGTGAAGGCCGGCCTCTACTCGGAGGCGGCGCAGACCGGCCTGCCGCGCCTGAACGCCCGCGGCGGGTTCGGCGGCGAGCGCGCCGTGCTCGGGACCATCCGGCTCGCCGGCGGGCCGGCGGCCACGCTCGACGAGTTCCGGGCCGCCCACCCGGTCACTTCACCCGACACCCGCCAGGGCCTGCAGGATGATCTGGTCCTGCTTGGCTATCAATGGCGCGGCGGAGCGTTGCGCCCGAATGAGCGTTTTGAGCTGAGCCTGTTCTGGTATGCCGCGGCGCCGGTGACGACGCCGGTGCGCGTCTCCCTGGGCGCGCAGGTCCTGTTCGAAGGGACATTGAACGTCCAGGGCGCCCTGATCGACCGCCGCACGCTGCGCGTCCCGCCGGACGCCGCCCTGGGCGCGGCGCCGCTGCGCGTCTCAGCAGACGGCCACGGAGAAGCGCAGCTGGCGCAAATTGAGCTGACGTCCGGGCCGGGCGTGGCTACGACCCCGGACTTCGACACTGCGGTGGACGCGCGCTTCGGCGAGGCGCTGGCGCTGGCCGGTTACAGCCTGACGCCCGGCGCGCCGACGCAGCTCCGGCTCGTCTTCCGGCAGATGGGCGCAGCCCCGCTCGAGCAGGACTACACGGTTTTCGTCCACATCCGGGACCTCGCCGGCCAGATGGTGGCCCAGGCCGACGCCACGCCGGGCGGCGGCGCGGCGCCCACCTCGCTGTGGAGTCCGGGCGAGTTCGTGATCGACACCTACACCTTCAATCTCGCGCCGGGCATTTATTCGGCGGCTCTGGGGTTCTATACCGCCGAGACCGGCGAGCGGCTGGGCGTATCCCAGGCAGGCATCCTTCTGGGCGACGAACTGAGCCTGCCTGCGTTCAGTGTCCCTTAATCTCGGCCGGCTTGCGATTCGATGCCAGACGGGGTTACAATCGGTTTAATGCCTGTTCCGGTCTTAAATGTGCATTTGGCGCCGCCCAGCCTGCGGCTGCCTGCGATCAACGCCGGCCCTTACCTGGCGGAGGCGCAACGTCGTCTGAAGCCTCTGACGGCGCTCGATTTCTCGCGCCCGCTTCCGTGGCCATCCCCGATGCCGCGCGCGTGGGCAGAGGCGCAACGCTGGCGGCTGGCCGAGGCCTGGAAGCGCGCCCACGCCTCCCTCCACAAGCTCGAGCGGGAACTGCGCGGGCGCGTCGCCGCCGCCGGCGCTGAGACCTTAGCCGTCGAGCGTCTTCGGGCGCTGTGGCTGACCCACTACTGCGCCCACATCCTCCATTACCAGGCGATGCAGAGCCGGCGTCCCCCAGGGCCGGCGCGCCCGGTCCCGGCCGAATGGCTGCAGCTGGCGGCCGCGGCCGCCATCGTCTCCGTCGTTCAGACGGCGCTCATGCTCTGGGTGATGCATCGGCCGCCGGCCCGGCCGGCCATGGCCCGGCGGCGCGCCCGGACGGTGCCGCCCGGCCTGCCTTTCCACGTCAACCCGCTGGCCCTGCGCGCGGTCTCGCTCCCCCTGCGCTTATAGCCCTCCAGGCCGGCCTGGCCCGGCCTCGCCTCTCGTCCTCTCGTCTTCCTGATCCTGTTTCCGCCTGTCGACAGGCGGCGGCCCGGTCGTCATCACCTCCGGCCGTTGAAATCGCACCTATACCCGGCCCTCAGCCTGTTCCCGGCGATGGCCGTCGAAAGGAATTCTGCATGTCCGCCCCTCCCTCCCTCCCGCAGGGCAAGACCGGCAAGCCGCTCTGGGCGAAAGTGGTCGCCCAGTACCAGACGCCGGACACGCGCGCCGCGCTCTGGCAGGTCTTCAGCTCGTTCGCGCCCTTCTTCCTGCTCCAGGCGCTGATGGCCGTCGTCCTGCCCTACTCAATCGGCTTGGCGCTCGTCCTGGCCGTGCCGGCGGCCGGTTTTCTGATGCGCATTTTCATCATCCTGCACGATTGCGGCCACGGCTCGTTCCTGAAGTCGCAGAAATGGAACGATCGGATCGGTTTCATCGCCGGCGTGCTGGTGTTCACCCCGTACTTCCACTGGCGGCACAGCCACGCCATCCACCACGCCGGCTCCGGCGACCTCGACCGGCGCGGCATCGGCGACGTGGACACGCTCACGGTGCGCGAGTACAACGCCCTGCCCTGGCACCGGCGTCTGGCCTACCGGATCTACCGCCACCCGATCGTGATGTTCCTCATCGGCGCCCCGCTGCTGTTTCTGATCTTCCACCGGTTTGCCCATCAGGAATTCCCGGCGCGCGAACGCCGGAGCGTGCTGTGGACCAACCTCGGCATCGTGCTGGTCGGGCTGGCGATGAGCGCCGCGATGGGCTGGCAGGCTTACCTGATCATCCAGGGTTCCATCCTGTGGATCGCGTCGATTGCCGGCGTGTGGATGTTCTACGTCCAGCACCAGTTCGAGGAGACTTACTGGAAGCCGCATCCCGAATGGGACTACTACACGGCTTCGCTCAAGGGCAGTTCGTATTACAAACTGCCCAGGGTCCTGCAGTGGTTCACGGGCAACATCGGCTTCCACCACATCCACCACCTCAGCCCCAAGATCCCGAACTACCAGCTCGAGCGCTGCTTCCGCGAGAACCCGGTGTTCCACGATGTGAGCACGCTCACGCTGGCGTCCAGCTTCAAGACCCTGGCCTGGCGGCTGTGGGATGAGGATCAGCAGCGGCTGGTGGGGTTCGCGCGCGCGGCCGAGGTCAGCCGGCAGCAGAAAGCGCAGGCGCGAGCCGCGGCGCAAGCCCGGGCCTGAGCGCGGGCGCTGGACCAGTTTCCGAGTAACGGCTCGGCTATACACCCGCCACCGACCGGCTGTAATCGTCGCATGACGCCGAGGGCGCGGGGGTCGGATGACCCTCGCGCTCTCGGCTTAACCATCCGTCCGGCGCGCCTCGGCCAGCGCCGTCAGCTGAGCATAGCCCGCTTCGCCCAGGGCCAGGACCAGCTCGGCGTCGAACAGGCGGTAGAGCGGGATCGGCGGCCCGGACGCCGGGCGGTTGCAGCTGCCGCCCTCCAGATACATCTCGCTCTCTTCGCCCAGGACCACCCGCCCGGCTTCGTACACCAGGGGATGAAAGGCGCAGTAGAACGGCTTGAAGCGCCACGGATGCTCCCCGGCCTCCAGCCCGGCCACCTGGAGCGCGCATTTGCGGTCCGGCCGCAGGAACACGCACGACTCGCCGACCGGGTGCGAGGCGTCCGGCAGGACGCGCGTGCCCATGACCAGGCCGCCGGCCGGGTGGTCCGGGTCCGGCTCCACGTTCCCGTCGAACCAGGCGGCCGGGTCGCGGCGCGGCGCGGGCAGGTGCGGCGCGACCAGGTGCTGATGCGCCAGGACATCCTCGGCCTGCGCGACGCTGATATACACGCCGCCGGTGCAGCAATAGGCCTGGCACTCGTCAAGGGCGCAGCGCCGCACGGGCCGGGCTTCCAGCAGGCCGGCGTCGACGGCGACGCCGTTGATCAGCAGGTCAGTGGCGGGCATAGGTGGGCCTCCGTTCGGGCAGTGTAGCAGCGCCGGCCGGGGGCGCAACGGTCAAAGCGCTCAAATCCTGCCCGACGAAACCGTTATAATTGCCTCATGCTCGGCGGCGTCATCTTCGACCTGGGTTCGACCCTCATCTATTCGGAGAGCGATCACCAGTGGGGCGCGATCCTGCCGCGCATGCGCCAGGACCTGCTGCGCTATCTGGAATCGGCCGGCTACCGCCTGGACGCGCCGGCGTTTCTCAACCGGCTCTCGGCCAACTTCGCCGAGTTCGACCGGCAGCGCCAGACGGACTGGGTGGAATACACCACGACCTATCTGTTGACGAAGACCCTGGCCGAACTGGGGGCGCCGCCGCCGTCGCCCGAAGTGCTGACCGGCGCGCTGCGCGCCTACTACGCCTACAGCGAGACGCTCTGGCGGACCATGCCGGGCGCGCACGCGACGCTCCAGGCGCTCCAGACGGCCGGGCTGCGGCTGGCGCTGGTCTCCAACGCCGGCGACGACGCCAACGTCCAGCGCCTGATCGACCAGGCCGGCCTGCGCCCTTACTTCGATCCCATCGTGGTGTCGGCCGCGGTCGGCCTGCGCAAGCCCAACCCGAAAATCTTCGAACGCGTGCTGGCCGGCTGGGGGCTGGCGCCGGGGGCCGTGGTCATGGTCGGCGACACGCTCGGCGCGGATATCCTCGGCGCGCAACTGGCCGGCCTGCGCCATATCTGGCTGACCGCGCACGCCGACCACCCGGCCAACCACGCGCACCGGGACACGATCGTGCCGGAGGCGCAGGCCGCCAGCCTGCCGGGCGTGTTGACGGTGTTGCGCGCCTGGGGAGTAGTGGTAGACGATGGAGCGGATCGAAGACGCCCTCCTGACGGCCAATGACCAGTTCTATCGCGCCCTGAGCCTGGCCGACCTGAGCGCGATGACGCGCCTGTGGGTGAACACCCCCGACGCGGTGTGCCAGCACCCGGGCAGCGCCCCGCTCTACGGCTGGGACGCCATCTACGCCAGCTGGCGCAGCATCTTCGAGCATCAGGGGCCGCTGCGCGTCTGGGCCACCGACGTCCGCGTGCGTGTGTTCGGGCAGACGGCCGAGGTCACCTGCCTGGAGAACGTCGACACCGGCCAGGTCGCCGGGTCCGGCATCCTCCAGACCCGCGCCACCAACCTCTTCCGCCGCGTCGGCGGCGCCTGGAAGCTCCTGGAGCACCACGCCGCCCCGACCCGCACCGGCGTGCAGCGCCTGGAGCCCTTCTCCGCCAACTGAGCGGCCGGACGCCCCCCGGGCGCCATAGGACTTGTTCCTTATCCCCGCTCCAGGCCGGCGGGTGTATCGTGGGTGCGCGCCGAGCCATCCTGGCCGGCAGGAGTTGCCCCATGAAAGTCAGTGTTTTTGGCCTCGGCTATGTCGGGTCGGTCTCGGCCGGCTGCCTGACCGCCCTCGGCCACGACGTCGTCGGCGTGGACGTCAGCGCCA
This sequence comes from Anaerolineales bacterium, assembly GCA_034434015.1. Classification (GTDB taxonomy): domain Bacteria; phylum Chloroflexota; class Anaerolineae; order Anaerolineales; family UBA6663; genus SpSt-583. The sequence continues at coordinate 5,733 of DAOUAB010000243.1, forward strand.
TGAAGGTGGACCTGATCAACGCCGCGCGCAGCCCCGTGATCGAAGCCGAACTGGACGCCCTGATCGCGCAGGCGGCGGCGGCCGGCCGGCTGCGCGCCACGGCCAGCGCGCGGGAGGCCGTCCTGGCCACCGACCTGTCGCTGGTCTGCGTCGGCACGCCCAGCGACGCGAACGGCAATCTGAATTTGACCTTTGTCGAGCGCGTCTGCCGCGAGATCGGCGCGGCGCTGGCCGAGAAGGACGCCTACCACGTCGTCGTGCTGCGCAGCACGATGCTGCCCGGAAGCACCGAAGAGCGCGTCCTCCCGATCCTGGAGACGGCCTCCGGGCGCACGGCCGGGCGCGATTTTGGCGTGGTCTTCAACCCGGAATTCCTGCGCGAGGGCACGGCCGTCCACGACTTTCATCATCCGCCGTTCACGCTCATCGGCCAGCTCGATGAGCGCGGCGCGGCGGCGGCGGCCGAGCTGTACCGGTCCATCGACGCGCCGCTGCTGACGGCGCCGCTCAAGGTGGCCGAGATGGTGAAGTACGCCAACAACGCCTTCCATGCGGTCAAGGTGGTGTTCGCCAACGAGATCGGCAACATCTGCAAGCGGCAGGGCATCGACAGCCATCAGGTGATGGACCTCTTCTGCCTGGACACCAAGCTCAACCTCTCGCCGTATTACCTCAGGCCGGGGTTCGCCTTCGGCGGTTCGTGCCTGCCCAAGGACCTGCGCGCGCTGCTGTATCACGCCCACCGCCTGGACGTCAGCGCGCCGCTGCTGGAGGCG
>DAOUAB010000244.1:0-18977 GCA_034434015.1 Anaerolineales bacterium
GCTGCGCACGGTGGACTCGCCGGTGACGCCGATCCCCACGCCCACGTTCGTCCGAGGCGTCGAGGCGGCGCTGGACGTCATCCGCCAGGGCGGGCGCGTCTTCGTCCACTGCAAGCACGGCCGGCACCGCAGCGTGGCCATGGCCGCCTGCATCCTGATCGCCATGGGCGACACGGCCGAGACCGCCATGCAGCGCCTGCGCCAGGGCCGCAGACGGGCCGACCCGCACATCTGGTACATCCGGCGGCAGATCGAGCGCTTTGAGCGGTATTGGCGGAAGCAGAGGCCCGGCGGCGAGCAGCCGGCGGCAGTCCACGGCTGACGGCAACCATGCCCCCCCTCACGGAACCGGACCAGATCCGCGCCCTCCTGGAACGCGACCGAAACTGGGCCGTGTACGCCCTGGGCGACCTCGAGCCGCCGCACGCCCGCCACGCCGAATGGCGCGCGACGCCGGACGGGTCGGCGCTGGCGCTGGTGTACCGGGGTTTCGGCCGGCCGGTGCTGTTCACACTCGGCGCGCCGGACGCGCTGGCCGCCCTGCTGGACGAGATCGACGAGCCTGAACTGTACCTGCTCGTCCGCCCGGAGGTCCTGCCCGTTATCCAGGCGCGGCGCACGGTGGGTCCGCTGCAGGCGATGTGGCGCCTGGTTTGGGCGGGCGGCGATCTTCGCGCCGCCGCCGCCGCGTGGGCGGAGGCCATCCGGCCGGTGCGAGTGGAGGACTTCGAGGCGCTGGAGGCGCTCTACGCGGACGGCGCCGCCGCGGGCGAAGCGCCCGATTTCTTCAATCGCGGCCAGGTGGAACAGGGCGTCTTCTTCGGCGTCTGGGAGGCCGGCGCGCTGATGGCGGCGGCCGGCACCCACTTGCGCTCCACGAGGCTGAGCCTGGGCGCGATCGGCAACGTGTACGTCCGGCGTGACCGGCGCGGGCGGGGCCTGGGCCGGGCGGTGACCGCGGCCGTGACGCGGGCGCTGGCGGAGGCCGGCCTGCGGACCATCGCCCTGAACGTGGCTCAGACCAACGCCGCCGCGCTCCGCGTCTACCAGGCGCTCGGGTTCCAGTGTTATTGCCCGTTCTACGAGGGGATCGCAACGCGGTAGCCGTAGCCGCGGACGGTGAGGAGCAGCCGGGGGTTGGCGGGGTCCGTCTCGATTTTCTGCCGCAGCAGCCAGACATAGCGGCGCACGCCGCCGGCGTCCGGCGCCTTGTAATCGCCCCAGACCTCCTGGGTGAGCGCCGCCTCCGAGACGGCCTGTCCCTCGCGCTGCAAGAGCGACTCCAATAAACGGAATTCGGTGGGGGTGAGGGTGACGGGCTGGCCGGCCCGTTCCACCGTGCGCCGGTCCAGGTCAACGGCCAGGTCGCCCAGCGTATACAGGCGGCGGGAGGCCGGCCGGCTGGCGCGGCTGCGCGCCAGCACCGCCCGGATGCGGGCGCTCAACTCGGCGAAGCTGAAGGGCTTGGTGACGTAGTCATCCACGCCCAGGCGGAAACCGCGCAGCTTGTCGGTTTCGGAATCCTTGGCCGTCAGCAGGATGATCGGCAGGTCGGCCATCTCGCGCAGGCGCGCGCAGGTCTCCCAGCCGTCCATGCCCGGCATCATCACGTCCAGCACCACCAGGTCCGGCCGGGCGCGGTAACACTCGCGCAGCGCCTCCGGGCCGCTGGCCGCGGCGGTCACCGCGAAGGCCTCGCTCTGCAGGAACTCGCCGAGCAGGCGGCGCAACGTGGGGTCATCATCGACGATCAGGATCTTGTCGGTCATGGCCCGCTAAACCTCGTCTTCGGCGGCCGGCAACTCAAACGTGAAGCGGGCGCCGCCGCCGGGCGCGTCGTCGACGCCGATGTCGCCGTCCATGGCCCGCAGCCACTGGCGCACCATGTACAGGCCCAGGCCATGCCCGTACACGGCCTGCGCATCGCCGGCGTTCAGGCGCTGGAAACGCTCGAAGATGGCGGCGCGCTGCTCGGGTGAGATGCCGGGGCCGTGGTCGGAGACGGCTACGCGCACGCGGCCCCGGCCGGCCTCTGCCGGCGCGGCTTCGGCCGTAATGAGCACTTCGCCGTCCGGCGCGTACTTGAGGGCGTTGTCCACCAGGTGAAACAGCACGCTGGACAGGGCGCGCTCGTCGGCCAGCACCGCCGGCAGGTCCGCCGGGAGCGCCAGCCTCAGCCGGCGCCCGTGGGGCGTCGCCGCGAGCTGAGCGCGCAGAGCCTCCGCCACGTCGGCCAGCGACAGCGGCGCCGGGGTCAGCGGCAGGCGCCCGGCCTCCAGGGCCGAGAGGTCCAGGATGGTTTCCACAAAGCGGCTCAGCCGGCGGACCTCGGCCTGCACCAGGGCCAGGCGCTCGCGGGTGCGCGGCCCGAGGTCGGCGCCCAGGGCCAGCACCAGCTCCATCCCGCCGCCGATGTTGGTGAGCGGCGCGCGCAATTCGTGCGAGACCAGCGACACGAACTCGGACTTCAGCCGGTCGAGCGTCTTGAGCGCCTCGTTCTGGCGCTCCAGTTGGGCGTAGGCCTCGCTCAGGCTGCGCGTCTTCTCGTCGACCTTGGCCTCGAGCTGTGCGTTGAGTTCTTCCACCGTCCGGCGCGCCGCCGCCGCCGCCTCGTAAGCTGCCACCAGCGCCGCCTGCTGGCGCTTCTGGACGCTCAGATCGTGGGCGGTGCCGGCCAGCACGGGGCGCGCGCCGGGGTCAGACGGCACCGGCCGCAGGGACAAATAGACGGGGAAGTCCGAGCCGTCAGTGCGGCGCAGGCGCACCTCGCCGGACCAGCCGCCCTCCAGCACCAGCGGCGAGAAGCCGCTCGGCGGCACGCGCAACTCGGGCGGCAGCGCCTCCGGGACGATCAGCGTAAACAGCGACGCCCCGAGGATCTCCTCGGGCTGGACGCGGCCCAGCGCCGCCGCCAGCGCCGGGTTCGCCAGGCGCAGGGCGCCGCGCGCGTCGCAGATGAAGGCGGGATCGGCGGCGCCCTCCACCAACTGGGCGTACTGCCCCAGCTCCACTTCGCCGGCGATGACGCCCTGGCGCGCCACCAGCGCCACGCCCAGCACGGCCGTGGTCAGCGCCGCCACCGGGTCGAGCGTCCCGGTGGTCTGCCAGTCCAACGTCGTGTACCAGCCGAAGGCGATGCCGGCGGCCAGCGGCAGGCTGGCCTGCAGACGCCTGATCCAGCGCCAGCGCGCGGCCGGCGCGGCGACCGGATCCGGCCCCGCCTGCAGCCGCGCGCCCAGGCCGAGCAGCGCGAAGCCGATCAGGCGGCCCAGGTCGAAGAGGGTGTCGTCGTCCACCTGGCCGCGCAGGCCGAGGTAGGTGTACGCCAGGTCTGCCACCACCACGGCCGCCAGCCCGGCTGCCACAAAGCCGAGCGCGGGACGGCCCTCGGCCGGCTCCACGACCAGGGCCAGGTTGAAGATCAGGATCAGCAGCGCCAGGTCCAGCGCCGGGTAGACGGCGGTCCAGAGCGTCTCGGCCGGGCGCTCCGCCAGGCCGGAGAGCACCGGCTGCAACAGCAGCACCCAGCCCAGCGCCAGCCCGACCACCGAGAGGGTGAACAGGTCCAGCAGGACGCGGACGCGTCCGAGGGAGGCGCGCGGCAGGATGGGGAGGGTGAGCAGCGCGGCCAGGGCCAGGAGATGGCCGGCCATGTAGACCGGATCGGCCAGGGAGGGCACCGGGGGCCGCGCGCCGGCCAGGAGGCGGTAGAGGGGCCAGAGGCCGCCGCCCGCCGTCCACAACGCGAGCGCCAGGCCCAGGAACATCCACAGACGCCGCGCGCCCGACGCCAGGCGGGGGGATCGGCGCAGCGCCAGGGCGGCGCGGGCGGCCAGCAGACCGGGGAGCACGAGGCTCAGCTGGCCGAGCGCATGCGCGGCGGGGACCGGCGGGCGGATCAGCAGCCACAGGCCGTAGAGCGCGATGTAGCCGGCGGCCAGCCCGGCCCAGGCCGGCCAGGACCGGCGCGACCACCAGGCGCGGGCGGAGGGTGAGGAAGCGGCCATCGGGCCTCATTCTAAGCCGGGCGGGGCGGGACGGCAATCAGGGCGAGAAACAAGCAAGAAGCCCGGCCTGGTTGGCCGGGCTTCTCGACAACGGGCGGGGCCGCAGCGCGGGTTACGGCGGCGGCGGCGTGACGCCCGGCTTCAAACCGTTGCCGTTGCAGTACAGCAGGGCGTTCGGCGAGCCGGGGATGTACGGGCACGGCAGCGTGGCCGACGGGGCCGGTGTGATGGTGCGCGTCGGCGTCGGGGTATTGACGATAGCCGACGTCGACGTAGGCGTCGGCGTGATGGTGCGCGTCGGCGTGATGGTGCGCGTATTGGTCGGCGGCGATGTCGGCGTGATGGTGCGCGTCGGCGTGAGGACAGTCGGCGTCCGCGTCGCCGTCCGCGTCGCCGTCGGCGAGATGGTCGGCGTGCGCGTGATGGTGCGCGTCGGCGTGATGGTGCGCGTGGCCGTGCGCGTCGGCGTCTGGGTGATGGTCGGCGTGAGCGTGATCGTCGGCGTGCGCGTGATGGTCGGTGTCCGCGTGATCGTCGGCGTGCGCGTCGGCGTCGGCGAGATGGTCGGCGTGCGGCTGATCGTCGGCGTGGGCGAGATGGTCGGCGTGCGGCTGATCGTCGGCGTCGGCGTGATGGTCGGGTTAGTGCCGCTGCGGGACACCGTGCAGCCGTTGGCCAGGACGAGCGTGAGGCCGAACTGGCTCTGGTTCACGCTGGCCGGCCAGTCGCCGAGCTGGCTGTTGAAGCGGACCTCGAAGGTGGTCGTGCCGTCGGTCTCGGTCTGCTGGGTGGTGCCGCCGCTCCAGCCCGTGGGCGAGTTGCCGGTGCTGGTGTACGTGCCGCCGCTGACGTTGCTGCCGCGGAAGCGGAAGGCGTTGACGGTGTCGGTCGAGATCGAGTCGTAATAGCCCCAGGTGAAGCTGATGCTGGTGATCGTCGTCGGCGGGTTGGAGGCCCCCGAGTTCAGGGTCCACGAGATGCGCCGCCGGGCGGGCGAGTTCCACGTGCCGAGCGAGCCCGTCCCGATGGAGTAGAGCGCGCAGTTCGGGGTGGCCGTGACGGTGGCCGTGTTGAGCGGCGTGGCCGTGGGCGTAGAGGTGGCCGTGGCGGTGGCCGTGGGCGTCGGCGTGATGGTGCCGGTCGGCAGGGGTGTGGGCGTGACCGTGGGCGTCGGCGAGATCGTCGGCGTGGGCGAGATCGTCGGCGTCGCCGTCCAGGTGGGGATCAGGCCGCCGGAGCTGCCAGGCAGCACGACATCGCGCGCCTTGCGGAAGGACTCGACGATGCCCTCGCGCCGGGCGGTGAGCTGGATCGACGGCCAGACGCTGCTGAGGAAGGGCGTGATGAGCGGATGGCGGAAGGTCACCGCTACTTCCACCAGGCTGCCCGGGCCGCCGGGGTCATCCTTGAACATAAACTGGGACGGGTTCGTGCTGAGCGGCACCGCGCACGGCGCCGGGAAGCGGTACAGCTCGTCCGCGTCGGAGGGCTGGTCTTTGGGCGTGTAGCTCCACGGGTTCTGGTCGCGGCCGCCGCGCGAGCTGCAGATGGAGATATCGAGATAGCCCGGCCGCTGCGGCAGGCCGCGGTAGTTCTGGGAGAAGGTCGTCGTCGGATTGCTGATGTAGTTCGGGTAATCGGTGCTGACCGCCGGGTCGGCGCTGATGGCGACGGCGCCGGCGCGAGCGTTATCGTAGATGGAGAGCAGACGCGCGAAGTCCTGGAGTTTCTCGGTCTTCTCCTGATAGTTGGGCACCAGCCCGCCCGGCATGCCGCGCGGGACCTCGCAGTCGTAGGGCTCATCGGCGTAGGGCGCGTCCGGGCCTTCGATGAAGGGGTTGAGGGCCGTATCGTCGCCGGCGCTCAGGTAGGCCACGGCCGGCGGGGCCGGGTTGCCGTCGGCGTCGTGCGTCAGGTAGAAGTTGGTGGCCATCTCGCAGTACGGCTTCTCGAGCGGCACATTCTCGAACTGGCCGGTGATGGCGTAGCGCACGCCGAAGCGCGCCGCGTTCTGGACGGCCAGCCAGGCCGCGAACAGGCGCGCGAACTCGATGATGGCAAAGATCAGGACCAACAGGATCGGCAGGACGAGCGCGAACTCCACCAGGCCCTGGCCAAGGCTGCGTTTCGATGGCGCGCGTTTTTTCAACAGGCTCATCTCTCACCTACCGTGTGATCCGCGTAAAGATGCGGCGGGCAATATCTTCGAACACCGGCCCCAGCGCGGTCGGATCCGGGGCAAAGTAATAGTTGCCGCAGTTGGCGCCGGACGGGACCCCGGCGCAGGGGTCGGTGACGCGGTCGCCGTCGTCGGCCACAGCCGCCATGTACCGCAGCAGGGTCTCACCCTGGCGCGACGAGGCGACGACCTCCGGACCGAGGCCGATGGAATAAATGACGATGTTCGTGCCGGCCAGGTTGTCGCCGCCGGCCGCCGCCGGTTTGCCCTTCTGCTCGTTGGCGTTGTACCGGCTCGCCAGGCCGCCGGCCTGCAGCGCGCCGCCGTTGCACGTCGCCTCGGCCACGCCCTCCGGGCAGCGGGTGGTCAGGGCCGCGAAGTCCACCATGTCCAGGGCGTAGTCGTAGGCGTTGTAGACGAACGGCGTGGTGACGCCGGTGTAGGTGATGCCGGACGGCATGGTGAAGGTGTACGCCTCCGTATAGCCCGAGTCGCCGACGTAGATGGAGCCGGGCGGGCAGGTGCCGGCCCCGCCGGGGTGGTACGGGCCGCAAAACCGGATGCGCGGGTTGATGGTGAACGGCTCGAGGCCTTCCACGGTGCCGTTTTCGTTGATGTCGTAGTTGCCCTGCAGGCAGATCGGGCTGGTCCAGATCCGCTCGCCGTAATCGCCGGCGTTCTCGCCGACCGCGCCCGGGCAAAAACCGTTCGGATAACTGGCGGCGTCGAAATCGCTGCCCATGCTCTCCAGCGGGTTGGCGGCCCGCCCCGGCACAAAGTCGTCGGCCACGTCGGTCATATTGGTGTAGCCGTCGGACAGGAAGACGATGACCCAGAGCGACTCCGGGCGGCCGGTGTTCTTGAGGATATTGGTGGCGACGCGCAGGCCGCAGCCGGCGCAGTTGGAGGCCACGGCGTTGTTCGGGTCCGGCTGGAAGCAGGCGGCGGCGGTCGGGTTGCCGGAGACGCAGGCGATGTTGAGCGGGCTGAACTGGCCGTAGTCCGCCGGCAGGAGCGGCGTGTTGCGCAGGGTCATGCTGTCGATGGCGGCGTACGCGCCGGTGGAGTCGCTGGAGGCCGTAGCGCGCTGGCCGAGGTTCAGGCTGAGGGCCTGGCTGCCGATCTCGTAGATCTGGGCGTACGTGTCGTAGCCCACCACGGCCACCCGGTCGAAGCCGGCGTACAACGTGTCCACCAGGCGTTTGGCCGCCTGCTTGGCGTCCCACAACGGCCGGCACTTGGCCGGGATCGACGGGTCGGCCGGGATGTGCTGGAGCGGGTCGTCCTCCGGCATTTTGGTGAACTCCGGCCCGGCGTTGGCATTACAGGCCGGGCTCACGTTCGGGTCGAAGGTGCCGGTGCAGACGTCGGAGTTCACTTCGCGCCCGAAGCACGAACTGCGCGGATAGGTGGTCTGCCCCATCGTCTCGCCGGTGGCGATCACCAGGACCACGTCCAGCGAGGCGGCCTCGGAGACGGCCTCGGCCTGGATGGTGGTCCCGAACAGGCCGATGATCGGCAGGAACGAGAAGCGCACGTCGACCTCGGCTTCGACGCGGATCTGCTTGCGCGGCGTGCTGGTGTTGCAGACGGCCTGGATGCGCGGATCGACGTCGGTCAGGGCGAGGAGCTGGACGGTCTCGGTGGGGGCGGTGGTGTACTGGTTGATGTTGATCACGCCGCTGATCGGGTCGCGCAGGCACTGCTGGACGACGATGGTGGCGACGTCGACGTTGTTGAGGCGGATGAACTGGGCCGCGAACTGGCCGATCTTGCGGAAATCCTGCCCCTCGCGCAACTGGCCGGCGGCGGCGATGGCGGCCGAGTCCACCGCGCGGCGCAGGTGAGCCTGGTTGACGATCAGGATGCCCAGGTCGATGGCCAGGCCGATGAAAGCCGCCAGGCCGATGAAGGAGGCGGCAATGATGACCAGCGCCTGGCCGCTTTCGCGGCGGCGGGCCGGGACCGGGCGGGGGGCGGGCAGGGGTGGGTTCATAGGTTTCACGGCAGAGTGACGACCACGGGCAGCGACTGGCACTGGCCGGAGTTGGCGCCGTTGTCCCAGGTGGCGACGATGGAGTAGGTCCACGAGCCGCTGGCCGGCGTGATAGGTCCGCTGAAGTTGAGCTGCAGCGGCCGGAACGTCCCGGTGACGATGGAACGGTTGACGCCCGTCCACTGCGTGCTGCCGATCGCGAGCGAGGTCGGCGAGGCCGGGCCGGTCCAGATAATGTTGGCGGCGTTGCCGAAACTGATGTTGTTGACCGGCCAGGCGCCCGCCGGCCAGACCAGGTTGAGGCCCACCAGGCGGCGGTTCTTGGCCGGCACGGACGGGTTGGTGTAGCGGATCTGCAGCGTGTTCGGGTTGGTGCCCACCTCGCGGACGCCGGAGACGCACACGAAGTTGCCGGTGTTGGCCGCGCCGACGATAGCGACCGTCAGGCCGCTGGGCGGGTTCTGCTGGTCCACTGAGGCCGTGAAGGTGCTGGTGCCCACCTGAGAGGAGACGACGTCGAAGACGTACTGGTTGCCCAGGACGGTGTTGATGGCGACCGTGTCCGTCGTGGGCCGCGACGAGAGCAGGGTGACCGGGCGGCCATCCGTGATCGGGATGCCGCACTCGTCGAACAGCAGCACGGTGACGCCCATCACGCCGCTGCGGTCCGGGTCGGTGCCGTTGTCGGCCCAGGCCGGGTTGTTGGTGACGTTCAACTGCGACTGGAGCGGGTCCACATAGCCCGGCCGGCAAATGTCGGTGGCCGTGGGGCTGGCGGTGGCCGTGGGCGTCTCGGTCGGCGTGGGCGTCTCGGTCACCGTGGGCGTGACCGTGACGGTGGGGGTGTCGGTGCCGGCGGGCGTCGGCGTGCGCGTCACCGTGGGGGTGTTGGTGCGGGTGGGGGTGTTGGTGGGCGTGGGCCGCGGCTCGCCGGCCGTCACCGGGACGATGGTGTACGTGTAGAACTCCAGCCCGTTCTCATTCGGCATGAACATCGTGATCCAGGGCAGTTTGAGCACGAACTCGTAGAAGTAGGTCGTCTCCACCACCAGGACGCCGGAACTGAGCGCGTTGGCGTCAATAAAGCTCTGCAGACGGTCCCGATTGAAGCGCGACGAGAAGTTCCCGGCCCAGCGCCACTGGCCGGGTTCCTCGCCCGGGGCAGGGTCCTGGGGCGGGTCAGGCCACAGACCCTGCGGGTCGGGCAGGATGCGGGTGACGCAATCCACCGACGACGGCGGCGTGGGCGTGTTGGGCTCGCACAGCGGATCGCGATAGACGCGGGCGACTGTGATGACGATGTCGTCGCTGGCCTCCGTCAGGCTGATGGGCTGCGCGGCCCCCATCACCACGCACGCGATCTGCGCGTAGTAGTCCGACGTCGTGGCGCAGTCCATGTTGGAGACGCCGCCCGGCACCGGGGGCGGCGGGATCAGGTCCCGGCCGCCTTGCGCCGGGTCGGGCTGGCCGTCCACACCGAAACGCGCGCCTTCGCGGGTCGCTTCGACAATATTGATATAGCGGTTGAGGGCGAACCCGAACTCCACCAGCCCACCCAGGAGCATCAGCAGGATGGGGAGGAAGAGGGCCAGCTCCACCAGGCTCTGCCCGCGCGACTTACCACCGCCAGGCCGCGGCTCGAATAAGTGTTGGAGAAAGGATCGGTAGCGCAGCAAAGTTTGCATAACCATCATCTACATCCAGACTTAGTGGGCCTGGCTAATGGGCAAGCACAGCCGGGCCTCAAAGTCTATGCTGGTCTGGTTATGGGCATTATAGGGTCGTTTCAGGTTGGGGAACAGTTGGGAGAGCTTGGCGCGCCCTGGTTGTCATCCGGATAAGACAGCCGCCGGACAAAACGAGGACAAATCTCGTTTCATCTAACCATACTGACCAAATCTCATCCAATTTGGTGAATGTTGTCACTAACATCGGCGTGGAGTCCGAGATAAATTACCTGCATCTCTTGCCGGAGGTCTCACATGCTCCGTCGCACGATCAACCTCCCCTTCGCCCTGCTCTCCATCCTGGCCAGCCTTGGCGCGTCGCTCGCCGGTTGCGGCGCGGCGGACCCTGGCCACTCGTTCCCGCTGGCGGACCTCCATGACATGCCGAGGGAGGTCCAGGACGCGCCGACCGCGGTGCAGGACGCCTACCGCTTTGCGGCCGCCAACCCGGCTGTGCTCCAACAGCTGCCCTGCTACTGCGGCTGTGGATCGATGGGGCACACGTCCAACTACGCCTGTTACGTGGCCGGGCGCAGGTCGGAGACGGAGCTGGAGTTCGACACGCACGCCCTGGGCTGCGGAATCTGCGTGGATATCACGCTCGACGCGATGCGGCTGCTGGACGAGGGCCGGACGGTCCCTGAGATCAAGGCTTACGTGGACCTGACGTATTCGAGATATGGGCCGTCGAATATGCCCTGAGGAATCCACGAAGAGGCGCGAAGAGGCGCGAAGAGGCGCGAAAAGGCGCGAAGAGGAATACGAAGGTCTGCCGTCTGTAGTCTGTAGTCTGTAGTCTGTAGTCTGTCATCCGCCGTCCGCCGTCCGCCAACAGCCATCTGCTATCTGTGATCTGTCTTTTACACCATGCAACGCTGGCGTGAGATTGGAGTTTACTTAGCCTACTTCGGCCTGCCGGCGGCGCTGGCCTTCGGGGTCATGGCCGCTGGTTTCTCCACCTGGTTTGCGGCCGGCGGGCAGCGCGTGGAACTGCGCGCCCGGATACCGGAGGCGGGTGGCTGGTCGCCGGGGGCGGTGACGGTCCGGGCCGGCCAGCCGGTGACATTCCGGCTGATCGCGGACGACATGGCGCACGGCTTCGCCATCGGCCAGATGACGGACGCGGCCGTCGCCCTGCCGCCCGGCGAGGCGCGCGAGCTGACCGTGACGTTCACACGGCCGGGCAAGTACCTGTTCTATTGCACGCGCCCATGCAGCGCCGCCCACTGGCGCATGCGCGGGACAATCGAGGTCGTCGGCGGCGCGCCGGCGGCGCCCGGCGACGCGCCCCTGTACGTGCGCCTGGGCCTGGACCTGGACGCGGCCCGCGCGCCGGCCCCGGTCCCGTCGGAACGCCCCTCCGCCAGCCGCGGCGCCGCGCTCAGTCTCGAGTTGCCGGAGCGCTATCTGACGCCCGGCCTCTACCAGGCCAGCAGCCCGGCCGAGGTCTGGAGCGCGCTGCGCGCCGAGCCGGCGGCGCAATCGTTGACGGAGCAGGAGACCTGGGACGCCGTCGCCTGGCTGTGGGCGCGCCAGACCACGCCGGCCGCGCTGGCCGAGGGCCGGAGGCTGTACGCGGAGCATTGCGCCGACTGCCACGGCGAGCAGGGCGCTGGCGACGGCCCGCTGGCCGAGTCGCTGACGCACAACGACCACGCCGCGCAGGCCGAGTTTGGCGCGCACACCGTCGCCCCCACCAACTTCACCGACCCGGCCCATATGCTCGCCGCCCCGCCGGCGGTCCTGCACGGCAAGCTGCTGCGCGGCGGGATGGGCACCGGTATGCCGTACTGGGGCCCGATCTTCACCGACGCGCAGCTGTGGGCGCTGACTGATTATTTGTGGACGTTTCAGTTTGAGTACGAGCCCCTAAAGACTGGAGGCGGAGATGAGCCAGAGAAAGATGCGACGCAATAAGAGCGGCGGCGGCGCAGGGCCGCTGCTGGTAATCGTCGGCGGCGTGGTGCTGCTGGGCGCGGCGCTGTTCGCGCTCTTTCAGGGCCGCGGCGCGAGCGGTGGCGCCGCCATCGAGGTCACGGGCGAGCCGCGCCTCAAGGTGGACCGCGAAGTCATCGACTTCGGCGAGGTGCCCCTGGGGAAGTGGGTGACGGCCGAGTTCCGGCTGACCAATGTCGGCGATCAGCCGCTGCGGTTCAGCGAGCCGCCGTGGGTGGAATTAGTGGAGGGGTGTTGACCGCCGGCCGCGACCATCGGTGCGATGGTCCTCCAGCCCGGCCAATCCACCACCCTGGCCATGGAATTCATGATGCACGGCGACATGGGCGGCCCGCACAATTTCCGCGTCCACCTGCCCAACAACGACCCGACGCAGGCGCAACGCACGTTGACGGTCTTGTCGAATTGGGTCCCGTAATCCCCGAACATCCCGGCGGGTCATGCGTCGAGACGCCCCGGCGGGGCGTCTCGACATTCAACGCCCCAACATTTCCATCAACACGTCCGGCCGGTCGGTCATGATCCCGTCCACGCCCATGGCGATGAAACGCCGCAGATCGGCGGGGTCGTTGACGGTCCAGACATGCACCTGCAAGCCCCGGCGGTGCGCGGCGGCCACCGAGGCCGGCGTGACCACCGTGATGCCGGATGAGCGCTCCGGCACCTGCAGGGCGTGGTAAGCCGGGGAGACCGTGTCGGCCAGAAACGCATAATTCAGGAGCACGAAGGCCGTCACCTCGTCGCGGGCCGCGGCCGTGGCCACTTCCGGGCAGGCCCGGCGGAACGCCTGGATCGCCCGGTCGCTGAACGACGGCACGATGACCCGCGTCGCCATTCCGTATTGGCGGATCAGGCCGCACAGCGGCTCCGCCAGCGACGGCGTTTCCTGCTTAATCTCCACGATCATCGGGTAATCCGGATACTTCTCGAAGACCTCGGCCAGCATCGGGATGGTCAGCCCCTGTCCGCGATACGGGAAGGTCCGGCCGCCATCGGGCGACCAGTGATACGCGGCGTCCAGCGCCTGGACCTCGGCCAGCGTCAGCTCCCAGACCGTGCCGGCGCCGTCCGTGGTCCGGTCCACGGTGTCGTCGTGGATCAGGACGATGTGGCCGTCGCGCGTCATGTGGACGTTCATCTCGAGCACGTCCACGCCCAGCGCCGCCGCGCCGTCCAGGTGCGCGAAGGTGTCGCCGGGCCACAGACCCGTGCCGGTGTCCTCGGCGTGCGCGATGACCAGCGGGTAGCGCGCGAACTGAGCGAAATACGGGTGCGCGGGCGCCGGGCGCGCCAGGGCCAGCAGCACGCCGAGGACGGCCGCGGCCGCGATCACGACGACAAGCACGACACGGGGAAGGGCGCGGCGCATCATCAATACCTCTCCTCAGGGTTCGCGTTTGGCTGTGATCGCGACCCAGTAGTGCGTGTACGGGCTGCCCGGTTTCGCCACGTAGCCGATGCCGTACTCGATCTGATCCGCCCAGAACGGGTGCTGGCCGAGCAGGTGGGTGCGGTGGCCGGCTGAGCCCATCCACTGATTCCAGGTGTCCGCGGCTGTGGCCTTGCCCGCCGCGATCGACTCAATGTTGTTGCTGTCCGGCGCGTTGCCATACCAGCCCGGCAGCGGGTAGCCGGCCTGCCGCACCAGGTAGTTCGGGCCGAAGCCGTCCGGGTTGGTGTGGCCGAAGTAGGCGCGGTCGGCCATGTCCTGGGCGCGCGCCTGCGCCACCTGGGCCAGGATCGGGTCGCAGATGAACGAGGGGCGCTGCTGCTCGGGATGGGTCCGCATGTACTCCGCGATCTGCTGTTCCTGGGCATTGAGCAGACAGGTCGGGGCGCGGGAAATGATGGGCAGGTACAGCCGGTGCGCCCCACCCTGGGCCGCGCCGGGTCGAACCGGCGCCAGGCCTGCCAGCACCAGCCAGGCCAGACCGAAGAGGGGCAGCAGAAATCGCAGGCGCATCGGCCTCTCCTTGAAACACGCGCGCCATTATCCCACGACCGTTATAATCAGTGACCACGCCAACCCGTCAACCAGCCGGCCTCTTTCAACGCCATGACCTTGCCCCATTTTCAACTCCCGCTGGAACCCGTCGCCGACCCGGCCGCCGTCGTGCACGCGCCGCGCGCCCGGTTCACCGTGCTCACCTCGCGGCTGCTGCGCCTGGAATACGACCCGGCCGAGCGGTTCGAAGACCGCGCCAGCCAGGCGTTCTGGTATCGCCGCCAGCCGGCGCCGGCTTTCACCGTCGCCCGCGACGGCGACAACCTGGAGGTGGAGACCGAGCACCTGGCGCTGCGCTACCAGGCCTCCAACACAGGCTTCACGCCGCGCACCCTGACGGTCCACGTCAAGGCCACCGGGCGGACCTGGAAATACGGCGACCCACCCGGGAGGGCTCAGAACCTGCTCGGCACGGCGCGTACCCTGGATAACGCCAGCGGCGGCGTCCACCTGGAGCCGGGCCTGCTGGCGCGCGCCGGTTGGGCGGTGGTGGACGATTCGCGCGCGCTGGTCTTCGACGAGCGCGGCTGGCTGACGGCGCGCGCCGGCGAGACGCGCGACCTGTATGTCTTCGGCCACGGCCGCGATTACCGCGCCGCCCTGCGCGATTTCTACGCCGTCGCCGGCCGGCCCGGCCTGCTGCCGCGCTGGGCGCTCGGCAACTGGTGGAGCCGCTACTGGGAGTACTCGGCCGACGAGCTGAAGGCGCTGGTGGAGGCATTCGCCGCGCACCAGACGCCGCTGGCGGTCTGCATCGTGGACATGGACTGGCACCTTACCCAGACCGGCAACGACGCCAGCGGCTGGACGGGCTACACCTGGAACCGCGACCTGTTCCCGGACCCGCGCGGCTTCATCGACTGGCTGCACGCGCGCGGCCTGAGGACCGCGCTCAACCTGCATCCCGCCGAAGGCGTCCACCCGCACGAGGCCCAGTACGCGGCCATGGCGGCGGCGCTCGGCCGGGACCCGGCGGCGGGCGACCCGATCCCGTTCGACCTGGCCGACCCGGACTTCGCCCGCGCCTACTTCGAGATCCTGCACCACCCGCACGAGGCCGACGGCGTGGACTTCTGGTGGATCGACTGGCAGCAGGGCCAGCAGACGCGCCTGCCCGGCCTCGATCCGCTCTGGTGGCTCAACCACCTGCACTACCACGACCTGGCCCGCGACGGCCGTAAGCGCCCGTTCATCTTTTCGCGCTGGGGCGGGCTGGGCAACCACCGCTATCCCATCGGCTTCTCGGGCGACACGATCGTGTCCTGGGAGTCGCTCGCCTTCCAGCCCGGCTTCACGGCCACGGCCAGCAACGTCGGCTACGGCTGGTGGAGCCACGACATCGGCGGGCACATGGGCGGAGTCGAGGACGATGAGCTGTACACGCGCTGGGTGCAGTTCGGGGTCTTCAGCCCGATCCTGCGCCTGCACTCGACCAAGGTGGCGTACCACGAGCGCCGGCCGTGGGGGCGCGGCCTGGCCGCGGCGCGTCACGCCGCCGACGCCCTGCGCCTGCGCCACCGCCTCATCCCGTACCTGTACGCCATGGCCTGGCGCGACCACGCGCACGCGCAGCCGCTGGTGCAGCCCATGTACTACTCGCACCCCGAGGCGGACGAGGCCTACGCCTGCGCGCAGCAATACTGGTTCGGCAGCGAGCTGATCGCGGCGCCGTTCACCTCCCCGGCGGACCCGGACACGTGGCTGAGCCGGCAGACCGTCTGGTTGCCGGGCGCCGGCGATTGGTTCGATTTCTTCTCGGGCGAGCGGATCACGGGCGGAGGCTGGCGGACGATCTACGGCGGCCTGGACCACATCCCGGTCTTCGCCCGGCCCGGCGCCATCGTGCCGCTGGCCGCGCAGCCCGAGGGCACGGCCAACCCGGAGGCGCTGACCGTCGTGGTCTTCCCGGGCGCCGACAACGTCTTTGAGCTGTACGAGGACGACGGCGTGACCACCGACTACCGGCGCGGTCGTTCGGCGGTCACAGAGCTGCGCGTAAGCTGGAACGAGGACGCTCTGCGCTTCACCGTCGCCCCGGCCCGCGGCGATGTGGGCCTGCTCCCGGCCCGACGCACGTTCCAGATCGTTGTGCGCGGCGTGGCGCGGCCGGCGCGCGTGGAAGCGAGCGTGAACGGCGTCGTTCAAGAGATCGGCTGCACCTATGAACCGGAGCGCGAGACGGCCACGCTCGACCCCGTGGCGCTGACGCCGAACGACGAACTGGCGGTGGCGGCGGCGGCGGCGGGGACGCGCCTGCTGAAGCCGCGCGACCGGCGGGCCGAGACCGTGCGGCAGCGGCTGTGGGCCTTCCGATTGGATACCTGGCTCAAGGGCCGGCTGGACGGCGACCTGCCGCAGTTGCTGGAGGACCCGGCGCGGCTGCGCGGTTACGCCGGCCTGAAGGACGCGCACAGGGCGGCGCTGGAGGCGGCCCTGCGCGGCGGATGATGGCAACGGAAGCCTTTCTGCCCGTGCCGCACTGGAGCGAGCGCGGCGAGTGGGAGCCGATCGATGAGCGGACCGGCGAGCGCGCGGCCTGGCCGGCCGGCCTCGATCCGGCCGCGCTGCCCCGGCCGCGCCATCGCCTGCGCGAGCGCGTGACGTTTCTGTGGAAGGGCCGGCGGCGGCAGGGGGAAATCCGCGATATTCGGCTGACGGCGGCCGGCGGCGGTCCGCCCACGCTCGAGTACATCGTCTACACCAGCGGGCACGGATACTGGCTGCCGGAGAGCCGGATTGATTGAGCGAGCCGCCATCAGCCTTCACCGGGACGACGGCCGAGGCCCAGGAATGCGCGCTGGATAGGCGATCCCCGCTTTTTTTCGGCCAGCGGGGCGGCGTCCCGCCTGCCTTGACAGGCTCGGGAGACGGGGCGCTGCCCGCTGCCTGCCTTCTGCGTCAGCCGTCGGTTTTTGCGCCGATCTCAAAACCCGCCAGCCGCTCCAGCGCCTTCACCAGCGCGTGGTTGCCCTCGCGCCCCAGGCCGGCCGCCTGGAGCGCGCGGTAATAATGAAAGACCAGGCTGGTGGCCGGCAGCGGCACCGCCAGCTCGTCGGCGGCCTGCAACACGAGGCGCAGGTCCTTCTCCTGCAGGTCGATCATGAAGCCGGGGCGCCAGTCGCGCGCCAGCACCTGCGGCCCGCGGTTGCTCAACATCCAGCTCCCGGCCGCGCCGTTCTTCACGGCCTCGAGCGTCTTGTGCAAATCCAGCCCGCCGGCCTGCGCGAAGAGCAGCGCCTCGCCCACCGCCAGCATGTTGACCACCACCAGGACCTGGTTGACCAGCTTGGCCATCTGCCCGGCGCCGTGGCCGCCGATGTGGGTGATGGTCTTGCCCATCGCCTGCAGGACCGGCAGGGCGCGGGCCACGGCCTCGGCCTGCCCGCCAACCATGATCGAGAGCGTCCCCCGGGCCGCGCCCTCGCTGCCGCCGCTGACCGGCGCGTCGAGCATCGCCGCGCCCTTCTCGGCCAGGCGGGCGGCCATCCGGCGGGTGGCCTGCGGGCTGATGGTGCTCATGTCGATCACGAGCGCGCCGGCGCGCACCCCGTCGATCACGGCCGGTGGCGCGCCCTCGGCGCCCAGGAGCACGGCCTCCACATCCGGCGTGTCGCTCACACAGGTGATGATGACGGTGGATTGCGCGGCCAGGTCCGCCGGGCTGGCCGTGGGAACGGCGCCGTCGGCGGCCAGCTCGTCCATGCGCGCCGCCGTCCGGTTCCACACCCGCACCGGGTAACCGGCCTTCAGCAGATTCCGGGCCATGCCGCGGCCCATGATGCCCAGGCCGATGAAGCCAATGGATTCGCTCATCTGGTTGATCCTTTGATTATTTGAGCTGGCCGGAACGCCACAACTGCCGCACGCGGACGGCCAGCCAGCCGGCGAGCAGCATGTAGACCAGGTTGACGGCCGCCACCAGCGCCGGCGCCTGGCTGACGTCCAGCAAGAACACCCCGCACTGCGCCAGCGGGAACGGCAGTCCGCCCACCCCCAGCCCGCCCGAGAACAGGCTGGCCACATTCCTCAGCACTTCCAGGCCAAAGTAGAAGAAGTAGGTCACGCCTCCCCAGGCCCGCATCCGCCACAGGCCGGCCGTCGCCATCGCCAGCAGCAGCGGCGGGAGCAGGAAGTACAGCATGAACCCCAGCGAGTCCACGGCGGCGGCCAGCAGCCCAAAGCACAGGCCGCTGATCAGGCTGATGAGCGCCGGCGCGAACAACAGGACGCAGGCCAGGGTCAGCCAGCCGGGGCGTCCGGCTTCCGAACGGTCGTCCGGGGTCAGGCCGTCGTACAGCTCAGACATCGGTCCCCTGCGGGGCGCGCTCGGCCTCCGCCAGCCGGCGGGCCAGCCAGGCCGTCGCCGCCTCGCGGTCCATGGGCGTGGCGATGAGGTAACCCTGGCCGTGGTCGCAGCCGAGCGCCGCCAGCCGGTCACGCTGCTCGGCCGTCTCGATCCCCTCGGCAATCGCCGTCATCCCCAGGTTCCGGGCCAGCGTGACGATGGTCTGGACAATCTCGGCCTTGCCCGACTCCTGCGCCATCCGGCTGACAAAGCTGCGGTCGATCTTCAGCGTGTCCACGGGCAGCTGCACCAGGTAGCCGAGGGAAGAATAGCCGATGCCGAAATCGTCGATCGCGATCTGCAGGCCGAGCGCATGCAGCTGTTTGAGAGTCACAATCGCCAGGTTGACGTTCTCCATGATCACGCTTTCGGTGATCTCCAGCCGCAGGCTGCGCGGCGGCACGCCGGAGGTCTGCAGGATGGCGTCGATCCGGTCGGCCAGGTCCGGCCGGGTGAAATGCTTGCCGGACAGGTTGACGTTCAGCGTGAGCGGCGGCTCGACCGGGAACTGCCGGTGCCAGGCGCTTAACTGGCGGCAGGCCTCGCTCATCACCCAGTAGTCAATGGCCAGGATCAGGCCGCTCTCCTCGGCCACGGGGATAATCCGGTCCGGCGGCACCAGGCCGCGCTCCGGGTGCTGCCAGCGCAGCAGCGCCTCGAAACCCATCGCGCGGCCGTCGCGCAGCGCGACGATCGGCTGGTAGTAGACGCGGAACTCGTCGCGCTCCAGGGCCCGGCGCAGGTCGGCCTCCAGGCCCAGGC
>DAOUAB010000245.1:0-3611 GCA_034434015.1 Anaerolineales bacterium
CGGTGCGCGAGGTGCAGGCCTTCAACCGCGCCGAGGAGAACATCGAGCGCTTCATGGTCACCAACGCCGCCAACCGCGACGCCAACGTGCGCGCCGTGGCCTACACGGCGGCGCTGGCGCCGACGCTGGAGGCGCTGGGCTACGTGGCGCTGGCGGTGGTGACGGGGGTGGGCGGCTACTCCCTGCTCACCGGCCAGGCGCTGGAATTCGCCGGCATGAGCAGCACGGTGTCGCTCGGCCTGGTGATCACATTCCTGGGCTACGTCCAGCGCTTCAACCAGCCCATCCAGCAGATCGCGCTGCTGTGGACCAACGTGCAGAACGCCATCGCCGGCGGCGAGCGCATCTTCGGCCTGCTGGACGAGAAGCCGGCCGTGCAGGACCGGCCCGGCGCGCGCGTGATGCCGCCCATCCGCGGCGCGGTGGAATTCAAAGACGCCTCGGCCGAGTACCAGGCGGGCGTGCCGGTGCTGCACGGCGTGAGCTTCCGGGCCGAGCCGGGCCAGACCATCGCCATCGTCGGCCCCACCGGCGCCGGCAAGACGACCATCATCAACCTGATCCCGCGCTTCTGGGATGTGACCGGCGGGTCGGTGACCATCGACGGCCTGGACGTGCGCGACGTCACCCTGGAGAGCCTGCGCCGCCAGATCGGCCTCGTGCTGCAGGACACCTTCCTGTTCAGCGCGACCGTGATGGAGAACATCCGCTTCGGCCGGCCGGAGGCCACGGACGAAGAGGTCATCGCCGCCGCGAAGCTGGCCCACGCCGACACCTTCATCGAGCGCCTGCCGGAGAAATACCAGACCGTGCTGGGCGAGCGCGGCAGCGGCCTGAGCCAGGGCCAGCGCCAGCTCATCGCCATCGCCCGGGCCGCGCTGGCGAACCCGCGCATCCTGATCCTGGATGAGGCCACCTCCAGCGTGGACACGCGCACCGAGCGCCTGATCCAGAAGGCCTTCGACGAACTGCTGGAGGGCCGCACCTCCTTCGTCATCGCCCACCGGTTGAGCACCATCCGCAACGCGGACCTGATCCTGGTGCTCAAGGCCGGCGAGATCATCGAGCGCGGCCGGTTCGACGAACTGCTGGCGCAGCGCGGCTTCTTCTATGAGCTCTACATGAGCCAGTTCCGGGCGCAGGAGCGCGCGCAGGAGATCGGCGTCAACGGCCGGCAGGGCCTGGCCTCCCAACCGGCCTGAAGCCGGACGCCGCGTCTTTCACCGCCCCCCGCGTCTCAGGCGGGGCCTTTCTTGTCCAAAAACATTGGACAAAAATTGGACAGCGCCGGCCAGCGCCCGTATGATTTCCCCAGTAAGCGGCGCCGGCCGCCCGACGAAGGAGAGTAAGGACGTGACGGTTCAGACATCCACTTCAGCCAAAACGGAGGACCGCGGCGCGGCGCGGGCGCTGGCCGGCGGCGTGCTCTTCAGCCTGGCCTTCACGGCCCTGATCGCCTGGGCCGGGCCGCGGCTGGACGCCATCCGCCTGCTGCCGGACACCGGCTACGCCTGGTATTACTGGCGTCTGCCGGAGCCGAACTTCTGGACGCGCCTCTCGGCCTGGGGCGGTTATTTCCTCCACCAGGCGTTCACGTTCTGGACCATCTGGTACGCCCAGTCGCGCGGCCTGAAATACACGCGCGGCCTGCACTGGATCAACCGGGTGGCCCTGCTCGGCAACGCCGGCTTCATCGGCCTGCACTTCGTCCAGACGCACCTGTTCTATGACGGCCTGGCCCAGGACATCTCCATCTTCATGTCGCAGGGCTCGGTCATCGTCCTGCTGATCTGGGTGCTGCTGATGGAGAACAACCGGCGCGGCCTGGTCTGGGGCAAGAAGGCGCCGATCAGCCAGGAGACCGTCCAGTGGGCGCGCAAGTGGCACGGCTACGTCTTTTCCTGGGCGGCGGTGCTGACGTTCTGGTACCACCCGATGGTGAGCACCCCCGGCCACCTGATCGGCTTCGTGTACATGTTCTTCTTGCTGCTGCAGGGCAGCCTGTTCTTCACCCGCGCGCACGTTAACAAGTGGTGGACGGTCTCGCTGGAAGGGCTGGTGCTGGTGCACGGCACGCTGGTCGCCGTCGGGCAGGGCAACGGCCTCTGGCCGATGTTCTTCTTCGGCTTCGCGGGCCTGTTCGTCATCACCCAGATGCACGGCCTGGGTCTGCGCCTGCCGGTCAAATTGGGGATCCTGGCCGCCTACCTCGGCGGCGTGCTGTGGGTGTACAACGACCGCGGCTGGGATAAGCTGAACGAGATCATCCGCATCCCGGCCATCGACTACCTCGGCGTGGCGGTCCTGGCGCTGCTGATTAGCGGCGGGCTATGGGTCGCCCGGCGTCTGCGCCGCAAACCGGGCGCGCCGGTCCCGGCCGGCGCGGATTGAGGCCCTTCGACCGGGCTCGCCGAGGTCCTGTCGAGGGAGGCGGGCCTCGACAGGCTCGGCCCGCCTGGCATTATTCAAAACGGTATGGGCGCTCAAGAAGAAACCCGCCGGGGGATCGGCGGGTTTCTTCTTTCTCGCCGCACGTCAGAGCCTCGGCCCGGCGGCCTGCACCTCCGGCGGCGCCCCGGCCGCGTATTTCTTGAAATTCTCGACGAACCGCGCCGCCAGCTGCCGGTACTTCTGCATGTAGGCCTCGCGGCTGCTCCACGACGAGGCCGGGTCCAGCACGCTGGCCGGCACGCCGTCGCCGGCCTGCGGCACCTGGAAGCCGAAGACCGGGTCCGTCTCGTAGGGGACATCTTGCAGCCGCCCCTGCAGCGCGGCGTTGAGCAGGGCGCGCGTGTAGCCGATGCTGATGCGCTTGCCGACGCCGTACGGCCCGCCCACCCAGCCGGTGTTCACCAGCCAGCAGTTGACGCCGTGGCGCAGGATTTTGCGCTTGAGCAGGTCGGCGTAGACGGCCGACGGATGGACCATGAACGGCGCCCCGAAACAGGTGCTGAACGTGATCTGCGGCTCGCGGCCCACGCCCACCTCGGTGCCGCTGATCTTGGATGTGTAGCCGGAGACGAAATGATAGAGCGCCTGGTCCGGCGTCAGCCGCGCGATGGGCGGCATCACGCCCGAGGCGTCGCAGGTGAGCAGCACGATGTGGCGCGGGTGGCCGGCGCGCTTCTCCGGCACCGCGTTTTCGATGAACTCGAGCGGGTAGGAGGCGCGCGTGTTCTCGGTGAAGCGGTCGTCGTCCAGGTCGATCCGGCGCGTCACCGGGTCAGAGACGACGTTCTCCAGCAGCGTCCCGAAACGGCGCGTGCAGGCATAAATCTGCGGCTCGGCGGTGGGCGAGAGGTGGATCACCTTGGCGTAACAGCCGCCTTCGAAGTTGAACACGCCCGAGTCGCTCCAGCCGTGCTCGTCGTCGCCGATCAGGCGCCGCGCCGGGTCGGCCGAGAGCGTGGTCTTGCCGGTGCCCGACAGGCCGAAGAACAGGGCCACATCGCCGGCCGCGCCGACGTTGGCCGAGCAGTGCATGGGCATGACGCCCTGCAGCGGCAGCAGGTAGTTGAGGACGGTGAAGACCGACTTTTTGATCTCGCCGGCGTAGCCGGTGTTGCCGATGACGCACAGCCGCTGGGCGAAGTTGAGGACGATGAAGGTCT
>DAOUAB010000246.1:0-5833 GCA_034434015.1 Anaerolineales bacterium
AAGTCCGAGAAGACCGAGGGCGACACGGCGGCCACGCAGCGCCACACCCAGGGCGCCGCGCCCACCCGGCCCGCCGCGCCCGCGCCGCAGGACGAAGACTTCCCGGTGAACGAGCCGGTCACCGAACTGCTGCCGCCCCTCACCGGGCCCACCCGACTTTCGCCGCGCCCGCCGGCCCAGGCCGCGCCGGACGTCGCCGGCCTGATCTGGCGCGGCCTGGGCTATGCCCTGATCGGCGTCTTTTTCGGCGGCCTGCTCGGCGTCATTGCCCTGACCTACGGCTACTGGTCCATCGCCCGCGACCTGCCGCCCATCGGCGACCTGCGCGCGCGCGCCTCGCAGTTCGAGACGGCGCGCGTTTACGACGCCCGCGGCAACGCGCTCTACGACATCCTCGACCCGCAGGCCGGGCGCCGCACCTACATCCCCCTCAACCGCATCTCGCCGTACCTGATCGCGGCCACCATCGCCACCGAGGACCAGAACTTCTACGAGCACCCCGGCTTCGACCCGATCGGCATCGCGCGCGCGATCTGGCAGAACGTGCGGGCCGGCGACACCGTCTCCGGCGCGTCCACCATCACCCAGCAGCTGGTCCGCGCGCTGGTGCTGGAGCCGGAGGAGGCCGCCCAGCGCACCACCCTGCGCAAGGTCCGCGAGATCATCCTGGCGGCCGAGATCACGCGCCGTTACTCCAAGGACGAGATCCTCGAACTGTACCTGAACGAAATCTACTACGGCAACCTGTCTTACGGGATCGAGGCCGCCGCCGAGACCTACTTCAATAAGGACGCCGGCGACCTGACGCTGAGCGAGGCCGCCATGCTGGCCGGCCTGCCGCAGTCGCCGGCCGTGTACGACATCTACACCAACCCCGAGTCGGTCTACGCGCGCCAGCGCGACGTGCTCTTCCTGATGGTCTCGCTGAGCGCCGAGCGCGATTGCATCCCGATCCGCACCGGCGCGGAACCGCCGCCCGCGCCGGTCTGCGTCAGCCCGGAAGAGATGGGCCAGGCGATCCTGGACCTGCGCGCGCGGACCTTTACGCCGCCGCGCAGCAGCGCGCGCTTCCCGCACTGGGTCAACTATGTGCGCCAGCTGGTCGAGGCGCGCTTCGGGGCGCAGGCGCTCTACCGCTCCGGCTACAGCATCTTCACCACGCTGGACCCCGAGTTGCAGGTGCTGGCCGAGAAGGCCGTGGCCGAGCAGGTGGCGGCCCTGGCCGACCGCAACGTCACCAACGGCGCGCTGGTCGCCCTGCGCCCGGCCACCGGCGAGATCGTGGCCCTGGTGGGCTCGGACGACTACGACGATCCGGTGGACGGCCAGATCAACATGGCCCTGGTGCCGCGCCAGCCCGGCTCCGCGATCAAGCCGCTGACCTACGCGCTGGCCTTCGAGCGCGGCTGGACGCCGGCGACGCTGGTGTGGGATGTGCCCACCGAGTTCCCCGACGGCGCCAACCCGCCCTATGCGCCCAAAAACTATGACGGGCGCTTTCACGGCCCGACGCTGGTGCGCGCCGCGCTGGCCAACTCCTACAACATCCCGGCCGTCAAGGCGCTGGAATATGTGGGCCTGTACGGCACGATCGTGGGCGAGGGCCAGAACGTGGAGGCCAAGAGCGGCCTGATCCCGTTCCTGGGGACGCTCGGCATCGACACGCTCACGCGCCCGGACTATGGCCTGTCGCTGACCCTCGGCGGCGGCGAGGTGCCGCTGGTCGAGATGGTCGGCGCGTACGGGGCGCTGGCGAACAACGGTCGGCGCGTTTTCCCGGTGGCCGTGCTGCGCGTCACCGACGCGCGCGGGAACCTGGTCTGCCAGCAGCCTCTGTCGCCCGGCGCTCCGCCGGCCGAGGCCCCGCCCTGCCAGGCGCCGCCCGCCAACTGGGGCGCCGAGGTCATGTCGGCGCAGACCGCCTACCTGATCAGCCACATCCTGTCCGACAACGAGGCGCGCACGCCGGCCTTCGGCCCGAACTCGCCCCTGCGCCTGTCGTTCCCGGCCGCGGTCAAGACCGGCACCACCAACGACACCCGCGACAACTGGACCATCGGCTACACGCCGGACCTGGTGACGGGCGTGTGGGTGGGCAACGCCGACTATTCCGAGATGCGCGGCACGTCCGGCGTCACCGGCGCGGCCCCGATCTGGAAGGCGTTCATGGAGCTGGCGCTGGCCGGCCAGGCCACAGCCTTCACCCGCCCGCCCGGCATCGTCGAGAAAGAGGTCTGCGCCGTCTCCGGCGCCGAGCCCAGCGAGTTCTGCCCGCCCGACCAGCGCCGGACGGAGTTGTTCGATGAGCGCCATCTCCCGCCCGGCCGCGAACGCGACCTGTGGCAGAAGGCCTTTGTCGATCCGTTCACTCATCTGCGCCAGACCGCCGAGTGCGCGGCCAGCTACCAGACCGACCAGCTCTATTTGCAGGAGCGGGCCGTGATCGCGGTCTCCGACCCGTTCGCGCAGAAATGGCTCACCGAGGACCCCAACGGCCAGGAGCTGGCGGCGCGCCTGGGCTTCTTCACGCCCTTGGTCTGGGCGCCGGCGCGCGACTGCACCCTGAATGACCCGCGCCCGATCGTCTCCATCGTCTTCCCGGCCGAGGGCGCCACGCTTGCGCCCGGTCCGATCCAGATCGTGGGCCAGGCCGCGGCCACGCAGGCCTTCGACCGTTACCTCGTCGAGTACGGCCTGAGCCATGACCCGCAGGGCTGGGGCCTGGTGCAGGGCGACACGCGCGAGCCGGTGCCGCAGACCGGGCGCCTGGCGGACTGGGACGCCAGCGGTCTGCCGGACGGCCCGGTCACGCTGCGGGTGACGGTGTTCAGCCAGTCCGGCGGCAGCGCCGAGTACCGGGTGAGGTTCAACGTCCTGCGGCCGACCTCCACGCCGGCGCCGACCGATACCCCGACGGCGGTCCCCACGGCCACCTTGACTCTGCCGCCGACCATGACCGCGACGGCCACCTCCCCGGCCACCAGCGCGCCTACGCTGGCGCCGCCGACGGACACCCCGCCGCCGACCGACACGCCGGTCCCGCCGACCGACACGGCGCCGCCGCCGAGCGACACGCCGCCGCCCACCGCCACGACGGGGCCATGAGGCGTCTCGGCCCGGCGCTCCTGACGGCGCTGCTCCTGACGCTCTACCTGGCCCTGGCGCTGGCCCAGAACCAGGGCGACCTGGGCGAGATGGCGCGGCTGGGCCTCCGGCGCATGGCCGGCGATCAACAGGCGCTGGAAGGTTACGACGGTCAGTACGTTTACGTCCTGGCCCTCAACCCGGACCCGGCCTGGGCCGCCGCGCAGCCGCCCTGGATCATCGACACGCCCGCTTATCGCTATCAACGTCTGCTGCTTTCCCTGGCGGCGCGCGCCCTCTCCCTGGGCCAGCCCGCGCTGCTGCCGTGGGCCCTCATCGTTCTTAACCTCCTGGCCCAGGCGGCGGGCGCGTTCCTGGTCGGCGAGTTGCTCGCCTCGTATGGCGTGAGCCGCTGGTACGCGCTCGTCTACGGGCTGTGGGTAGGTTTTATCTACGCCGTGCGCCTGGCGATGACGGAGCCGCTGGCCTATGCGCTGGCGGCGGGCGCGTTGCTGGCCAGCCGGCGCGGACGCGAGCGGTGGGCGGCGGGCCTGTACGCGCTGGCGCTGTTCGCGAAGGAGACGACGCTGCTCTTTCTGGCCGCGCACCTGGCCTGGCTGGCGTCGAACGCCCGCTGGCGCGAGGCGCTGTGGCTGTCCGCGGTGGCCGTTATTCCCTTCGCCCTCTTTCAGCTCGTCATCCTCGCTTACTTTGGCCGCTTCGGCCTCGGCTCCGGCGGCTTCCACGCCTCTGGCTTTGAATGGCTCCCGTACATGGGCCTGTGGCGGATCGGGGCTTACGGCTGGGCGGCGCTGGCCTTGTACGGCACGCTGTTCCTGCCGCTCGTCGTGCTGCCGAGCCTGTGGGGGATCGCGGCGGCTGGCCTGCGCCTGGCCCGGCGCGATTGGGCGCTGCCCGTCTGGGTGCTGGGCGCCAACGCCGCGCTCTTCCCGTTCGCGCCGTTCTCGACGTACAGCGAGCCGCTGGGCCTGGTGCGCCTGATGTGCGGCCTGGTGCCGGCGGTGCTGTTGTTCGGCGCGCACACCGGCTGGCGGCGCGCGCTCAATTACTCCGTTTTCTGGCTGGCGGCGCTGGCTATGCTGGCCAACGAAACGCGCTAAGGGCGAGGGACAATCCGCGTCATCCGTGGCCAAACCATTGTGACGCCTGTCAGATGACGCCCGCGCCGGGTTGTGCTAAGGTGGGGCTCTATGGCTCACCCACTTCAGACCCTTGATGCCGGTCCTCTGACGCCCACAAACCGGGCCGCCGCCCTGCAGGCGCGGGCGGCCTCGGTGCGGCGCGTGCTCCTCGTCGTGCTGGGCCTCAACCTGGCGGTGACGGCCGTCAAACTGGCCGTCGGCCTGTGGTCCGGCGCCCTGTCCATCGTGGCCGACGCCTTCCATTCGATGGTGGACTCGTCCTCCAATATCATCGGACTGATCGGCGTCTGGATCAGCGCCCGCCCGGCCGATCACAACCACCCCTACGGACATCAGAAATACGAGACCATCGCCGCGATGGGCATCGGCGCGCTGCTCATGCTGGCCGGCTACGAGATCGGCAAGGGCGTCATCAGCCGCCTGCTTGGCGCGCCGGCGGAATTGAACATCTCGCCGCTCACCTTCGGGTTGATGGCCGTCACCTTCGCCGTCAACCTGGCGATTGTGGCCTACGAAACCCGCGCCGGACGACGCCTGCAGAGCCAGGTGCTGCTGGCCGACGCCGCGCACACGCGCACCGACCTGCTGGTGACGGCCTCGGTCATCGCGTCGCTCGTCGGCGCGGGCCTGGGCTGGACCTGGCTGGACCCGCTGGTGGCCGGCGGCGTCGTGCTGCTGCTCTTCCGGGCCGCGTTCGAGATCCTGCGCTCCACGTCCAACGTCCTTACTGATGTGGCCGTGGCGGACCCGGCCGAGGTCCGGCGGGTCGCGCTGGGCGTGCCCGGCGTCCAGACCGTCTCCGGTGTGCGCTCACGCGGACGCGCCGACGCCGCTTACCTGGACCTGAACATCACGGTTGATCCGGCTATGACCACGATCCAGGCGCACAACGTCGCCTCGGAGGTCGAGCACCGGCTGGCGCAGGCCGTGCCGGGACTGGTGGAGGCGCTGGTGCACATCGAGCCGCGCGAGGGCGAGCGGTCGCCGCGCGAGACGCTGGCGCACACGCTGCGCGCCATCGCCGACGGCCTGGGTCTGGGGCTGCACGATCTGCACGCGCACGCCGAGAAAGACGGCGCCTACTCCGTGGAGATGCACCTGGAGGTGGACGCCGCCCTGACGCTGGGCGAGGCCCACGCGCGCGCCGACGAATTCGAGCGCCGGGCGCAGGCGGCCCTGCCGCAGGTGCGCGCCCTGGTGACCCACATTGAGCCGCTCAGCGCCGATTTGCCGGACGAGGTCGGCCGGGTGGCGCGCCAGGCCGGGCTGCGGCGCCGCGTCCAGCGCCACGCCGACGAGGTGGCCGGCGCCGGCGCCTGCCACGAGGTGCATCTGCACAACGTCGGCGGGCACCTGACCGCCACCCTGCACCTCACCCAGCCGGCGGACATGCCGCTCATCAAGGCCCATCGCCTGGCCGAGCAGATCGAGCAGCGGCTGCACAGCCGCGAGCCCGGCCTGCACCGGGTCGTCATCCATGTCGAACCGCCGGAGGCGAGGGCATGACGCTCCCGGTCGTCGGCGTTGACGCGGCGGCCGGCCTGCTGCAGCAGCCCTTCCACGTGCGGCCGCTGGTCAGCCTGGGC
>DAOUAB010000247.1:0-12785 GCA_034434015.1 Anaerolineales bacterium
GTGTTGACCGGCGGCGGGGCCGAGGTCGGCGGCGGCTGGGTGGCCTGGGTCGGGGCCGGCGTGGAGGTGGGCGCCGGGGGCGCGCCGCCCGCCCCCGGGATGATCAGCCGCTGGCCGACGAAGATGCGGTTGGGGTTGGTGATGCCGTTGGCGGCCATCAGGGCCTGCACCGTCACGCCGAAGCGCGCCGCGATGCGCGACAGCCAGTCGCCCGGCTGGACGATGTAGACCTGGCCCCCGCTGGACGGCGGCGCGGTCGTGGCGGGCGGCGGGGTCGCCGGCGGGGCCGTCGGCTGCGGCTGAGCGCCCGTCCCCGGAATCACCAGGCGCTGCCCGGGGAAGATGAGGCTGTTGATGGTCAGGCCGTTGGCGGCCAGCAGCGCCCCCAGGCTCACCCCGAAGCGCGCCGCGATGCGCGACAGCCAGTCGCCCGGCTGGACGATATACACCTGTCCGCCGGTGGAGGGCGCCGTGGTCGGCGCGGCGCCGCCTCCGGTTGGTATGACGAGCCGCTGGCCGGCGAAGATGCGGTTCGGGTCGGTCAGGCCGTTGGCGTTCATGATGGCCTGCACCGTCACGCCGAAGCGCGCCGCGATGCGCGACAGCCAGTCGCCCGGCTGGACGATATAGATCGTGTCCGCGAACGCCGTCTGCACGTTCGAGAACACCAGCGCCAGCGCGACGAGCAGAAGGACCAGTTTCTTCATCGTTTGCTCCTTACCTATCAGATCGGCCCGCAATAGGCATCCCCACGACGGACGACGAGCATGATTTGTTCCACACTTTTGGGTGGGAGGACTATAGCAGAGCGCCGCCCCCCTCACAAGTCACCTCCTTAACCCGCGCCGCAGCCGGTTAGAGGGCCAGCAAGTTTGGAAAGCGGCCGTTTTCTGTGGTACGCTTGCGCCGGGCCGCCCCAAAAGGACTAAGAGGAACAAGAATGTCGGAAGCCCTCCCCGCCGAGCCCGAAATCTACAATAACATCCTGGATACTGTCGGGCGCACACCGCT
The DNA here is from genome assembly GCA_034434015.1 of Anaerolineales bacterium. Lineage (GTDB taxonomy): Bacteria > Chloroflexota > Anaerolineae > Anaerolineales > UBA6663 > SpSt-583. Next base: position 1,012 of record DAOUAB010000247.1, read on the forward strand.
GGTGCGCATCAACAACCTGGCGCGCGGCCTGCGGTGCACGCTGGCGGCCAAGGTGGAGTTCTTCAACCCGGGCGGCTCGGTCAAGGACCGGATCGCGCTCAACATCGTCGAGCAGGCCGAGCGCGAAGGGCGCCTGCGGCCGGGCGGGACGGTGGTGGAGGCCACCTCCGGCAACACCGGCGTCGGCCTGGCGATGGTGTGCGCCATCAAGGGCTACAAGTCCGTCTTCGTCATGCCGGACAAGATGAGCCAGGAGAAGATCGGGCTGCTGCGCGCCTTCGGGTCCAAGGTCATCATCACGCCTACCGCCGTCGCCGCCGACGACCCGCGCAGTTATACCGAGGTCGCCAAGCGCCTCGTGGCCGAGACGCCCAACGCCATCCTGGCCAACCAGTATCACAACCCCGAAAACCCGCGCAGCCACTACCTGACGACCGGGCCCGAAATCTGGCGGCAGACCGCCGGCCGCGTTACCGACGTGATCCTGGGGATGGGGACCGGCGGGACGATCACCGGCGTCGGCCGTTACCTCAAAGAGAAGAACCCCAAGATCAGGATCGTGGGCGTTGACCCGTACGGCTCGATCCTGTACGAAACCCACAAACTCGGACGCCTGCCGGATGACCCCCAGCCGCGCACGTACAAGACCGAGGGCATCGGCGAGGATTTCATGCCCTCGGCCCTGGACCTGAGCGTCGTGGACGAGGTGCTCCAGGTGGGCGACAAAGAGACCTTCCTGACCACGCGCCGGCTGGTGCGCGAGGAGGGCATCTTCTGCGGCGGGTCAGCCGGCTCGGCGGTGGCCGCCGCGCTGCGCTACTGCCGCGACCTCGGCCCGGAGCGCCTGGTGGTGGTCATCCTGCCGGATTCCGGCGCCCGCTACCTGAGCAAAGTCTTCGACGACGACTGGATGCGCGAGAACGGCTTTCTCGAATCCGCCTGGACGGGCGCCACCGCCGCCGACGTCCTGGCGACCAAGAAATTGCGCGACGTGATCCTGGCCCGGCCGGACGAGACCGTCACCGCCGTGGTCGCCAAAATGAAGCAGCACGATATCTCCCAGGTGCCGGTCGTCTCGCCGGACGGGGAGTTGCTGGGCATGGCCACCGAGGTGGAGCTGCTCAACCATCTGGTGCTGGCCGACCACCGCCACTCCCCCGATGAGCGCATCGTGGACCTGATGCAAAGCGACGTCGCCACCATCGGGCCCGACGCGCCGCTGGAGAGCCTGATGAGCATCTTCGTCAACGGCCAGGCCGCCGTCGTGCTGGACGGCCGACGCGTGACCGGTATCCTGACCAAGATCGATATCCTGGATTACCTGGCGAGTCATTGACCCGCATTCGGCATTCCAAAATCCCGTGGCGCGCATGGCGCAAGGCAGAGGGTGTTGATCATGACCACTCCCCTCCCCGAGTCACCCGACCTCCGCATCCTGGCCCTCGACGCGCTGATGGAGCACGAGTACAACGACGACCAGCGCACCGCCCCGCTGGTCCGCCGCCTGCAGGTGGAGGGCATCCTCAAGAACCCGCCCATCGTCGCGCCCCTCGACGCCCGCCAGGAGAAGTTCGTGGTGCTGGACGGCGCCAATCGCTGTACGGCGCTCGAACAGCTCGGCTACACCGCGATCCTGGCCCAGGTGGTGCGCTACGGACCGCCGCAGGTCATCCTGAGCACCTGGCACCACGCCGTCACCGGCCTGGACCCGGAGGCCTTCACGCGGGCGCTGCACAGCGTGGACGGGCTGGAGCTCCACCCGACCGATCCCCTGAGCGCCCGGGCGGACCTGGCGCGGCGTGACCTGATCGCCTATGTGCTGCGCGCCGACGGGTCCGTGCTGGCGGCCCGCGCCCCGGCCCACAACCTGCACCTGCAGAACCGCCTGCTCAACGCCCTGGTGGACACTTACAAACTGCACGGCGGCCTGCATCGCACCATCTCCACCGACGTGAACGAGTCACGGGCAGTTTATCCCGACCTGACGGCGCTGGTGATCTTCCCCAACTATGAGCCGGCCGAGGTGCTGGCGCTGGCCCGCGACGGCGAGCTGCTGCCGCCCGGCCTCACCCGCCATCTCATCCAGGGCCGCGTGCTGCGCGTCAACTTCCCGCTCTCCGAACTGCGCTCCGAGGAGACGCTGGAGGCCAAGAACGCGCGCCTGGAGCGCTGGATGCAGGCGAAATTCGCCGAGCGCGACGTCCGGTTCTACGGCGAGTCCACATTCCTGTTCGATGAATAAGCAGCGCCGCCGTCCGGCCACCCTGGCTGTGCTGGCCCTCGGCCTGGCCGCGCTCGCGTGCCAGACGGCCCTGGGGTCCGGCCCATCCGCCGGACGTCCGACGGCCACGCCGGGCGTCGCGTCCCCGACCTCCGAAAGCGCCGCGCCGCGCCTGGGCCTGAGCCGCAGCCGGCCCTTCCCGGCCGAAGCCGCGGCCGTCCTGCCTGATTGGACCCTGGAAGTGTTGGAAGTCCTGCGCGGCGAGCCGGCCTGGCAGGCGCTGGCCGAGGCCAACAGGTTCAACGAGCCGGCGCCGGAGGGCCAGGCGTATGTGCTCGTCCGCCTGCGCGTCACCAGCCGCCATACTGACCAGGCCGCGCGCCCCATCGCCGGCACCGATTTCCGCCTGACCGGCCAGCGCGGCATCGCCTACTTCAAAGCCTTCGCCGTGACGCCTGAGCCTTATCTGGAAGCCGAACTGCGCGCCGGCGAGAGCGCGGAAGGCTGGTCGGTCTATCTCGCCGCCCAGGATGAGGCCGACCTGCTGTTGATGTTCGACCCGATTAACTTCAACGACGAAGCGCCGCCGTATTTCCTGGCGCTGACGCCGGGGGCGCGCTTCGCGATTGACCCGGAACTGGCGGGCCGGGCGCCCACCCGGCTGGGGGCTGACCCGCGCGAGCCGGCCGCGCTCGGCCAGACGCTGGTCACCGAGGACTGGGAGCTGGAAGCCCTGGAGGTCCGGCGCGGCGCCGAGGCGTGGGACATGCTTCTGGCCGCCAACGCGTTCAATGATCCGCCGCCGGACGGCCTGGAGTACCTCCTCGTCCGCGTGCGCGTCCGCGCCCTGCACGCGGACGACGAGGCGGTGTACCTCGGCGGCTCGGCCTATTTCCGGGCCCGCGCCGACGATGGGCGCGTCTTCGACCCGCCGGCCGTGGTCGTCCCGGAGCCGGGCCTGGACGCCCGGCTGTTCCCCGGCGGCAGTCACACGGGCTGGGTGGCGCTGCAAGGGCCGGTCGACACGCGCCTCAGCCTCGAGTTCAATCCGTTCTACACCCTCGACGAAACGGACCGGCGTTTTATTTCTCTGCGAGGCACCTCCGCCCCATGACCTCTGATCAACCCGGTTTTGTCTTGCTCCGCGAACAGCCGCTGCCTGAGCTGAACTCCCGCGCGCGCCTGTACCGCCACGCCGCCACCGGCGCGCCGTTGCTGGCCCTGCTCAACGACGACCGCAACAAGACGTTCGGCGTCGCGTTCCGCACCCTGCCGGACGACCACACCGGCGTCGCCCATATCCTGGAGCACTGCGTCCTGGGCGGCTCGCGCAAGTATCCGGTGAAGGAGCCGTTCGTCGAGTTGATGAAAGGCTCGCTGGCGACCTTCCTCAACGCCTTCACCTACCCGGACATGACCTGCTATCCGTTCGCCAGCCAGAACCTGCAGGATTTCTTCAACCTGCTGGACGTCTACCTGGACGCGGTCTTCCATCCCCGCCTGACGCGGCCGACGCTGGAGCAGGAGGGCTGGCACTTCGAACTGGAAAGCGCCGCGGCGCCGCTGGCCTATCGCGGGATCGTCTTCAACGAGATGAAGGGCAGCTACTCCAACCCGGAGTACGCGGGCCTGGTCGCCGGCGTGCACACCCTGCTGCCGGATACGGTCTACGCGCGGCATTCCGGCGGCCACCCGCGTCACATCCCGGAGCTGACCTACGAGGCTTTCAAGCGCTTCTACGACGCGCACTACCACCCCTCCAACGCGCGCTTCTTCCTGTACGGCGACCTGCCCGTGGACGAGGCGCTGGGCCGGATCGACGACTACCTGCGCGCCTTCACGGCCGCGCCCACGCCGGACGGCACCACCCGGCAGCCGAAGTTCGCGGCGCCGCGCGCCGTGACCGCGCCCTTCATCGCCGGCGCCGACGGGGCCGAGCGCCAGTTCCGCGTGATGGTCAACTGGCTCCTGGACGAGAACACGGACCCGGCCACGACCCTGGCGCTGGACATCCTGAACGAAATCCTGCTCGGCTCGCCGGCCTCGCCCCTGCGCAAGGCGCTGCTGGACTCCGGCCTGGGCGAGGCCCTCACCGGGCTCCCCGCCGGCGACCACGGACGCCAGTTGCACTTCTCGGCCGGCCTGAAGGGCGTGGCCGAGGCGGCCGCCGCCCAGGTGGAACCCCTGATCCTGAACACCCTCGAGACGCTGGCGCGCGCCGGCCTCGACCCGGAGATGATCGAGGCCGCCGTCAACACGGTCGAGTTCGCGCTGCGCGAGAACAACGCCTTCCAGGGCCAGCGCGGCGTGATCTTGATGCTGCGCGCCCTGCAGACCTGGCTGCACGGCGGCGATCCGCTGGCGCCGCTGGCCTTTGAGGCGCCGCTGGCGGCCGTCAAGGCGCGCCTGGCCGCCGACCCGCGTTTCTTCGAGGGCCTGATCCGCGCCTGGCTGCTGGATAACCCGCACCGGGTGACGCTGACGCTCCGGCCCGACCCCGGCCTGCGCGAGCGCGAGGAAGCCGACGAACGGGCCCGGCTGGCCCAGGCCGAGGCGGCGCTGACGCCCGCCGAGCGCGAGGCCATCGCCGCCAACACCCGCCGGCTGCGCGAGCTGCAGGCGGCGCCCAATACTCCCGAGGCGCTGGCGACCCTGCCGTTTCTGAAACTCTCCGACCTGGACAAATCCGCGGCCACCGTCCCGCAGGCGCTGCACACCCTCGGCGGGACGCGCCTGCTCATCCACCCGCTGGCCACCAACGGCCTGATCTACCTCGACCTGGGCTTCGATCTGCGCGCCCTGCCCCAGGACCTCCTGCCGTACGCCTACCTCTTCGGCCGCGCGCTGGTGGAGATGGGCACGCGCACGCAGAGCGACGTGAAACTTGCCCAGCGCATCGGGCGGCTCACCGGCGGCCTGTGGCCTGAGGTGTTCGCGTCTCCGGCGCTGCGCCCGGAGGCGCCCGGCCCGGTCTGGCTCTTCCTGCGCGGCAAAGCCACGGCCGCCCGCGCGCCGGACCTGCTCGCCCTCTGGGCCGACATCCTGCGCGAGGCGCGCCTGGACGACGCCGACCGCTTCCGCCGGATCGTGCTGGAGGAGAAGGCGCGCCGGGAGGCCGGCCTGATCCAGCTCGGCTCGCGCTACGCCAACCGCCGCCTGCGCGCCCACTTCACCGAGGCCGATTGGGCCAACGACCAAATCAACTTCCTGGGCGGCCTGTTCTTCGTGCGGCAGGTGGCTGAGAGGATGACCCGGGACTGGCCGACGGTGCTGGCCGCGCTCGAAGCGGTCCGCGCCGCCCTGCTCAACCGCAGCGCCCTGCTGGTCCACGCCACGCTGGAGCCCGCCCACCAGCCGGCCCTGGTCGCGGCGCTGACGCCGTTCCTGGACGCCCTGCCGGAAGCGCCGTACACGCCCCACCGCTGGTCGCCGCCGGCGCCCCCGGCGCGGGAGGCCTTCGCCATCCCGGGCCAGGTCAACTACGTCGGCCAGGCCGCGCCGATATACTCGGACGGCCGCCGCCGGCGCGGCTCAGCCCTGGCCGTCGTCAACACCCTCAACACCACCTGGCTGTGGGACAAGGTGCGGGCGCAGGGCGGGGCCTACGGCGGCTTCGCGACGCTGGACACGCTCTCCGGCGTCTTCAGCTATCTCTCGTATCGCGACCCCAACCTGACGAAGACGCTGGAGAACTACGCCGGCGCGGGCGCCTTCCTGCGCGATCTCAAGCTCAGCGATGGCGAATTGACCAAAGCCATCCTCGGCGCGGTCGGCGAGCTGGACGCCTACGCCCTGCCGGATGCCCGGGGCTACACGGCCCTGGCGCGCTACCTGACCGGCGAGGACGACGCCGCGCGCCAGCAGCTGCGCGACGAATTGCTGGCGACCTCGCCGGCGGATTTCACGGCCTTCGCCGACCAGCTGGACGCCGTTCAGCGCGACGGGCATCTGGTGATCTTCGGTCCGGAGACGGCCCTGCGCGCCGCGGACGAGCAGGCGCAGCTCGGCCTGGCGATCTCGGCGCTGCTATGAGCCTCCCGGACCTGCGCGGCGCCAACGCCCTCCTGACCGGCGGCTCTCAGGGGCTTGGGCCCCGCATCGCGCATGCGCTGGCGGCGCGCGGCGTGAACCTCGCCCTGGCCGCCCGCTCTGCCGGCAAACTGGAGGCCGTGGCCGCCGATCTGAAGCCGTTCGGAGTGGCCGTGGCCGTCATCGCCGCCGACGTCACGCGCCCGGAGGACCGCGCGCGCCTGGCCGCGCAGGCCGAGGCCGCGCTGGGGCCGCTCGACCTGTTGATCAACAACGCCGGCGTGGAACTCAACAGCCGCTTCGAGCGCAAGACCGAGGCCGAGATTGACCAGATCATCGCCACCAACGTCCTCGGGCCGCTGCAACTGACGCGCCTGGTCCTGCCCGGCATGCTGGCCCGCCGGCGCGGCCACATCGTCAACCTGGGTTCCATGGCCGGCAAACTCGGCACGCCGTTCGGCTCCGTCTACGGCGCCAGCAAGGCGGCGCTGATGGCCTGGAGCTGGGCGCTGCGCGTCGAATTGCAGGGCACCGGCGTGAGCGTCTCGCTCATCAACCCCGGCCTGGTCTCCGAGACGGGCCTCTTCGCCTATCATCAGACCCGGCCGCACCTCCTGCTGGGACAGGTCACGCCGGAGGCGGTGGTCCAGGCCGTGATGCGGGCGATCACGCGCGACGCCCCCATCGTCGACGTCTATCCGCGGCTTTTCAAAACCTACGAACTGCTGAACCTGCTTTCGCCCGCGACGGTCATGCGCCTGCAACGCCTGCTGGGCGTCCGGGACTGGCTGAAGCGGGTCTACGACAAAGAGCCACCATGAGCGGGAGAAAAATTTATCTTGATGACATCCCTTTGAGCGAAGCCTGGGACCGCCTGATCAAGGCCCTGGAGGCGGTCGGGCGCTGGGGCCCGCTGGAAAGCGAAACGGTCCCGCTCGATCGCGCCCTGGGCCGCGTGACGGCCGCGCCGGTCTTCGCCCGCCTCTCGGCCCCGCACTACCACGCCGCCGCCATGGACGGCTATGCGGTGCGCGCCGCCGACACGGCCGAGGCCTCCGAGAACCACCCGGTCACGCTCGCCGTCGGCCCGCACGGCCCGGCGAAGTACGTGGACACCGGCGACGCGCTGCCGGCCTGGGCGGACGCGGTGATCCCGATTGAGAACGCGCAACCGCTGCCTGAGCGAGATGAGGGCCGGGAGGCTGGTCCGGCCGCCAATCTCCCGTCTCCGGTCGCCGGCATTGAAATCCGCGCCAGCGTCGCTCCGCGCCAGCACGTGCGCCTGATGGGTGAGGATATGGTGGCGACCGAGCTGGTCCTGCCCGCCAACCACACGCTGCGGCCGGTGGACCTGGGCGCGCTGGCCGGCTGCGGCCACACCGACGTCGCCGTCTACCGCCAGCCGCGCGTGGCCGTCATCCCCACCGGCTCCGAGCTGGTCTCCATCGGCACGCCGGTCCGGCCGGGCGACATCATCGAATACAACTCGCTGGTGCTGGCCGCCCAGGTGCAGCAGTGGGGCGGCGTCGCCACGCGCTACGCCATCGTCCCGGACGACCTGGAACGGATCCGGGCCACGGTGGCGACGGCCGCCGCGTCGCACGACCTGGTCCTGCTCAACGCCGGCTCATCGGCCGGCTCGGAGGACTTCTCGGCCCAGGTGGTCGAGGCGCTGGGCGCGCTGCTGGTCCACGGCATCGCCGTGCGGCCGGGGCATCCCGTGATCCTGGGCATGATCAGGCGTGACGCGCGCGTCACGCCCATCATCGGCATCCCCGGCTATCCCGTCTCGGCCGCGCTGACCGGCGAGATCTTCGTCGAGCCGCTGCTCGCCCGCTGGCGCGGCCAGGCGCCCGCCGAGCCGGCGACGCTGGAGGCGGTGCTGACGCGCAAGGTCCTCTCGCCCATGGGCGACGACGAGTATCTGCGCGTCACCGTCGGCCAGGTGGGAGGCCGCGTGGTGGCCACGCCGCTCCCGCGCGGCGCGGGCGTGATCACGTCGCTGGTGCGCGCCGACGGCCTGGTGCTGATCCCGCGCCACAGCGAGGGCCTGAACGCCGGCGACGCCGTGACCGTGCGCCTGTACCGGCCGCCGGCCCACATCGCCCGCACCATCGTCCACATCGGCTCACACGACCTGACGCTCGACCTGCTGGCCCAGTTCCTGGCCGAGCGCGGCCACTATCTCTCCTCGGCCAACGTCGGCAGCCAGGGCGGCCTGGTGGCGCTGCGGCGCGGCGAAGCGCATCTGGCCGGCAGCCACCTGCTGGACCCGGAGACCGGCGAGTACAACGTCAGTTATCTCGCGCGCTACCTGCCGGACACACCGGTCGTGCTGGTGACGCTGGTCGGCCGCGAGCAGGGCCTGATCGTGCCGCGCGGCAACCCCAAGCAGTTGTTCACGCTGGCCGACCTGTACCGCGACGACGTGCGCTTCGTCAACCGCCAGCGCGGCGCGGGCACGCGCGTGCTGCTGGATTACGAACTGGGCAAGCTGGCCTTCAAGACGCGCGGCATCAAGGGATACGATTTCGAGGAGTACACGCACCTGGCGGTGGCCGCGGCCGTGGCCTCCGGCGCCGCCGATTGCGGGCTGGGCATCGCGGCGGCGGCGCGCGCGCTGGACCTCGGCTTCGTGCCGCTGTTCAAAGAGCGCTACGACCTGGTGATCCCGCGCGCGTATTACGAGGCCCCCCTGCTCCGCCCCCTGCTCGATCTGCTGCACGACGCGCGCTTCCGCGAGCAGGTGGCCGCGTTACCGGGATATGATGTGAGGCATATGGGGGAGGTCGTTAACTGAGACCTGACCGGTCCCGGTTACAAAACCCGGCGCAGCCACTCGATGCCGGGTCCGGCGATGTGCGGGGCCTGGGGCCTGGCGGCCTCGTGGTCGGCGCCGACCAGGGGATGGACGGTGAGCGCGGACCGGATGCGGCGCGCAATCTCGTAGCTCGCGGTGAAGTCGCAGATGTGGTCCTGCGTGCCGTGGACCACCAGCACCGGGCACTGGATTTTCTCCAGGCCCTGGCGCAAATGGAAGGGCGCGGCCTTCGCCAGGGTCTCGCGGTAGTCGCGCGCGCCCACCACCCAGGCGAAGTTCTCGCGGATGCCGCGCACGGCGGTGCGCAGGCCGGCGCCGATGTCGAACGGCGCGGCGTAGGCCACGCACGCTTTCACGCGCGCCCCGGCCGCGGCGGCCGTCCGCAGGGCGAAAAACGCGCCCAGGCTGCCCCCGATGACGCCCAGCCGGTCCGGGTCGATCTCCGGGCGCGCGGCCAGGACGTCCAGGGCCGCCAGCGCCGCCTGCTCGTCGTCCGCCTGGAGGCGCGGGCCGTCGAAGTTGCCGCCGTGCGCCGGCAGGTCGAGGCAGAACGTCGCGTAGCCGGCGGCCCGGAACGGCGCCAGCGTCACGTCGAAATCATCCTGAAAACCCGCCAGCGGGTGAATCCCCAGGAGCGCCGGGACGCGCCCGGAGGCGCCGGGCGGCCGGTGCAGCAGGCCGGTGGTGACGCCGCGCGCGTGCGGCACCATCACACGCTCCACGGTCTCGCCGGTGACGGCCCGCAATTGCGCATACAGGCGGCGCTGGATCGGCAGGATGCGGCGGCGCTCCGGCAGGAGCGTGTGGAAGTAGTAGCCATCGCCGCCGTAGGCCAGACCCAGGATGGTCAGGGTGGTGCGGATGGCCTGGGCGGCCCGGTCGCGCTCGCCGCGCGCCAGCGCCGCCTCGATGGCTTTGAGATGGGGGGCCGCCAGGTCCTCCCAGGCCGCGCGCCAGTCGCGCAGGGAACGCAGGCGGCGGGCGACGGCGGCCACCAGCGCCGGGTCCAGGCCCAGGTTGGCCAGAATGGACCGCGTCTGCGGTGTGTCCATGAACCACGGCCCCAGGCCCAGGCGCAGCCCCCATTCCGCCAGGGCCGGCGGCGGGCCGGGCACCATGGAGCCGCCGTGGGTGGTGACGGCGCCATCGAGACGGAGCGAACGCAGGTAGCCTGGGAAAGTCGCCGTGTCCAGCATGGCCGCGTTGGACCCACTATCCGGCAAACGCCGGGCGGCGGCAATGGGCAGTCGGTCACACCGGGTCGGCCGGCCCGCCGACGCGGACACAGTTCCGGCCGGACTGCTTGGCGGCGTACAGCCCGCGATCGGCCCAGTCCACCAGCTTCTGCAGCGAGTCCGGGGCGGGCTGGTCGCGGCAATCGGCCAGGGGCAGCGTGGCCACGCCCAGGCTGAGCGTGATCCGCGCCGGGGCGTGGGCGTGCGCGTCGAAGGGGGTCGCCTCGATCAGGGCGCGCAGGCGCTCGGCCACCTGCACCGCGCTGTCCGGCGACGTCTCCGGCAGGAGGATGACGAACTCCTCCCCGCCGTAGCGCCCGATCAGGTCCGGCTTGCGCAGCGCCGTGCGGCACAGTTGGGCGACGTGGCGCAGGACGTGGTCGCCGGCCGCGTGGCCGAAGGCGTCGTTGACGGCCTTGAAGTGGTCAATGTCCAGCATGATCACGGACAGGGCATGCCGGTAGCGGCACGCCAGCTCGAACTCCAGGGCCGCCAGGTGGAAGAAGTGCCGGCGGTTGTAGACCCCGGTCAGCGCGTCGGTGATGGCCAGGCGCTGCACGTCCTCGAACAGGCGGGCGTTCTCGAGGGCGATGGCGACCTGGTCGGCGAAGGCGGTGGCCAGGCGGGCGTGGTCGCCGGTGAACGCCCCGGGCCGGGTGCTGTCCAGCGCCAGCATGCCGATGACGCGGTCCTGGACGATGAGCGGCACGCCCAGCCAGCCGTGGATGTGGTTGTGCGGCGGCTCACGGAAGGCGGCGTAGTCGGCCTGGGCGTCGTGCAGGATGTGCGGCTGGCGCGTCTGGAAGACGACCAGGTCGGGCGTCGCCGCGCTCATCTTAAAACGCATACCGATCACGGCGGACAGGTCGGCGAAGCCGCTGCCGCCCACGATCTCCATCTCCTCGTCGCGCAGCAGTTGGACCGAGGCGCTGTCGTACGGCACCACGCGCTTCAACTGCTCGAGGAGCCGCTGGATGAGGTCGTCGCGGTCCAGCGTCGCCGCCACCGCCGCTCCGGCCTCGCGCAAGGTCTCGGCCTCCATCGCTCGGCGCTGCGCGGCCTCGAACAGGCGGCGGTTCTCGGCCTCGAGTTGTTTGCGGGCGGTGATGTCGCGCGAGACGCCCAGGATGCCGGTCGGCGCCCCGCCCGCGTCGTACATCACGCGCGCGATGACCTCGGTCCAGACCGTCGTCCCGTCTTTGCGCGGCTGTTCCACCTCGTGCGGCCGGGCCGGCATGGGCTCGCCCAGCGTCAATTCGCGGACGGCCGCCTGCAGGAGGTCGAGCATCAGGGCCAGTGAGTCAGGCGTCACCGCCTCGGCCAGGGGCTGGCGCAAGACCTCGTCCGGCGTGAACCCGCGCAATGGCTCCACCGATGGGCTGATGTACGTGAACTTCCCGCTGAAATCCATCGTCCAGATCACGTCGGTGGCGTTCTCGGCCAGCAGCCGGTAGCGGCGCTCGCTCTC